>NZ_JBEXXQ010000045.1:0-85386 GCF_040630525.1 Streptomyces sp. NPDC005799
TCAGCAGGGCGTCCAGGTCATTCGTCACAGATCGATCTTGGACGCCCTGTCCGCGTTCCCACACGCACCGTCAGCATTCGGAATGACTCGTCTAGGGGTTCGATCAGGGGAGGACAAGGGATGCGAGGCCCCCGCCGGGACCCCTGCCGGCCCTAGCATCGAGGGCAGGACAAGAGAAGGATCCGGCCTCGTAGGACCGGGTCGTCGACGGGACCCGGCAGCAGCGGCGGGCGGAAAGGACAGGACGAGAGCAATGGGAGAGATCTTTTCGGGACTGCCGTGGTGGGTGAAGTGGATCGCGGTGCCGGTCATCGCCCTGGTCGTGTTCGGCGGGCTGATCGCCACCGTCGTCGGCTTCGTCATCGGACTGCTCTTCAAGGCGCTGGTCTTCGTGGCGCTGGTCGGTGGACTGATCTACGTCGTACGGAAGTTCACCTCGAGCTCCTCGTCGCGCAGCGACTGGTGAGAACCCCGGGGCACCGGTGAGGTAACAGGAATCACCGGTTCCCTCGGGCGGGGGAAGTTTCCCGGACGGGCCGTCCCTGTGCGGTGGAGGGCGATTAGAGTCCGGAATCCGACGCGGGCAAGACCCCGCGGGCGGCGCACACCCCCTCCCGTGTCTCCCCGCACGGGCTGCCCCTCTCGCGCTTCGGGAGTGACCCCTTGGCCACGGTAGACACCGCAGTCACAGCCCCCTACGCACCCCCCACCTCGCCTCAGACGGCCGCCTCCCCGCCGGGTCGCCTCAGGCCCCCCGAACAGCCGGGCCCCTCCGCACAGAAGCGGGCGACGGCCGCCCCGGCATCGACGGCGGCTACGTCCACGGCCACCTCGCGGCCACGGTCCCGGACGCCGGAGGGGGTGCCGACCCCGCCGGGGAGGTGCCTACCGCCGCCCCCCACCACGCCACCCCAGCAGTCGACCCTGATCGGCTCCGTCCAGCGTGCGATGCGCCTGCTGGAATGCGTCGCCGGTCACGAGCACGGAGCCCCGGCCAAACAACTGGCCCGCGAGACCGGTCTGGCGCTGCCCACGGCGTACCACCTGCTGCGCACCCTGGTGCACGAGGGCTATCTGCGCCGGGACAAGGGGTTGTTCTTCCTCGGCGACGCGGCCGAGCGGCTGGGCAGCAGGGGGGCGCAGGAGAAACGTCGCAGCACGATGGTCGACGCGCTCGCCAGCTGGCGGGACGCGATCGGGGTGCCGGTGTACTACGCCGTGTACCGGGACGGCGAGATCGAGGTCATGTGCGTCTCCGACACCCCGGGCAACCCGGCGGTCGAGGAGTGGGCCGACTTTCGTGAGACCGGGCACGCGCACGCGGTCGGACAGTGCCTGCTGTCCCAGCTGGACGAGGAGGCGCGTCGCGATCATCTCGACCGCTATCCCGTGCAGGCCATCACTCCGTACACGGTGCGCGACAGTCACACCCTGTTGCGGCGGCTCGAGCGGACAGGTCGGATGGAGCCGGTCACCGAGCGCCAGGAGTACGCGCTGGGGACGGTGTGCGCGGCGGTCCCGATCACCATCGGTACGACAGCAGCGACGGTGGCCATCTCCCTGCCCGCGCATCAGGCCGACCGTGTGCCGGCGGCGGCGCGGCAACTGCAGAACGAGATCGGGCGCCTGCTGGGGTCACTGGCGCTCTCTATCAGCATCTGAAAACTCACTCCTTGTGATCTGTCGCTCACTTTCAGCAAGATGCCTGCAGTGTCAGGGGATCATTCCCAGCCATTCGGCTTCATATGACGGGGTAGGCGATGCGCGAGTCCGTACAGGCAGAGGTCATGATGAGCTTCCTCGTCTCCGAGGAGCTCTCCTTCCGTATCCCGGTCGAGCTGGGGTACGAGACGTGTGATCCCTATGCCGTTCGGCTGACCTTCCATCTGCCGGGCGATGCCCCGGTGACCTGGGCGTTCGGCAGGGAGTTGCTGATCGACGGGGTGGGCAGGCCGTGCGGTGAGGGCGATGTGCGGGTGTCGCCCGCCGAGGTGGACTCGCTGAGCGAGGTGCTGATCCGGCTTCAGGTGGGCGGTGACCAGGCGCTGTTCCGTTCGTCGACGGCGCCGCTCATCGCGTTCCTGGACCGCACGGACAAGCTGGTGCCGCTCGGCCAGGAGGGAGCGCTCGCCGAGTTCGACGCCCATCTGGACGAGGCGCTGGACCGCATCCTGGCGGAGGAGCAAAGCGCCGGGTGAGGCCTGCGCGCGGGGGCGGCCGGAACGGAACGCAGTAACGCTTCTTCCGCTGACGCGTGCACCCCTGGGCCTCGTCCTCAGTGCTTGCGTCGTCGGCCCTTCCCCGTGCGGGCCGCAGGCGGTGCGATGCCGGCCGTTGCCGTCCCTGGTCCCGTCTCCCGTGACGGTCGGTCGGCCGAGACAACCAGCGCCGCCAGCAACGTCGTGACCGGGACCGAGGCGACCAGCCCGATCGATCCCACGAGCGTGCGCACGATCTCCTCCGCCACCAGCTCGCTGTTGGCCACCGTGCCCACACTGCTCTGCGCGATGGAGAAGAGCAGCAGCAGGGGCAGCGCGGCACCGGCGTAGGCGAGGACCAGGGTGTTGACGACGGACGCGATGTGGTCGCGGCCGATGCGGATGCCGGCGCGGTACAGCCCGCGCCACCCCGTCGAGGGGTTGGCCTCGTGCAGTTCCCAGACCGCCGAGGTCTGAGTGACCGTCACATCGTCGAGGACACCGAGCGAGCCGATGATGACGCCCGCGAGCAGCAGACCGCTCATGTCGATCGACGGATACAGGCCGTGGATCAGGCCGGTGTTGTCGTCGGTGTTCCCGGTGAGCGCCGCCCAGCCGATGAACAGCGAGCCGAGGAAACCGATCAGCACCAGCGAGATCAGTGTGCCGAGCACCGCCACGGACGTACGGGCCGACAGCCCGTGGCACAGGTAGAGGGCGATCAGCATGATCGCGCTCGACCCGATCACCGCGACGAGCAGGGGATTCGAGCCCTGCAGGATCGCGGGCAGGATGAAGAAGTTCAGGATCAGGAAGCTGATGGCCAGCGCGACCAGCGCCATGACGCCCCGCAGCCGTCCGACGATCACGACGGCGAGCGCGAAGATGCCGGCCAGCAGAGCCATCGGGAACCGTCGGTTCACGTCGGCCACGGAGTACTGCAGGTCCTTGGGTGCCGAGGGCTCGTAGGCGGCCACCACCTTCTCGCCCTGGTGCAGTTGGCGCGACTGGTCGGGCTGGACGATCTCGGTGAACGTACGGCCCTTGTCCTTGCCGGTGTCGACCCGGATCGTCGCCTTCTTGCAGGTCCCCTTCTCCTGCTGCTGGGCGGAGGAACCCCCGGTGGTGGAGGTGTCGCCGAGCGAGCTCCCGCCCGAGGCGTTCACCGACTTGCAGCTCACGGAGACGACCCTGGTGACCGTCGCCTGCTGGGTCTGCCGGTCGAAGCCCACCCCGGTCCGCTGGTGCGACGGGGCGCCGCCCGGCCACAGCACCACGAGGCCGACGACCACGGCGGCGGCGAACGGGATGAGGACGGCCGCGATGACCTTGCGCAAATGCTGGGAGACGGGGGCGGCCGGACCATGGCTGTGACTGTGGCCGTGCCCGCTGTGGCTGCCCGCATCGTGCCCGTGCCCGCCATGGGCGCCCGCATCGTGCCCGTGTCCCGGCCCGCCGGGGGCTCCGGGGCCGTTACCGGGTTCGTGGCCGTCGGCCCCATGGATGCCGCCGTATCCCGGGCCGTGCCCAGGGGGCGGGTACGAGGGCTGGTGTGTCGTGGTCACCGGCAGATCATCCCAACAACGGCAGAGGGGCACTGTTCACCGCGCCACACATGACGCTAGCGTGGAGGCACCTTTGCACACGCGGGAGCTCGGAGCACCGGGCTGAGAGGGCGCTGACCTCCGTCCCAGCGATGTTTCACGTGGAACGTCAACGAAGTCGAGTGATGTTCCCCACGAAATGTCGGCAGACGGAAGCCGCTGCGTCGACCGCCGAACCTGTTACCGGGTAATGCCGGCGTAGGGAGTAGGTCTCATGACCAACAAGGACGCACGCACGCCTGCCTCCACGCAGTTCGACGGGGAGAACGGGAAGTCCATCGGCTGGCACAAGGCGTACATCGAGGGTTCGCGCCCCGATGTGCGGGTGCCGGTCCGTCAGGTGCACCTCACCAACGGGCAGTCGGTCACGCTGTACGACACCTCGGGCCCGTACACCGATCCGCTCACCGACACGGATGTCCGCAGGGGGCTCGCCCCGCTGCGCGAGAACTGGATCGTCGGTCGCGGGGACACAGAGGAGTACGCGGGTCGGCCCGTCCGTCCCGAGGACGACGGGGTCAAGCACACATCGCCCCGCGGCGGTCTGCGCAACCTCGACGCCGTCTTCCCGGGACGTCCGCGCCAGCCGAGGCGCAGCCGCGACGGCAAGGCGGTCACGCAGCTCGCGTATGCGCGCCGCGGCGAGATCACGCCCGAGATGGAGTTCGTGGCCTTCCGGGAGAACGTCTCACCGGAGGTCGTCCGCGAGGAGATCGCGGAGGGCCGGGCGGTTCTCCCCGCGAACGTCAACCACCCGGAGATCGAGCCGATGATCATCGGCAAGCGGTTCTTGGTGAAGGTCAACGCGAACATCGGCAACTCCGCTGTCACCTCCTCCATCGAGGAGGAGGTCGAGAAGATGACCTGGGCGACCCGCTGGGGCGCCGACACGGTCATGGACCTGTCCACGGGCCGCAACATCCACACCACCCGTGAGTGGGTGCTGCGCAACTCCCCCGTCCCCATCGGCACGGTGCCGCTCTATCAGGCGCTGGAGAAGGTCGACGGCCGGGCCGAGGAGCTGACCTGGGAGATCTACAAGGACACGGTCATCGAGCAGGCCGAGCAGGGCGTGGACTACATGACCGTCCACGCGGGCGTGCGCCTCCCGTTCGTCCCGCTCACCGCCCACCGCAAGACCGGCATCGTCTCGCGCGGCGGCTCGATCATGGCGGCGTGGTGTCTGGCGCACCACAAGGAGTCGTTCCTGTACGAGAACTTCGAAGAACTCTGCGAGATCCTCGCCGCGTACGACGTCACGTACTCGCTCGGGGACGGTCTGCGTCCCGGTTCGATCGCGGACGCCAACGACGAGGCGCAGTTCGCGGAGTTGCGCACGCTCGGGGAACTCAACCGGATCGCGAAGCGTTTCAACGTACAGACCATGATCGAGGGCCCGGGGCATGTCCCGATGCACAAGATCAAGGAGAACATCGACCTTCAGCAGGAGATCTGCGATGAAGCTCCGTTCTATACCCTCGGCCCGCTGACGACGGACGTCGCGCCGGCGTACGACCACATCACCTCCGGCATCGGTGCCGCGATGATCGCCTGGTGGGGTACGGCGATGCTCTGCTACGTCACTCCCAAGGAGCACTTGGGCCTGCCCAACCGCGACGACGTCAAGACCGGTGTCATCACCTACAAGATCGCCGCCCACGCGGCCGACCTTGCCAAGGGGCACCCCGGGGCGCAGGAGTGGGACGACGCGCTGTCCGACGCCCGCTTCGAGTTCCGGTGGGAGGACCAGTTCAACCTCGCCCTGGACCCGGACACGGCCCGCGAGTTCCATGACGAGACCCTCCCGGCGGAGCCGGCCAAGACGGCTCACTTCTGCTCGATGTGCGGGCCGAAGTTCTGCTCCATGAAGATCAGCCACACCATCACCGAGCGGTTCGGCGGTGAGGCGGCCGACGGGGCGTCGCAGGAGGAGATCGCGGAGGGGATGCTGCAGAAGTCCAAGGAGTTCGCGGCGAGCGGTAACAGGGTGTACCTGCCGATCGCTGACTGACCAACGCCGGAACGCCGTCCCGCCACCGACCCGGGACGGCGCTTCCTCCGCCGGGACCCGGCGTCTGCCAGTTCGCGGAATCGGGGTTCCTCAGTTCGCGGAATCGACGTCCCTCAGTTCGCGGAACCGGGTGTCCGTGAGTACCACGCGGACGGCCCGACAGTGCCAGCCGTCCTGCTCGCCGGCCTCCCACTCCAGGGCGACGACCTGGCCGACGGACAGAGAACGAAACTCCGGCATCTCGATCGCCGAGAAGTGCGCCCAGCAACCGCCGGGCGTCTCCGGGGAGTCGAGGATCCCCCAGCTCTCTTCGTCATGCCACACGCGCACGCTTGCACCGATCATCCGCGGACTCCAAGGAACGCTCTGCTCAAGGCCGTCATGGCACCAGGACGATCTTGCCGGTCGTCTGCCTGGTCTCGATCGCGCGGTGGGCCGCCGCCGCTTCGGACAGCGGGTAGGTGTCCTGGACCATCACCCGCAGCCGGCCCGTCTCGATGCGCTCGGTGATGTGTTCCAGCAGCGCCCCTGAGGGCGCGGCCGTGACCCAGACATACCGCAGGCCGCGGTCGGCGGCCTGGCGGTCGTCGGTTCCCGGATCGATCGACGCGCCGACGAGCAGACCGCCTGGCCGCAGCACGTCGAGGGAGTGTGGACCGTAGGAACCGCCCACCAGGTCGAGGACCACGTCCACGGGCGCCACGGCGGCCCGGAAGTCGGTGGCGGTGTAGTCGACCAGTTCGTCGGCGCCCAGTCGGCGCAGCAGGTCGTGACGGGCGGCCCGCGCGGTGCCGATGACGTGCGCCCCCAACTCCTTGGCCAGTTGCACCGCGACATGCCCGACGCCGCCGGCCGCCGCGTGGATCAGCACCCGGTCGCCCGGCTGGACCCCCGCCAGCACGGCCAGTGCCTGCCACGCGGTCACAGCCACCAGCGGCACGGCACCCGCGTGCACCAGATCGAGGTTCTTCGGCGCGAGGGCCAGCGCCTCGACCGGGGCGACGGTGAACTCGGCGTACGCTCCGTGCCGGCCGACCGCCAGCATGCCGTACACCGTGTCGCCGGGCACGAACCGCGTCACGCCCTCACCGACCCGCTCGACGACGCCGGCCACGTCGTTGCCCGGCGTCCACGGCAGGGTGAGCAGCTCCGGCACCCGGCCGGACCGCAGCACCGCGTCTCCCGGGTTGACCCCGGCACCGGCGACGCGGAGCAGCACCTCACCCGGACCGGGTTCGGGCACGTCGGTCTCCGTGTACACGAGCGCCTCGGGGCCGCCGAACGCGGACTGTACGACGGCATGCATGCGGGCGGACATCAGGTCTCCTCGTCAGATGGGCGTGGTGCGTCCATGATCGGCCCGCTCAATGCCCCGCGGAAGAACGCACTTGTGCGACATCGCGGCCGTACGGGCCGCCCACGCGCGATGCGGCGAACGCGTCGCCCGTGAGGCCGCCGACTGCGACCGACTGTCCGGCTTGCGCTCCTCCGAGGGGCTTCCGCGGTGGGAGGCGCAAGCCGGTGGTCACTCCGGCTGGTGTTCCGGGCCTCCGAAGTCCGGGCTGGTGTAGTCCGGGCTGGTGAAGCTCGGGCGGTGACCGCGTCCCGGGCCGTCGTCCGGGCTGGTGAAGCCCGGGCGGTCGTAACCGAGATGCGGGATGCGGTTGGTCGGAGCCTGCGGGGCGGGGTCGTGCAGGGCCGCCACCGTGCCCGGGTCGGCCAGTGCGTCGCGCAGGAACGGCAGGATCCCGCGCTCCAGCAGCGCCTCCCGCCAGGCATCCCTGGCCAGGGTCACCTCCTCGTTCAGTTCGCCGTACGGTCCCGCCTCCAGCGAGGGGCTGTTGCGCAGGGCCGTCAGGAGAAGCCCGACGGCGGCGACGAGGATCGCGGCCGCGGTCAGGGCGCCGAACACCCAACCCGCCGTCAGCAGGGTTTTGCCGAACGTCTGTTCGGGGGCGACGGACCTGATGATGTACCCGACGAGCAGGAATATCGCTGCGGCCGTTCCGGCGAGGACGGGGGTGAGGACGGCGGCGACGGCGACGGCGCCCGCGCCGGCCGGCTCGGCGGCCTCGCCGAGGGTGGTGGCGAGCCCCATCGCGCCCGCGTCCGGCTCCGCGGAGCCGGATTCACGGGAGGACGACGGGGTGGACGACGCCGGCTGGCGCAGTTCCTCGCGGACCTTCACGTAGTGCTGGTACTCGGTCGCCGCGGCCACCGTGATGAGGGCGGTGGCGTTCAGCGCCATGGTGCGCAGCTGTTCGGGATTCAGCCGTTGCCCCACAGCGGCCAGTTCCGGGCGCTGTGGGGCGGAGCGCAGCGCCTCGTCGAGGACCCGCTCGTACTCCTGGCGGTCCTCACTCAGCAGGTGCTGCGGAACGCTGTTCATGTGCATCCCCCGATGCTCCGTAGGGCTTGGGGCTCGCATGCCAACGAGCCGTCGGGCAGAAACGGAGGGGAGCCTGCTACGGATAAGCCGATGGTAGAGCCGGGACGGCACGCGGTGACAGGGGGTTTCCGGAAATTGGGCCCTGGCCAGGGCCGTTCTCCACGATCCTCCGTGTGGCCCCGCCTGCCCCGGGAACGTTCAATTATCCAGCGGAAGTTGCTGGACCAGCAGCTTTCCGGCCATGGTCACTCCGCCGTCCATCGCGATGGCCAGGCCGTCCGCGTAGACGTGCGGTCCCTCGACCAACGGCTCGGGGCGCTCCTCGCCGTCCTCGGAGCCGACCTCGCCCAGCAGATAGGGAATGGGGCTGTGGCCGTGAACGATCCGGGTGCCGCCGTACGTATCCAGCAGGGAGCGTACGGCGTCTGCACCGCCCTCGTCGCGGAAGGAGAAGCGCTTGGTGAACTTGCGGAACAGATCCCAGCACTCGTCGGCGTCGTTACGGGTGAGTGTCTCGCGGACCGTGTCGTTGACCGCCTCGATCGAGTCGCCGTAGTCGAGGTAGGCGGTGGTGTCGGAGTGGACGAGCAGATAGCCGTCGACCTCCTCGACCGCGTCCAGGCGGGCCATCCACTGCAGGTGGTGGTCCTGAAGACGGTCCATGTCGGTCTTCTGCCCGCCGTTGAGCAGCCAGGCCGCCTGGAAGGTGGCGGTGCCCGCGCCGGAGTTGACGGGGGTGTCGCCGAAGCGTTTGGCGCCGAGCAGCAGCAGCTCGTGGTTGCCCATGAGGGCCTTGCAGTAGCCGCCGGCCGCGGCCGCCTCGGCGGACAGCCGCATCACCAGTTCGATGACGCCGATGCCGTCGGGTCCCCGGTCGGTGAAGTCGCCGAGGAACCACAGCCGCGCGGTGCCCGCGCACCAGTTGCCGGCCACGTCGATCAGCCCCTGCTCCCGCAGGGCGGCCAGCAGCTCCTCCAGATAGCCGTGCACGTCTCCCACGACGTACAGCGGCCCCACGCCCTCCGCCTGCTGCGGGATGCCCGCGGACACCGGGTCGACGTTCCCGCCGAGCGGGTCACCGGGGTGGACGACCGGCAGATCGCGCTCGGTGGGCGTGTACCCGTCGGGATATGTCTCCTCCTCGGGCGGTACGACGTCGCCGGGGTGCGTGCTGTGGCCGTACGGACCGGTCTCGTGGACGTATGCAGGCACCCGGAAGTCGCGCAACGTCGCCGTCCGCTCCACCTCGGGTCCCTGACCGGCCCCCTGAGTCATCAGACCCCTCCACCATCGCGCCGCATCTGCACCGCTTCGGACTGCCTGGTCGCAGCGGCCCGCGGTGTCGTGGGCCCATCATAGGAATGCGGATCGCGCCATGTGATGACCCAGGGGTGGTGAATCGGAGCAAGAGTCCAGTTCACCGCGGCTTTCGCCCCGATTGGGCAGGGCTTCGACCGCTGCTGACAGCGCTTGTTTCACTCCTCTTCGGGCGAACGCGGCGGGCTGACGGTCGTGCGCGGCGGACGTCGCTGGGACGAGGTACGGACGATCAGCTCGGTCGGTATCACCTGCTCGACCGGTTGGTCCGATTCGACCCCCTCGATCGCGTCGATGAGCAGCTGCACCACCGCCGTGCCGATCCGGCGCGGCTTCAGTGAGAGTGTGGTGATCGGCGGTTCTGTGTTGGCGTACACGGTGGATTCGCTGCAGCAGACCAGAAGCAGGTCGTCCGGTACGCGCAGGCCGTAACGACGGGCGGCGGCGAGCAGATCGGTGCCGTTCGGATCGAACAGTCCGTAGACGGCGTCCGGCCGGTCGGGGCGGGCGAGCAGCCGGTCGGCGGCGACGGCGCCCGCGCACGGATCGTGGGCTGGGTAGGCCTCGTACACCGGCTCCTGGCCGACGCGCTCGCACCAGCGCAGGTACGCCGTCGTGGACAGATGGGTGTACGTGTCCGTCGTGGTCCCCGTCAGCAGGCCGATGCGGCGGGCGCCGGCGTCGGCCAGATGGTCGAGAATGCCGAGGACGGCGGCCTCGTGGTCGTTGTCGACCCACGCGGTGACCGGCAGCGCGCCGGCCGGGCGGCCGTCGGAGACGACCGGTAAACCCTGCCGGACCAGTTCGCTGACCACCGGGTCCTGGTCGGACGGGTCGATGACGACCGTGCCGTCCAGGGCGACGTTCGACCACACGTCGTGGCGCGAGGTCGCCGGAAGGATCACCAGCGCGTAGCCGCGGGCGAGCGCGGCGGAGGTGGCCGCTCGCGCCATCTCGGCGAAGTACGCGAACTCGGTGAAGGTGAAAGGTTCATCCCCGTACGTCGTCACGGTCAGGCCGATGAGTCCCGACTTGCCCGTACGGAGGGTCCGGGCCGCCGCCGAGGGCCGGTAGCCCAGCCGGTCGGCGACCTCGCGGACATGGCGTCGGGTGGCGTCCGGGAGCCTGCCCTTGCCGTTCAGGGCATCGGAGACGGTCGTGATGGAGACTCCGGCGGCGGCGGCCACGTCTCTGATGCCCGCCCGACCCGGCCGACTGCCTCGACGTGAGGTTTCCGCGCGGCTCACCTGGTGCTTCCCTGCTGCTGTCATGGCGAGCCGATAGTAGGGCTCATGCGGTGGGGTAGGGCGGACGCATATGCACGCATTGACAGGCACGTTTCTGCATGGTCATTTACCGTCAACTACCTTTGAAAGAGAGCCAGTTGAACGATCAAATGGCACTACGTGACTTGTCGGCACGCATGAGCCTGCCAACTTCCCGATGTCTCGAAGAGGTCTCAACTCACCTGCACGGGTGATGCGCGCCAGGGCGTGAGCCACCGGCGCACAGATATATCTGGCCGCGCCCCCGGACCGGTCCGCGATTCGTCTGGCTTCGTACGACGATGCCCCTGATGCCTGTGAGGGCGGATGCGGTCGGCCGGGCCGCCGGACCGGGTCGCGCCGCACCTGTACGCAGCGGCGCCGAATCCTCATAAGGTGTGGAGTATTGGAAGCCGGCGGTGTGGACGGGCCGTCGGTGGTCGCGAGGAGGACTGCGGTGAGCGAGACGAGCCCCAAGCTGCGCGCCGAGCTGGCGGGGATCCCCACCTACAAGCCGGGCAAGCCTGCCGCGGCCGGCGGCCCGGTGGCCTACAAGCTGTCCTCCAACGAGAACCCCTATCCGCCACTGCCCGGCGTGATGGAGAGCGTGACGGCCGCGGCCTCGTCCTTCAACCGCTACCCGGACATGGCCTGCACGGGCCTGATGAACGAGCTGTCCGACCGCTTCGGTGTCCCGCTCTCCGACCTGGCGACCGGCACCGGTTCGGTCGGGGTCGCCCAGCAGCTGATCCAGTCCACCGCGGGCCCCGGCGACGAGGTCGTCTACGCCTGGCGCTCCTTCGAGGCGTACCCGATCATCACGCAGATCAGTGGCGCGACCTCGGTCCGGGTGCCGCTGACACCGGGGGATGTGCACGACCTGGACGCCATGGCCGACGCGATCACCGACCGCACGCGCCTGATCTTCGTCTGCAACCCCAACAACCCGACGGGTACGGTCGTCAGGCGTGCCGAGCTCGAGCGCTTCCTGGACCGGGTGCCGGGCGATGTGCTGGTGGTGCTGGACGAGGCCTACCGCGAGTTCATCCGCGATCTGGAGGTCCCGGACGGGGTGGAGATCTACCGGGAGCGGCCGAACGTCTGTGTGCTGCGCACGTTCTCCAAGGCGTACGGCCTCGCCGGCCTGCGGGTCGGTTTCGCGATCGCCCATGAGCCGGTGGCGGCGGCACTGCGCAAGACGGCCGTGCCGTTCGGGGTGAGCCAGATCGCGCAGGAGGCGGCGATCGCCTCGCTGCGTGCCGAGGACGAGTTGATCGGACGGGTCGGCTCGCTGGTGTGCGAGCGCACGCGTGTGGTCGACGCGCTGCGGGCCCAGGGCTGGACCGTGCCCGAGACGCAGGCCAACTTCGTGTGGCTGCGGCTGGGGGAGCAGACGGTCGCTTTCGCCGCGGCCTGTGAGCAGCACGGTGTGGTGATCCGGCCGTTCCCGGGCGAGGGTGTGCGGGTGACGGTCGGGGAGACCGAGGCGAACGACATCTTCCTGAAGGTGGCGGAGGGCTTCCGCAAGGAGCTGTGACGGTCGTCGTGCTGCGACTGCCCGCGTGATCGTCATGCCGTGACGGTTGTCGTGAGCTGCGGGGCGTCTTGGTTTCACGTGGAACCGAGGCGCCCGAGCGCCAGGTGCCGACCGGCCCTGTCCATGTGTGACCTATCGGACCCGGTTCAGGACCCCCCGCCCGTCCCGTGCCGAACTTCCATGCGCCATAATTGCTTGTGAATGTGAACGCTTTCACAAGCGCTCGTATGAGCATAAGTTCCACCAGCCTGTGAGGTAAGGAGCGGCGACGTGGACCTGGCTTTGGCGCCGGAGACTCTGGCGCGATGGCAGTTCGGCATCACCACCGTCTACCACTTCCTGTTCGTCCCCCTGACGATCTCGCTCGCCGCCCTGACGGCCGGCCTTCAGACCGCATGGGTGCGCACGGAGAACGAGAAGTACCTCAGGGCGACGAAGTTCTGGGGCAAGCTCTTCCTGATCAACATCGCGATGGGCGTGGTCACGGGCATCGTGCAGGAGTTCCAGTTCGGCATGAACTGGTCCGACTACTCGCGCTTCGTCGGCGACATCTTCGGCGCTCCGCTCGCCTTCGAAGCCCTGATCGCCTTCTTCTTCGAGTCGACCTTCATCGGTCTGTGGATCTTCGGCTGGGACAAGCTGCCGAAGAAGATCCACCTGGCCTGTATCTGGATGGTCTCGATCGGCACCATCCTGTCGGCGTACTTCATCCTCGCGGCCAACTCCTGGATGCAGCATCCGGTCGGCTACCGGATCAACAAGGCCAAGGGCCGCGCCGAGCTCACGGACTTCTGGTCCGTCCTCACCCAGAACACCGCGCTCGCGCAGGCCTTCCACACGCTCACCGCGTCTTTCCTGACCGGCGGCGCGTTCATGGTCGGCATCGCGGCCTTCCACCTGTTCCGCAAGAAGCACGTCCCCGTGATGAAGACCTCGCTGCGGCTGGGCCTGGTCACGGTCGTCATCGCCGGACTGCTCACCGCGATCAGCGGGGACACGCTCGGCAAGGTCATGTTCAAGCAGCAGCCGATGAAGATGGCCGCCGCCGAGGCACTGTGGGACGGCCAGAAGTCGGCGCCGTTCTCGGTCTTCGCCTACGGCGATGTCAGCAAGGGCCACAACACGGTCGAGCTCTCGGTCCCGGGTGTGCTGTCCTTCCTGGCCGACGACGACTTCAACTCCTATGTCCCCGGCATCAACGACACCAACAAGGCCGAGCAGGCCAAGTACGGGCCCGGCGACTACCGGCCCATCATCCCCGTCACCTTCTGGGCGTTCCGCTGGATGATCGGCTTCGGCATGGCGTCCTTCGCGATCGGCCTGCTCGGGCTGTGGCTGACCCGCAAGAAGTTCATGCTGCCCCAGCATCTGAGGGTGGGCGAGGACGAGGTGCCGCATCTGGTCCTGTTCCGGAACAAGGCGCTCAACCCGAAGCTCAGCAGGCTGTACTGGCTGGTGGCCATCTGGACCCTGGGCTTCCCGCTGATCGCCAACTCCTGGGGCTGGATCTTCACCGAGATGGGCCGGCAGCCGTGGGTCGTCTACGGCGTCCTGCAGACCCGGCACGCGGTCTCCCCCGGTGTCTCTCAGGCCGAGGTCCTCACCTCGATGATCACTTTCACCGCGCTGTACGCGATCCTCGCCGTCGTCGAGGTCAAGCTGCTGGTGAAGTACGTCAAGGCCGGACCGCCCGAGCTCACCGAGGCCGACCTCAACCCGCCCACGAAGATCGGCGGCGACTCCCGTGACGCCGACAAGCCGATGGCCTTCTCGTACTAGGCCCAGGGAGATCGAGTCATGCAACTTCACGACGTCTGGTTCGTCCTCATCGCCGTCCTGTGGACCGGCTACTTCTTCCTGGAGGGCTTCGACTTCGGAGTCGGCATCCTCACCAGGCTGCTGGCCCGCGACCGGCCCGAGAAGCGGTTGCTGATCAACACCATCGGCCCCGTCTGGGACGGCAACGAGGTGTGGCTGCTCACGGCGGGCGGTGCGACCTTCGCCGCCTTCCCCGAGTGGTACGCCACCCTCTTCTCCGGGTTCTACCTGCCGCTGCTGGTCATCCTGGTCTGCCTGATCGTGCGCGGAGTCGCCTTCGAGTACCGCGCGAAGCGGCCCGAGGAGAACTGGCAGCGCAACTGGGAGACCGCGATCTTCTGGACCTCGCTGCTGCCCGCGTTCCTCTGGGGCGTGGCCTTCGGAAACATCGTGCGGGGCGTGAAGATCGACAAGAACTTCGAGTACGTCGGCAACGTCTGGGACCTGCTCAACCCGTACGCCCTGCTCGGCGGCCTGGTGACGCTGACGCTGTTCACCTTCCACGGAGCGGTGTTCACCGCGCTCAAGACCGTCGGTGACATCCGGGAACGGGCGCGGAAGCTGGCCCTCAAGGTGGGGCTCGTGACCGCCGCGCTGGCGCTGGTGTTCCTGCTGTGGACGCAGGTCGACAGCGGCGACGCCAAGAGCCTGGTCGCGCTCGTCGTGGCCGTGGCCGCTCTGGTCGCGGCGCTGGTGGCGAACCAGGCCGGACGGGAGGGATGGTCGTTCGCGCTGTCCGGGGTCACGATCGTGGCCGCGGTGGCGATGCTCTTCCTCTCCCTCTTCCCCAACGTCATGCCGTCGTCGCTCAACGATGGCTGGAGTCTCACGGTCACCAACGCCTCGTCGAGCCCCTACACCCTGAAGATCATGACCTGGTGCGCCGGGATCGCCACGCCGATCGTGCTGCTCTACCAGGGCTGGACCTACTGGGTGTTCCGCAAGCGGATCGGTACGCAGCACCTCGCCGAGGCCGCGCACTGATTCCGGTTTGGGGCATGTTTCATGTGAAACATGCCCCTTGAGAAGAGGGTGTGTTTCACGTGAAACCGATCGACCCGCGCCTGCTCCGATATGCCCGCGCCACCCGCCTTTTCATGGTGGCGGTCGTCGGCCTGGGTGCGGTCGGTGCGGCGCTGGTCATCGCTCAGGCCATGCTCATCGCCGACGTGGTGGTCGGAGCCTTCCAGCACGGGATGTCGGTCGCTGAACTCCGCACTCCCCTGCTGTTGTTGGCAGCCGTCGCCGGTGGCCGGGCGTTGGTCTCCTGGCTCACGGAACTCGCCGCCCATCGGGCCAGCGCCGCGGTGAAGTCGGAACTGCGGGGGAGGCTGCTGGAGCGGGCCGGCGCGCTGGGTCCGGGGTGGTTGAGCGGGCAGCGGACCGGCTCGCTCGTCGCTCTGGCCACGCGCGGAGTCGACGCCCTCGACGACTACTTCTCGCGGTATCTGCCGCAGCTGGGGCTGGCGGTGGTCGTACCGGTGGCCGTGCTGGCCCGGATCGTCACCGAGGACTGGGTCTCGGCGGCGATCATCATCGGCACGCTGCCGCTCATCCCCGTCTTCATGATGCTGATCGGCTGGGCGACGCAGTCCCGGATGGACCGTCAGTGGAAGCTGCTGTCCCGGTTGTCCGGACACTTCCTGGACGTCGTGGCGGGGCTGCCGACGCTGAAGGTGTTCGGGCGGGCCAAGGCGCAGGCCGAGTCGATCAAGCGCATCACCGGCGAGTACCGGCAGGCGACCATGCGGACCCTGCGCATCGCCTTCATCTCCTCCTTCGCCCTGGAACTGCTCTCCACGCTCTCGGTGGCACTGGTCGCCGTGACGATCGGCATGCGGCTGGTTCACGGCGAGATGGACCTGTACATCGGTCTCGTCATCCTGGTGCTCGCCCCCGAGGCGTATCTGCCGCTGCGGCAGGTCGGAGCGCAGTACCACGCCGCGGCGGAAGGCCTGGCCGCCGCCGAGGAGATCTTCGCCGTGCTGGAGACGCCCGTTCCGGCGTCGGGCACGGCAGCGGTGCCGCCGGGCGCCGTGGCGTTCGAAGGGGTTTTTGTCCGTTATCCGGGCAGGGCCGAGGACGCCGTGTCGGACGTGTCCTTCTCGGTACGTCCCGGTGAGACGGTCGCGCTGGTCGGACCGAGCGGTGCGGGCAAGTCGACACTGCTGAACGTGCTGTTGGGGTTCGTGCCGACCAGTGCCGGGAGGGTGCGGGTCGGCGGCACGGACCTCACGGACGTCGATCCGCAGCAGTGGCGCTCACGGGTCGCGTGGGTGCCGCAGCGGCCGCATCTGTTCGCGGGGACCATCGCCGAGAACGTACGGCTGGCTCGTCCCGAGGCCGACGAGGCCGCCGTACGCAGGGCGCTGGCGGATGCCGGTGCGCTGGAGTTCGTGGACGCGCTGCCCGCCGGTGCCGAGACGGTGCTCGGTGAGGACGGTGCGGGCCTGTCCGCCGGTCAGCGGCAGCGGCTGGCCCTGGCCCGGGCGTTCCTCGCGGACCGGCCGGTGCTGC
Source organism: Streptomyces sp. NPDC005799 (assembly GCF_040630525.1). Classification (NCBI taxonomy): domain Bacteria; kingdom Bacillati; phylum Actinomycetota; class Actinomycetes; order Kitasatosporales; family Streptomycetaceae; genus Streptomyces; species Streptomyces sp. NPDC005799. The sequence continues at coordinate 16,657 of NZ_JBEXXQ010000045.1, forward strand.
TGCTCGACGAGCCGACGGCCGCGCTGGACGGGGCCACCGAGGCCGAGGTCGTGGAGGCGGTACGGCGGCTCGCGGTCGGGCGGACGGTGCTGCTGGTGGTGCATCGGCCGGCGCTGCTCGGGGTGGCGGACCGGGTCGTGCGGCTGGCGGAACCGTCGGCCCCTGTTCCCGTGGAGAACCGGGCTTCCACGGCACCCCGCGCCGAGCGGGAGACCGTCCAGGACATCGCCCTCGACGCCGCCGCAGTCACCGAGCCCCGGACGACCAAAGGCGGCGTCCTCGGCCGTGTCCGTGCCATGTCCGGCCCCCGCCGCAGCCGTCTCGCCCTCGCCCTCCTGCTCGGCTCCCTCGCCCTCGGCAGTGCCGTCGGACTGATGGCGACCTCCGGGTGGCTCATCTCGCGCGCCTCGCAGCAGCCGCCGGTGTTGTATCTGATGGTGGCGGTGACGGCGACGCGGGCGTTCGGCATCGGGCGGGCGGTGTTCCGGTACGCGGAGCGGCTGGTGTCGCACGACGCGGTGCTGCGGATGCTCGCCGACACCCGGGTCGCCGTCTACCGGCGTCTGGAGCGGCTGGCGCCCGCCGGGTTGCGCGACACCCGCCGGGGCGACCTGCTGTCGCGGCTGGTCGCCGACGTGGACGCGTTGCAGGACTATTGGCTGCGCTGGCTGCTGCCCGCCGGTGCCGCGGTGATCGTCTCCGCCGCTTCCGTCGGCTTCACGGCATGGCTGCTCCCCGAGGCGGGCGCGGTCCTCGCCGTCGGCCTGCTGGCGGCAGGCGTCGGTGTCCCGCTGGTCACCGCCATGGTGTCCCGGCGCGCGGAGCGCCGACTGGCTCCTGCCCGGGGAGTCCTGGCGACGCGCGTGACCGACCTGCTCACCGGCACCGCCGAGTTGACGGTGGCGGGCGCTCTGCCCGCCCGTACCGCCGAGACACGGCGGGCCGACGGCACGCTCACCCGGATCGCCTCCCGCGCGGCCACCGCGACCGCGCTCGGCGACGGACTCACCGCGCTGATCTCCGGCCTGACCGTCGCCGCGGCCGCCCTGGCGGGCGTCCAGGGTGTCGCCGACGGCCGGTTGAGCGGCGTGGCGATGGCCGTGGTCGTGCTCACCCCGCTGGCCGCCTTCGAGGCCGTCCTCGGACTGCCCCTGGCCGTGCAGTACCGCCAACGGGTGCGCAGGAGCGCGGAGCGGGTCCACGAGGTCCTGGACGCGCCCGAACCGGTACGGGAGCCGCGGCAGCCCAGGCAGGCGCCCGCCTCCCCGTTCCCGGTCGCCCTCCGGGCTCTCACCGCGCGGCACGCGGGCCAGGATCGGGACGCCCTCGCCGGCCTCGACCTCACCCTCGACCAAGGGCGCAGGATCGCCGTGGTCGGGCCCTCCGGCTCCGGCAAGACCACGCTCGCGCAGGTGCTGCTGCGGTTCCTGGACGCGGACGCGGGCTCCTACACGCTGGCCGGCGTGGACGCGTACGCCCTCGACGGCGACGACGTCCGCAAGCTCGCCGGGTTGTGTGCGCAGGACGCGCACCTCTTCGACAGCTCGGTACGCGAGAACCTGCTGCTGGCGAAGAAGGACGCCACCGAGGACGAACTGCGGGACTGTCTGCGGCGTGCCCGGCTGCTCGACTGGGCCGACGGTCTGCCCGACGGGCTCGACACGCTCGTCGGCGAGCACGGGGCACGGCTGTCCGGCGGGCAGCGGCAACGGCTCGCGTTGGCCCGCGCAGTGCTGGCCGACTTCCCGGTGCTGGTGCTCGACGAGCCCGCCGAGCACCTCGACCTGGCGACGGCCGACGCGCTCACCGCCGATCTGCTGGCCGCCACCGAGGGCCGTACGACCCTGCTCATCACGCACCGGCTGGCCGGGCTGGAGGCGGTGGACGAGGTCGTCGTACTCGACGGGGGACGGGTCGTGCAGCGCGGGACGTACGCCGAACTGGCCGCCGTCCCCGGGCCGCTGCGGGCGATGGTGGAGCGGGAGGCGGAGACGGAGTCGCTGGTGCTGGGAGCGGCGTAGGACCGGAACGGTCTGCCGTTTCCCGTCGGCCGGACTACGCCCGCCCCGCCAGCATCCGCTCGATCACGACCGCCACCCCGTCGTCGTTGTTGGCGACCGTCCGGCCGGACGCGGCCGCGATGACGTCGGGGTGGGCGTTGCCCATGGCGTACGAGCGGCCCGCCCAGGTCAGCATCTCGACATCGTTGGGCATGTCCCCGAAGGCGACGACCTCCTCGTGCGAGATGCCGCGCTCGGCGCAGCACAGGGCGAGTGTGCTGGCCTTGGAGACGCCGGGGCCGCTGAGCTCGAGCAGGGCGCTGGGGCTGGAGCGGGTGACGGTGGCGCGGTCGCCGATGGCGAGGCGGGCCAGGGTGAGGAAGGCGTCCGGGTCGACCGTGGGATGGTAGGCGAGGATCTTCAGGACCGGCTCCTCGGCGCCCGGGCCGTCCGGCGCGAGGAGGTCCTCGGCCGGGGCGAGGTTGTCCGGGATCTCCATGTGCAGGGCGGGATAGTCAGGCTCCTGGTGGAAGCCGTAGGTCTGCTCGATCGCGTACACCGTGCCCGGTGCCGCCTCCCGCAGCAGCACCGCCGCGTCCAGCGCGTTCTCCCGTGCCAGCTCGCGCACCTTCACGAAGCGGTGGGCGCCGGGGCCGCCGTGCAGGTCGACCACGGCGGCACCGTTGCCGCAGATCGCGAGGCCGTGGCCGTGCACATGGTCGCTGACGACGTCCATCCAGCGGGCCGGCCGTCCGGTGACGAAGAAGACCTCGATGCCCGCTTCCTCGGCGGCGGCGAGAGCGGCGACCGTGCGCGGGGAGACCGACTTGTCGTCCCGCAGCAGGGTGCCGTCGAGATCGGTGGCTATGAGCCGCGGCGGTACGGCGGCGGCCGGGGTCTCGGGCTGTCGAGTCGCTGAGGTCACCGGGCCATTCTCCCGCATATGCCCGCGCGACCGTGCCGGAGTACCCACAGGCGGTGCACGGACGACACCCTGTCGCGGTCAGCCCAGCTGCGCGGGCGCCTCCATGGCGATCTGCTCGAAGACCTTCTCGTCGGCGGCGAAGACGGTGTCGGGGACGGGCCAGTGGATCACGATCTCGGTGAAGCCGAGCTCCCGGTGGCGGCCCGCGAAGTCCACGAACGCGTCCAGCGACTCCAGCGGACGGCCACGGTCCGGGGTGAAACCGGTGAGCAGGATCTTGTCGATGTCCGCCACGCTCCGGCCGATCGCGGCGCACGCGTCGGCGAGGTTCTCGGCCTGTCCGCGAATGGCTTGAACCGACTGTTCAGGAGTGCCGTTCTCGTACAGCCTGGGGTCCCCTGTGGTCACCCATGCCTGTCCGTACCGTGCGGCGAGCTTCAGCCCGCGGGGCCCGGTGGCGGCGACGGCGAAGGGCAGCCGGGGCCGCTGCACACAGCCGGGGATGTTGCGTGCCTCGTGCGCCGAGTAGAAGTCTCCCCCGTACGACACCTCGTCCTCGGTCAGCAGCCGGTCCAGCAGCGGCACGAACTCGGCGAGACGGTTCGCCCGTTCGCGCGGGGTCCACGGCTCCTGGCCGAGTGCGGTGGCGTCGAACCCGGTGCCGCCCGCGCCGATGCCGAGGGTGATCCGGCCGCCGGAGATGTCGTCGAGGGAGATCAGCTCCTTGGCGAGGGTGACCGGGTGCCGGAAGTTCGGCGAGGTCACCAGCGTGCCCAGACGCAGTCGTTCGGTGACGGCCGCGGCGGCGGTCAACGTCGGCAGGGCCCCGAACCACGGGCCGTCCCGGAACGGGACGCGCCAGGAGAGATGGTCGTAGGTGTAGGCGGTGTGGAAGCCGAGCTGCTCGGCCCGCTGCCATGCCGTGCGGCCGCCCTCGTGCCAGCGGCGGTGCGGAAGGATCACGGTGCTCAGGCGCAGACTCATGTGTCGAGCGTAAGCGGGAGAGAGGGTTTCACGTGAAACGGTCACCGACGGTCATCGCACGCGGCCGCTGAGCCAGGGCGTGAGGGTGAGCATCGACACGTACTCGCGATGCGTGCGGTCCCCGGGCAGCGGCACGATCAGGAAGTGGCCGGGCGGAAAGCGGCGGCTCTTGACGTGGGCGCGATCGTCGAACAGGGACCGGAGGAAGGCGGGGACGTCGTCGCGGGCGACGTCGGGACACTGGACGCCCTCGACTTCGATCAGCGCGTCGTCGTCCGGGTAGAGCCGCACACTCACCCGGGGCACTCCGCCGAACTCGGTGTACGCCTCGTGGGGAAGGGAGCCGTCCGGGTCGATGGTGACGCCGATGCCCGCGGCGGTGCGTCGGGAGGTCTGGTCGGCGCCGATGTCGTGGCTCACCTCGATCTCGCGCCCGTACTCGGCTGCGATGGCGCGAAGGGCGTTGACGGCGGCCTGGGTGGTGGGGAGGTCCATGCCGTGGATCATGCAGGGCTCAGTGTGCTTCGGGGAACCTCAGGTACCGCGGTGGTACGGCCTGTGTCAGCCACACGCCGTTGGCGCTGACGTGGAAGACATGGCCGTCGCGGTGCATGGCGCCCGCGTCCACGGAGAGCACGACGGGCCTTCCGCGCCGTGCGCCGACCCGGGTCGCCGTCTCGCCGTCGGCGGAGAGATGGACGTCGTGCCGGTTCATCGGGCGCAGCCCCTCGGCATGGATCGCGTCCAGGTTGCGGGCCACGGTGCCGTGGTAGAGGCACGGGGGCGGGGTCGCCGGGGAGAGGCCCAGTTCGACCTCGATGCTGTGGCCCTGACTGGCGCGGATCCGGGTGCCGTCGATCGCGAAGCGCTTCTTGTCGTTGTGGGCGACCACATGGTCGAGTTCGTCCCGGGTGAAGCGGAAGCCGTGGGCGGCGGCCGCGGCGATCAGCACGTCGATCTCGACCCAGCCGGCCTCGTCCAGCGTGAGCCCGATCCGCTCGGGCTGGTGGCGCAGGTGCTTCGAGAGGTACTTGGACACCTTGACGGTGCGTCTTTCATCCATCCGCTCAGCATGACGGGAGAGACGCGCATCACGCAGATTATTTTCGCCCGGAGGTTTGATCCACAACCAACTGTAGTTATCCACAGGCTACTTGGCAGTTCTGTGGACAACTCCCCGACATGTCAGCCCCCTTCGTCAAGATCGACTGGGGGCACAGTCCTTGACGTGAGCGCGTCCAACTCCCGCGCCCGCACCTCCCGTTCAGCCGCCAACGCCACAAACTGAGCCACCCGCTCCACCCCGACGAGTCCCTCCACCACCCGCATTGTCTCCTCGGGCAGGACCACGGAACGTGACACCGCCCGCCCCTCCGGCACCTCGCCCTCTCCGACTGCCGCCGGAGATGGAGCACCGCCAACGACCGCATCGCCCGCGCCAGTTCCGCGTCCACCGTCTGCTGCGCCAGGGGCCGCAGTCGCCGTCCCAGGGAGGCCGCCTCGGGCGCGTCCGCGTCGGTCGGACGGTGCGGTTCCCGCAGACAGCGAGCGAAGACGTGCTCCGTGGTGAACTCCAGGAAACAGGCGGCGATGTGCTCGACCTGTCCCCTCAACTCCCGCAGATGACCCGAGATCGCGGACAGCGGAACGACCGCGGCGTACAACTCGGCCCCGACGGCCAGCTGTTGGGGACTGGGCACGAGGAAGACGCCCTCGTCACCGGGCACCGGCTCCAGCACCCGAGTTCCACGGTCGGCTCGCCCGGTATCCAGTGCAGCGGCGTGCGCGACCAGTCGAAGGACACCCGTCGGGGCGTGATCGGTGCGCTCACAGCGGTGGCTGCAGTCGTGCGATCGCCCGCAACGCGCGCGGGGTGAGGCGGGACATGAGCCGGGCGCCCCGCGCCTCGGGGGTGACGGGCACGACGGGCTGGTTGCGCACGACCGCCTTCAGGATCGCGTCGGCGACCTTCTCCGGCGGGTAGTTCCTCAGGCCGTACAGCCGTGCCGTCCTCTTCTGGCGCCGCTTCTCCTCCTCCGCGTCCACGCCCGCGAAGCGCGCGGTGGAGGTGATGTTCGTGTTGACGAAGCCGGGACATATGGCGCTCACGCCGATTCCCCGACCCGCGAGTTCGGCGCGCAGGCACTCGCTCAGCATCAGCACCGCCGCCTTGGAGGTGCTGTAGGCGGGCAGCGCCCTGGACGGCTGGTAGGCCGCCGCCGACGCGGTGTTGACGATGTGGCCGCCCTGGCCGCGCTCGGCCATCTGCCTCCCGAAGAGCCGGCAGCCGTGGATGACCCCCCACAGGTTGACGTCGAGGACCTTCCTCCAGTCCTCCGGGGTCGTGTCGAAGAAGGAGCCGCCCAGGCCGATCCCCGCGTTGTTGACGAGGACGTCCACCACGCCGTACTCGGCGGCGACCTTGTCGGCGAGCTTCTCCATGGCCTGCTCGTCGGAGACGTCGACCGTCTCCGCCCACGCCTCGGGGGCGCCGATCAACCGGGACAGTTCCACGGTGCGTGCGGCGGCCTCGGCGTCCCGGTCGACGGCGACCACGCGCGCGCCCGCCTCGGCGAACGCGAACGCCGTGGCCCGGCCGATGCCGCTGCCCGCGCCGGTGACCAGCACGAGCTGCCCGCCGAACCGGTCGGCGTACCTGCCGGTGGCCGCCGGCTCGCTGCTGCCTCCCTCGGTGGCGGTGACGAACTCGGCGATCCAGGCGGCCAGTTGGTCCGGCCGGGTGCGCGGGATCCAGTGCTTGGCCGGCAGCGTGCGGCGGGTCAGCCGCGGGACCCACTGCTCCAGTCCGTCGTAGAGCCGTTCGGAGAGGAACGCGTCCCCCAGGGGCGTGATGAGCTGCACGGGCGCGTGCGCGTAGGCGTCGGTGCGCGGCCTGCGCAGTCGGGCGCGGACGTTGTCCCGGTACAGCCACGCCCCGTGCGCCGCGTCCCGGGGCAGCGAGGAGGTCGGGTAGTCGCCGCCGGGCACCTTCTCCACGCGCTCAAGGATGCGGGGCCAGCGCTTGCCGAGGGGGCCGCGCCAGGCCAGCTCGGGCAGCACGGGCGTGTGCAGCAGGTACACGTACCAGGACTTGGCGCCCTGGCCGAGCAGCTGGCCGACGCGGCGCGGGGTGGGCCGCTTCAGGCGGCCGTCGATCCAGTGGCCGAAGTGGTCCAGGGAGGGACCGGACATCGAGGTGAAGGAGGCGACGCGTCCCTCGGTGCGCCGGACGGTGACGAACTCCCAGGACTGCACAGAGCCCCAGTCGTGCCCCACGACGTGCACCGGGCGGTCCGGGCTGACGGCGTCGATCACCGCCAGGAAGTCGTCGGTCAGCTTCTCCAGGGTGAAGCCGCCGCGCAGGGGTCGCGGCGCCGTCGAACGGCCGTGTCCGCGGACGTCGTACAGCACGACGTGGAAGCGGTCGGCCAGCCGTGGGGCCACCTCGGACCACACCTCCTTGCTGTCCGGGTAGCCGTGCACCAGCACGACCGTCGGCCGCCCGGGATCGCCCAGCTCGGCGACGCACAGCTCGATGCCGCCCGTGTGCACCCGGCGCTCGCGCGCGCCCTCCAGTACCGTCACTTCTCCTCCGCCCAGCGCCGCGTGTGCGGCAGATCGTCGTCCAGCCAGAAGGTGCTCTCCTCGGGGTCCCTCGAGTCGGTGACGACCAGGATCTCCTCGAACTTCGCACCCGTGCCCCGGAAGCCGAGATGGGGCTCGACCGCCCACAGCCCCGGCTGCGGCGGGTGGTCGGAGAAGCGGTAGGGCGACCACAGCGGTGACCAGCCCTCGCGGTGACCGCGCAGCGCGTCGGAGGCGAGGCCCTTGAGCGCCTGGGTGCCGAACCCGAAGACGTGCGGTGACCAGCGGCGCCGCTTCACCCGGTCGACCTTGTGGGCGATCACGCCGAAGGGGTAGGCGCGGTGCCGGTTGGCGTAGCCCTGGCGGACCATGAGGCGGTCCACGTCCTCGTAGATCTCGCGCAGCGGGCGCCGCTCGCGCACCTCGCGCAGGATCAGCTCCCGGTGTGCCTCCAGGTCCGCCATGAGCTGGTCCTGCACCGGGTTGGGGCCGAGGGAGCCGGAGTAGCCGATGTCCGCGGTGCAACCGTCGAGGACGGGAGCCATGTCGAGGATGAACGGCATTCCCGGCTCCAGGCGCCGGTCGCTCGGGAAGAACTGCAGGGGGACGCGAAAGTTCACGAACGCGGTGCGGTCGCCGAACCAGGCGAAGGGCAGATGGAACCAGTCCCGCACGCCCCGCTCGCGCAGCCAGGACCGCTGCATGCGGGCCGCCTCCCGCTCGGTCACCCCCGGTCGCAGCCGGGCGGCGACCGCCTCGGCGCACTCGTAGGCGAGGCGCTGCACCTTTCTGAACCCCCTCAGCCGCGCCGAGAGTTCGCCCGTCACTGCCGTCGTCATGCCATCGCCCACCCCTCGTCGTACCTCGACCGCGGTACGTGTCCGTAACGTGACACCCGTGACACCGGTGAATGTGACAGTTGTTAGAGACCGCGTCAACAGCCGGGTTCCGGGCTGTGGATAACTCTGCGTAGCTCTCAGGTAGGGGAATCCCCTACGGACCCGTACATCTGGAGACTGAGACGAAGACGGCCCTCGGGTCTGACTACAGGGGTGGTCCAGGTCACTACCTTCGAAGCGTGACTGTGATCGCGACCGAAAGCCTGAGCAAGCGGTTCCCCCGGGTGACCGCGCTTGACCGGCTCTCCGTCGACGTCGGGCCCGGTGTGACCGGACTCGTCGGAGCGAACGGAGCCGGCAAGTCCACACTGATCAAGATCCTGCTGGGTCTGTCCCCCGCCTCCGAGGGCCGAGCCGAAGTGCTCGGGCTCGACGTCGCGACCAAGGGTGCCGCCATCCGCGAGCGTGTCGGCTACATGCCGGAGCACGACTGCCTGCCGCCGGACGTCTCGGCGACCGAGTTCGTCGTGCACATGGCCCGTATGTCGGGCCTGCCGCCGACCGCCGCCCGCGAGCGCACCGCCGACACCCTGCGCCACGTCGGCCTGTACGAGGAGCGCTACCGCCCCATCGGCGGCTACTCGACCGGCATGAAGCAGCGCGTGAAGCTCGCGCAGGCCCTGGTGCACGACCCGCAGCTGGTCTTCCTGGACGAGCCGACCAACGGCCTCGACCCGGTCGGCCGTGACGAGATGCTCGGCCTGATCCGCCGCATCCACACCGACTTCGGGATCTCGGTCCTGGTCACCTCCCACCTCCTGGGCGAACTCGAACGCACCTGCGACCACGTCGTCGTCATCGACGGCGGCAAGCTGCTGCGCTCCAGCTCCACCACGGACTTCACCCAGACCACGACCACCCTCGCGGTCGAGGTCACCGACACCGACGAGCACCCCGACGGCACGCGCGCGGTGCGCGAGGCGCTGCACGCGCGCGGGGTGACCGTCGAGGCGGGCAGCGGCCTGCCGGGCGCGGGTCACATCCTGCTGCTGACCGCGCAGGGCGAGGAGACCTACGACCTGGTCCGTGACGTCGTCGCCGACCTGGGCCTGGGCCTCGTACGCATGGAGCAGCGCCGGCACCACATCTCGGAGGTCTTCACCACCGAGGACGAGCAGCGCAAGGAGGCGGCAGTCAATGGCAGTTGAGCACCCCACGGCCGCTGTACCGGGTGACCAGACCCGCATCCACAACATCGGCTACCGCAACTACGACGGCCCCCGCCTCGGCCGCTCCTACGCCACCCGTTCCCTCTACTCGCAGTCGCTGCGCGGCGCCTACGGCCTCGGACGCTCCATCAAGTCCAAGGTGCTGCCGATGCTGCTGTTCGTGGTGATGTGCGTGCCCGCGGCCATCATGGTCGCCGTCGCGGTCGCCACCAAGGCCAAGGAACTGCCCGTCGACTACACGCGCTACGCGATCATCATGCAGGCCGTCATCAGCCTGTACGTCGCCTCGCAGGCGCCCCAGTCCGTCTCCCGGGACCTGCGCTTCAAGACCGTCCCGCTGTACTTCTCGCGGCCGATCGAGACCGCCGACTACGTCCGCGCGAAGTACGCGGCGCTGGCCTCCGCGATGTTCGTCCTCACCGCGGCCCCGCTGATCGTGCTCTACGTGGGCGCGCTGCTGGCCAAGCTCGACTTCGCCCACCAGACCAAGGGGTTCGCACAGGGGCTGGTCTCCGTGGCACTGCTCTCGCTGCTCTTCGCCGGCATCGGCCTGGTCATCGCCTCGGTGACGCCCCGGCGGGGCTTCGGTATCGCGGCCGTCATCGCCGTACTGACCATCTCCTACGGCGCCGTCTCCACGCTCCAGGCCATCGCCGACGCGCAGAACAGCAGCGGCGCCATCCCCTGGATCGGCCTCTTCTCGCCCGTCACGCTCATCGACGGCGTCCAGTCGGCCTTCCTCGGTGCGAGTTCGGCGTTCCCCGGCGCGGTCGGCCCCGGCAACGGCGAGGGCGCGGTCTACGTGCTGGTCGTCCTGGGCCTGATCGCCGCCTGCTACGGCCTCCTGATGCGCCGCTACAAGAAGGTGGGACTGTGACCACGCTCTCCATCGACCACGTCTCCCGCTGGTTCGGCAACGTGGTCGCCGTCAACGACATCACCATGACCATCGGCCCCGGCGTCACCGGCCTGCTCGGCCCCAACGGCGCCGGGAAGTCGACCCTCATCAACATGATGGCCGGCTTCCTCGCCCCCTCCACCGGCACCGTCACCCTCGACGGCGAGCAGGTGTGGCGCAACGAGTCGGTCTACAAGCACATCGGCATCGTCCCCGAGCGCGAGGCGATGTACGACTTCCTCACCGGACGCGAATTCGTCGTCGCCAACGCGGAGTTGCACGGCCTCGGCGAGAAGGCCGCCCAACGGGCTCTGGCGACCGTCGAGATGGAGTACGCGCAGGACCGCAAGATCTCCACCTACTCCAAGGGCATGCGCCAGCGCGTGAAGATGGCGTCCGCCCTGGTCCACGACCCCTCGCTGCTCCTGCTGGACGAGCCCTTCAACGGCATGGACCCGCGCCAGCGGATGCAGCTGATGGACCTGCTGCGGCGCATGGGCGACGAGGGCCGCACGGTGCTGTTCTCGTCCCACATCCTCGAAGAGGTCGAGCAGCTCGCCTGGCACATCGAGGTCGTCGTGGCCGGACGGCACGCGGCCAGCGGCGACTTCCGCAAGATCCGCCGGCTGATGACCGACCGCCCGCACCGCTACCTGGTCCGCTCCAGCGACGACCGCGCCCTCGCGGCCGCGCTGATCGCCGACCCGTCGACGTCCGGCATCGAGGTCGACCTCGCGGAGGGCGCGTTGCGCGTCCAGGCCGTCGACTTCGGCCGCTTCACCGCCCTGCTGCCCCGGGTCGCCCGTGACCACGGCATCCGGCTGCTCACGGTCTCGCCGTCCGACGAGTCCCTCGAGTCCGTCTTCTCTTACCTGGTCGCGGCGTAGGAGGCCGAAGATGTACGACCCCACAGTCGCCCGGCTCACCTACCGGGCCCTGCTCGGCCGCCGCCGGGCCCTCATCCTGGGGGCCCTGCCCCTGCTGCTCATCGTCATCTCCGTCGTCGTCCGCGCCCTCGCCGGAGCCGACGACCAGACGGCCTCCGACCTGCTGGGCGGGCTCGCGCTCGCCACGATGGTGCCCATCATCGGTGTCATCGCCGGTACGGGAGCGATCGGCCCGGAGATCGACGACGGCTCGGTGGTGTACCTGCTGTCCAAGCCGCTCAAGCGTCCGACGATCATCTTCACCAAGCTGATCGTGGCGATCGCGGTCACCATGGTCTTCTCGGCGCTGCCGACCCTGATCGCCGGGTTCATCCTCAACGGCAACGGGCAGCAGATCGCGGTCGCCTACACGGTCGCGGCCCTGGTCTCCTCGATCGCGTACGCGGCGCTGTTCCTGCTGCTGGGCACGGTGTCCCGGCACGCGGTGGTCTTCGGACTCGTCTACGCCCTCGTCTGGGAGGCCCTGTTCGGCTCCCTGGTGCCCGGTGCGCGCACGCTCAGCGTCCAGCAGTGGTCGCTGGCCGTCGCCCACAAGGTGGCCGGCGGGGACCTGGTGACCTCGGACGTCGGTCTGACCACGGCGACGGTGTTCCTGGTCGTGGTGACCGTCCTGGCCACCTGGTACGCGGGACAGAAGCTGCGGTCGCTGACGCTGGCGGGCGAGGAGTAGACGCAGGCCTTATTGACAGGGACTTCACCCCTGTCCGGGCACACTGGGCAAAAGGGAAGAGTGGGCTGAGAGGAACGGGGATGGCAGACAACTGGGACGACCTCGTCCTGGACGAGAACTTCATACGGTCCGCCGAGACGACCGAACCCTCAGCCCGCGCCCGGATGCTCGCCGCCCGCTGGCGGACCGAGGAACCGGAGCCCCAGCCCTGGCGCTCCGACGAGCCGCCCGCCGGGTGGTTCTTCAGCAAGGGGCGCCGCCGGAAGTGGCGTCGGCGGTAGACCGTCGTACGGCCGTTTTATTCGGTGGCGTCCAACTCGTCCGACAGGCACAGTGGTTATGTTCACACCGCCGGACGACGAGTTCGGTGCCACGTTCTGGGAGAGGAGCCGGCGATGTCCATGCACGACAGTCCGTCGAGCTCCCGCCAGGGCAGTTCACGGAGGACTCCGGTGTAGTTACCCCACCGTCGAGTCCACTTTCAGCAACTGCCCGGGGCGGCCGCTTCGAGCACGCGGCGCGCTGCGCCGGCGTGGGCCGCCTTCCCTGTCGCCCCCTGCTGCAAGGGGGCACCCACCGCTGGAGCGGCACGGGCCGGTCGCGCGACTCGGCGCCGACAGGTGCCGCCGCGCCACCCGTGCCGCCCCAGCGCACGACTGCCCGCAGCTGCGCGGACCTGAGGCGGCTACGCGAGCAACCGCTCCAGCACCACTGCGATCCCGTCCTCCTCGTTGGAGGCCGTCACCTCGTCGGCCACCGCCTTGAGCTCCTCGTGGGCGTTGGCCATGGCCACCCCGTAGGACGCCCAGGCGAACATCGGGATGTCGTTCGGCATGTCGCCGAAGGCGATGGTCTCCGCCGCCTTCACACCGAGCCGGCGCGCCGCCAGCGACAGTCCCGTCGCCTTCGACAGACCCAGCGGCAGCAGTTCCACGATGCCCGCGCCCGCCATCGCCACCGTGACGAAGCCACCGGCCGCCTGGCGGGCCGCCTCGGCCAGTTCGTCGTCGCCGAGTGTCGGATGCTGTATGTAGATCTTGTTCAGCGGGGCGGCCCACAGGTCGGCCGCGTCCGTGAAGGGAACGGCGGGCAGTGCGCCGGTGACCGCGTACCCCGGACCGACCAGGACGTCGCCGTCCAGGCCGTCCCGGCTCGCCGCCAGGTGCAGGGGGCCGACCTCCGCCTCGATCTTGGCCAGGGCGACGCCCGCCAACTGCCGGTCCAGCGTCACGGACGTCAGAAGCCGGTGCTCCTTGGCGTCGTAGACCTGGGCGCCCTGACCGCAGACGGCGAGGCCGTCGTAGCCGAGGTCGTCCAGGATGTGCCGGGTCCACGGCGCTCCGCGGCCGGTGACGACGATGTGCGCGGCGCCCGCCGCGGCGGCTGCGGCGAGCGCGTCACGGGTGCGCCGCGAGACCGACTCGTCGGAGCGCAGCAGCGTTCCGTCGAGGTCGGTCGCGACCAGCCGGTAGGGGAAGTCGCTCACTTGGCGACCGGCTCCAGGACCTCCCGGCCGCCCAGGTACGGGCGCAGCACCGGCGGCACGTACACGGAGCCGTCGGCCTGCTGGTGGTTCTCCAGGATCGCCACGATCGTGCGCGGTACGGCGCACAGCGTGCCGTTGAGCGTCGCCAGCGGCCTGACCTGCTTGCCGTCACGGACGCGGATCTGCAGCCGCCGGGACTGGAACTCGGTGCAGTCCGAGGTGGAGGTCAGCTCGCGGTACTTGCCCTGGGTCGGGATCCACGCCTCGCAGTCGAACTTGCGGGCGGCGGAGGCGCCGAGGTCGGCGGAGGCCACGTCGATGACCCGGAAGGGCAGCTCCAGCGAGCTCAGCCACTGCTTCTCCCACTCCAGCAGCCGCCGGTGCTCCGCCTCGGAGTCCTCGGGGGCGACGTAGGAGAACATCTCCACCTTGTCGAACTGGTGGACGCGGAAGATGCCCCGGGTGTCCTTGCCGTGCGAGCCGGCCTCGCGGCGGAAGCACGGCGAGAAGCCGGCGTAGCGCAGCGGGAGGCGGTCGGCGTCGAGGATCTCGTCCATGTGATACGCGGCGAGGGGGACCTCGGAGGTGCCGACCAGGTAGAGGTCGTCGTTGTCGAGGTGGTAGACGTCCTGGGCCGCTTGGCCGAGGAAGCCCGTGCCCGCCATCGACTGGGGACGCACCAGCGCGGGTGTCAGCATCGGCGTGAAGCCGGCTGCCGTGGCCTGGGCGATCGCGGCGTTGACGAGCGCCAGCTCGAGCAGGGCGCCGACGCCGGTGAGGAAGTAGAAGCGGGAGCCGGAGACCTTGGCGCCGCGCTCCACGTCGATCGCGCCGAGCAGGGTGCCGAGCTCCAGGTGGTCCTTGGGCTCGAAGCCCTCGGCGCCGAAGTCGCGGATCGTGCCGTGCGTCTCGAGGGTGACGAAGTCCTCCTCGCCGCCGACGGGCACGTCGGGGTGGACGAGGTTGCCGAGCTGGAGCAGTAGTTCCTTGGTCTCGGCGTCGGCCGCGTCGCGCTCGGCGTCGGCGGCCTTGACGTCGGCGGCGAGCTGGCCGGCCTTCTTCAGCAGCTCGGCCTTCTCGTCACCCGAGGCCTTGGGGATCAGCTTGCCGAGCTGGCGCTGCTCGGCGCGGAGTTCGTCGAAGCGGACGCCGGAGGACCTGCGCCGCTCGTCGGCAGACAGGAGAGCGTCGACGAGCGCGACGTCCTCTCCACGGGCGCGCTGCGACGCGCGCACACGGTCGGGGTCCTCACGGAGCAGGCGAAGGTCAATCACACGGCCAAGGCTACCGGTGCGGGGATACGGCTCACGACTCAACCATTCCAACGATCACGAAAAGATCCTTACGTGGCGTTATGGGCGAATTGCGTAACGTGTCAATAAAAGGTGTCCCACTACCCGAGACGGATCATGTGGACGGCCTCGGGTTGACCGGACTCCCTTGTGCGGAACGGGATTTGGGGATCGGTTGTCCACAGGGATCCACACCCCCGGAAGAGTTATCCACAGGCTGTGCGGAGGATCTGTGGATTTCGGAATTGATCACTCCGAAACCGGGGGGATCACAGTGAGGATTCCCTGTTCAAACCCGGTCTTACCCTCACTTTCAAGTGGAAAGGGGTCGCCCCAAAGGATTGCCTAAAGGAAACGAGTGGACGAACGGTGATGTGCGCGCATGTGGATGCGGCAGTGGCCGGAGGGCAGATTTGTCGACACAGTCGCCCCGTGATGTCGACTTGTCCCCAGGTCGAGAAGCGGACCTGTGGATAACTTCTGTGGATAACGAAAATCTGCAGGTAGGACTGCTGGACAGCGTCCGTTAACACGCTAGAAACGTCCGTCCTGGCAGCGCGCCACCCAGTCCGACGCCGCCACGAACTCCTCGTCCGAGGTCCCGGCGCGGGGAGCGCCCACGTCCTCGACGCCGACGTCCGCACGCGGGTACGAACCGAGGAACCGTACCTCCAGGCAGATCCGCTTCAGCCCCATCAGGGCCTCGGCCACCCGGCGGTCGGAGATATGGCCCTCGGCGTCGATGCAGAAGCAGTAGTTGCCGATGCCGGCGCCGGTCGGACGGGACTGGAGCAGCATCAGGTTGATGCCGCGGGTGGCGAACTCGCCCAGCAGATCGCGCAGACCGCCGGGGTGGTCGTCGCGCTGCCACAGCACGACCGAGGTCTTGTCCGCGCCGGTCGGGGCCGCCGGACGGGCGGGCCGGCCGACGAGCACGAAACGGGTCTGGGCGTTCTCGGCGTCGTGGATGCCGGTCTCCAGGGCGTCCAGCCCGTACAGGGCGGCGGCGAACTCACCGGCGAAGGCGGCGTCGTACTGACCCTCCTGGACGAGCCGGGCCGCGTCCGCGTTCGAGGCGGCCGACTCCCAGTGCGCGTCCGGGAGGTTGGCGCGCAGCCAGTTGCGCACCTGCGGCTGGGCGGCCGGGTGCGCGGAGACGGTCTTGACGTCCGACAGCTTGGTGCCGGGCCTGACCAGCAGCGCGAAGGTGATCGACAGCAGCACCTCGCGGTAGATCATCAGCGGTGCGCCCGCCACCAGCTCGTCGAGGGTGGTGGTGATCCCGCCCTCGACGGAGTTCTCGATCGGCACGAACGCGGCCTCGGCCTCGCCGGAGCGGACCGCGTCGAGTGCGGACTGGACGGACACGTACGGGACCAGCTCCCGCGTGGCCGCCTCGGGCAGCATGCGCAGGGCGGCCTCGGTGAAGGTGCCCTCGGGACCGAGATAGGCGTAGCTCGCAGGCATGACCTCACCCTAATGGCCCTTGTGGAAGACGGCTCACGCGTCTCGGAGAAGCCGTTCCGTACGGCTCACGCGTCCCCGCCAAGCCCTTCCGTACGGCCCACCCGGCCCGTCATCCCTCCAGCAGCGCCTGACCCACGTACTCGCCCTTCGCCGCGCCGCCCGGCACCGCGAACAGGCCGCTGGACTCGTGGCGGACGTACTTCGACAGGGCGTCCCCGCGGTCGAGCTTGCGCTGGATGGTGACGAAGCCGCGCAGCGGGTCGGCCTGCCAGCAGACGAAGAGCAGGCCCGCGTCCGGCACTCCGTCGGCGTCGATGCCGTCGTGGTAGGAGAAGGGCCGCCGCAGGATCGCCGCCCCGCCGTTCTGGTCGGGCCGGGTGATGCGGGCATGGGCGTTGACGGGGACCACGTACTCGCCCTTGGCGTCCGTCTTCTCCAGGTCCATCGCGGTCGTCTCCGAGCCGCCCGACAGCGGCGCGCCGCTGGACTTGCGGCGCCCGATGACGTTCTCCTGGGCGGTGAGCGAGAGCTTCTCCCAGTCGTCCAGCAGCATCCGGATGCGGCGTACGACGGCGTAGGAGCCGTTCGCCATCCAGGACGGGTCCTTCGAGCCGGACGCCGGCACGAAGACGCGCTGGTCGAAGTCGGCGTCCGTCGGCTTGGGATTGCGCGTGCCGTCGAGCTGGCCCATGAGGTTGCGTGCCGTCATGGAGTGGGCCGTGGCACCCGGGGTGCGGTTGAAGCCGTTCATCTGCCAGCGGACCTTCGCCGCGCTCCCGGCGTCCTTCTGGATCGCGCGCAGGGCGTGGAAGGCGACCAGGGCGTCGTCGGCGCCGATCTGCACCCACAGATCGCCGTCGCTGCGGGCCTTGTCGAGCTGGTCGGAGGAGAAGTCGGGCAGCGGGTCGAGGGAGACGGGCCGCTGCTTCTCCAGGCCGGTCCGAGCGAAGAAGCTGTGCCCGAAGCCGAAGGTGATCGTCAGCGACGAGGGCCCGGCGTCGCGGGCCACGTCCGTGTCGTCGCTCGCCGCCGGTTCGCCCGCCATGAACCGCTCTGCCGTCGCCGACCAGCGGCGCAGCAGTGCGGCCGCCTCCTTGCGGCCGGCGCCCGCCACCAGGTCGAAGGCCACCAGGTGGCCGCGCGCCTGGAGCCCTTCGGTGATGCCGGGCTGATGTTTCCCGTGAAACATTGCCATGCTCGCGCCGACGGAGGTCAACGGCGTGGCCTCGGAGGGTGCCGCTGAATACCCCACGGCGCCCCCTGCCGCACCGAGCACGAGCCCGGTGGCGCCGGCGGTGCCGAGCAGGGCGCGGCGCGAGATGCCGTCCCGGGCGGGGGTCTGTGGAGGGACACCCGTGTCGAGCGGTGTCCGGGCCTCCGGACTGGTCTGGTCAGCCATGGTGCGGTTCAGCCGATCTGCGCGTTCTTGGAGACGGTCACCTGGTCGATGTCGGAGGTGCGCACCGTGACGGCGACCTTCCAGTCGCCGGCCATCGGGATCTGCACCCCGTTCGCCGCCCAGTGCCCGGTGGTGATGTGGTCGGGAGAGACGGGCAACGGCCCGATCTTCTTGGCGTCGAGGGTGAAGGAGACCTTCACCTCGGGTACGTCGAAGGCGCGGCCGTTGGGCCGGGTGACGTAGACGTGCATCTCGTTGGCGCCCACGCCCGCGGGATCGAGGTCAACCGACACCACGCCCTTGCCGTCGGTGCCGCCCGTGTCGAAGGGCATGGTCAGCGTGAGCGCGCCGGAGGAGGAGTCCGAGGCGGAGGAGGAGGCCGACGTGGAGTCGGCGGCCGCCTTGGCGTCCTGCTCGGTACGGCCGGGCTCGGTCTGCGTCAGCACCGTGGTGACGGCGAGCAGTACGACGGCCACCCCCGCCTCGGCGAGCACGGAGCGCCGCAGCCCGAACCGGTGGGGATCGGCGTCGCGCTGCTGCTTCTGCCATGCCGTGTCCATGGCCGCCTGCTGGCGGGCGAGCTGAGCGGCCCGCTTGGAGTCGCCCGTGGCCCTCGTCCCGCCCGCGGCCCCCTTCTTCCCGCCGGCGCCCGCGCTGACGTGCTCCTTCTCCCGCTTGCCCGCCTTGGCGGGCACGGTGTCCACCAGCCGGGCCGTCCAGCGCCGCGAGATCGAGGCGATACCGACGAGCAGCGCCACGAGCCCGATCTTGACGAGCAGCAGCTGTCCGTACGCGGTGTCGGTGAACGCCGACCAGGAGCCGAGCTGGCGCCAGGACTGGTAGACGCCGGTCGCCACCAGCGCGAGGACACTGCCGAAGGCGACGGTCGAGAAGCGCCGTACCGCGGAGGCCTCGATCGGGGTCTCCGACCGGTACAGGGCGACCAGCAGGGCGGTGAGTCCGCCCAGCCAGGCCGCGACGGCCAGCAGATGGACCACGTCGACCGGCATGGCGATGCCCGGCTGCAGTCCGGTCGAGGCGTGCTCGGCCATCGCCCAGCTCGCCGCGAGCCCGGCGGACACCACGACCCCGCCGATCGCGAGCCCGAACGTCAGGTCCCGCTTCTCGTCGTCCTCGCGCTTGTCGTACGCCCCGAACAGCACGGCGATGAACAGGGCCGCCGCGGCGAGCAGCAGCAGCCGGGACACCAGCGCCGCGCCCGTCTTGGTCTGCAGCACCTGTCCCAGCAGGCTCAGGTCGAAGATGTCGCCGACCTTGCCGGTGCTGGTGTACGAACCGCGCAGGAGCAGCAGCAGAAGGGTCGCCGCGGTGAGCGAGAGCCACCCCGAGACCACGAGCCGCTGCATCGGCCGTACGCCCGATCCGCGCTGCCAGCAGCCGAGGACGAAGGCCGCGCCGCCCACCATCACGATGAAGCCGGCGTACGACATGTACCGCCCGAAGCCGTACAGCCAGCCGACGACCCCACCGCCGACCTCCTGGCCGACCGCCTTGACGGACGTCTTGGAGGGGGCGCCGATGGAGAAGGTGAAGGCACCGGCGACGGGGTGGCTGTCCGCCGACACGACCTGCCAGGACACCGTGTAGGTGCCGTCGGCCAGCCCGCTGTGCAGGGGCACGGCGTACGTGGTGCCGCTGATGTTCGACGGCTTGGCGGTGTCGACCCGCTTGCCCTTGGGATCGAGCACGCGCAGGGAGTCGGAGTTGGTGGCGACCTTCTCGGAGAAGGTCAGCGCGACCTCGGTGGGAGCCTTGTCGACCACCACCCCCTGCGCGGGGTCGCTTCCGTTCAGCGCGGCGTGCGCCGAGGCCGGTCCGGCACCGGCGAGCAGTGCGCCGGCGACGGCCAGGAACAGCAGCACCAGGGCCCGCAGTCGGCGGGGGGTGATGGTCGGTGTCACGGTCGTGCCTTCCCTCAGTGGCCGGTCGCAGGGTTGTACGTCGCCGACTTCACCGGCATCTCGATCGTGATCGGACCGGATGTGGCGAAGTGCAGTTCGACGGTCACCCTCTCGCCCTGCACCGGCTTCCGCTTCAGGTTCTCGAACATCAGGTGGTTGCCGCCGCTCTTGAACACGAGTTGACCGTGGGCGGGCACGTCCAGGGACGTGACCTGCTCCATGGACTGCCCCACGGTCTCGTGGAGGGTGACGCTGGCGGAGGCGCCGCTGGTGACGGAGGTCAGCTCGTCCTTGGCGCCGCCCTTGTTGGCGACGGTGAAGAAGCCCGCGGCCATGTCGCCGGTGACCGGCTGGGGCATGTAGGCGGAGCTGACGGACAGTTCGGGCTTGGTGTCGCCGGAGCCGCCACAGCCGGTCAGGGCCAGGGTCCCGGTTATCAGCAGAGCCGTGGGGGCGAGCCGGTTCACGGGTTCTGCCCCTTGATGATCTTGGGCAGGTCCTTGGTGTAGTCGTCGACGGTGGCGTCCTCGCCGTACAGGACGTACCCGCCGTCGGTCTTCGGCGAGAACGCGATGACCTGGGTGCCGTGGACGGAGACGACCTTGCCGGTCTTCTTGTCCTTGTGGGTCGGCTCGATCGAGATGCCGAGGGTGCGGGCGCCGGCCTGGATGGTGGCGAAGTCGCCGGTCAGACCGATGAACCGCGGGTCGATGCCCTTGAGCCACTTGCCCAGCTCCGAGGGGGTGTCACGGGCCGGGTCGGTGGTGACGAACACGACCCGCAGCTTGTCCTGCTCGGCTTGGGGCAGCTGCTTCTTGGCGACGGCGATGTTGTTCATCGTCAGCGGGCAGATGTCCGGGCAGTGGGTGTAGCCGAAGTAGATCAGCGTGGGCCGGCCCGCCGTCTCCTTGCGGAAGTCGTACTTCTGCCCCTTGGTGTCGGTGAGCACCAGATCCGGCTTCTCGAACGGCTGGTCGAGGACCGTCGCGGCCTTCTGCGAGGAGTCCTCGGAGACCACGGCGACGGGTGAGTCGCCGCTGTCACCACTGCCGCAGGCGGAGAGGGTCAGGGTGGCGGCAGCGAGCAGCGCGGCCGCGGCGAACGTCTTCTTGCGCATAGAAAAATGTCCCAGATGTGAGAGTGCCGGTGCGCACCGGGGGTCGTACGCCCCCGGTGCACACGGCGGATCGAGGGCTTCAGGCGTCGGTGCGCCGACGGCCGGCGAGGACGCCGTAGGCGACGCCCAGCGCGCCCACGGCGATGCCGACGACGCCGAGCACGCGCGCGGTGGTGTCGGTGCCGTCGCCCGTGTCGCCGGAGGGCTCCGCGGCGGCCGTGGTGGTCTTGTCGGAGGCGTCCTCGGCCGTCGCCGTGCCGTGACCGTCCACGGAGGCGGCGGACAGGGTGAGGACGGGAGCCGGGTTCGCGGGTTCCTCCTGGCCGTCCTGCCGTACCTCGATCCAGCGCACGACCTCGTTGTCGGAGTACGTCTGCAGCGCCTTGAAGACGAGTTCGTCGGTGTCCTCGGGCAGGGCGCCGACGGAGACCGGGAACTTCTGGAAGTAGCCGGGCTCGACGCCCTTGCCCTCGGCGGTCCAGGTGATCTTGGAGACGGCCTCGTTGATCTTCTCGCCGTGCATCTCGACCGGCTTGGCCAGCTTGGACTTGGTGACCTGGATCTTCCAGCCGGCCATCGGCTCCGGCAGGGCGGAGGCCAGCGGGTGGTCGGTCGGGAAGGTGACCTCGAGCCTGGTGGTCGAGGCGTCGTCGCGCTCGTTGGGGACCTTGAAGTCGATCACCGCGTAGCCGCCCTTGGCGGCCGTGCCCTCCGGCTGCACGCTGACGTGCGCGAACGCGGGGGCGGACAGGGCCAGCACCGCGGCGCCGGCGAGGGCGCCGGAGGCGGCGAGACGAGAAGCCTTCATGGCAGGGAGCACTCCACTTCGAGTGAGGTTCCGGTGATGACGAGGGGTACGCGCGTGTGGCCGTCGCCGTGGTCGGAGGACTCGCCAACGTGGGCACGCGCGTGTGCGCCGCGCGACGGCGGCCCCGTCATCCGAAAAACGGAAACCGGAAACCAGGAACCGGGAACCCGAAACCGGAAGGGCGGTCGCGTCGTGTCAGGCGGTGAGGGCGTACGCGACGGCCGGCGGGCCGCGCCGGATCACCGAGTGCTGGAGTGCGGTGGTACGGGGCTTCGGCGGCGCGAGCAGCGCGGTGCGCGGCGGTCGCGGGCCCGCCCCGGGAGTGGTCGGCAGTCCGGCGCGCAGGGCGCGCACCAGGGCGAGGGCGGCGCGCAACGACCGTGCGCGCGCCCCGTCGGCCAGGGAGCCGGCGGACAGGGCCATGAGCCGGAGCAGCGCGAGGTCGCCGCGGCGCAGCAGCCAGCCGGCGGCGACGGCCGCGAGGACGTGCCCGAGCAGCATCGGCAGGGACGGCAGCAGTGGGCTCGTCGCGGACAGCGCGTCCGTCGGATGGCGCATGGAACTCATGTCCATGGCCGGGGTGGTGGACAGCCGGGCGTCGGCGAGGATCCGCCGGGCGTGCGCCGGAGTGATCGCCGCCGCCGTCGTGCCGCACACCAGCCGTGCCGCGCGTTCGACCAGCGAGGCGTCGGTCGACGTCATCGCCGTCCCGCCGGCGGCCGAGGCGCTCTGTCCCAGCCCGAACAGCGTGTGCAGCACGGTCTGGCCGAGCGCCAGCAGCGCGGCGATGCCGGGCAGCGAGCGCTCGCGTCCGGCGAGCGGCGCCGCGACCAGGAGGACCCCAAGGAACCCCGCGCCCAGCGTCCACAGCGGAACGGTGGCGCAGGAGGCCAGCGTGTGACCGCCCGCGGCCAGCACGACGCAGACCGCGGCGAACACCGCGGCCCGCAGCATCCGGATGTCTCGTCCGGAGCGCGCCGTGCGCTGGTGGGGGTCGGTCATGGCGCGCTCATCATCCCATTGGCCGTACGGCCAACATACGGCAGGTCCGCAAGGTCGTGTCCGGGCGGGAAGATCACCCTCTGGCGCGAGTCGATGGGGCCTGCCCACACATACACCGATTCCGAGCTGGATGCATCGACCATATGGGCGGTATCACGTCAACTCCGTGCTTACACACGGGCACGCGCGGCAATAAGAAACGGTATGTCGAGCCGCGGCCGGGAGGCTGGAGCATGAGCATCTGGTGGTCACTCCACTTGCGGCGGGAAGCTGCGAGCGTTCCTCTCGCGCGACGGCTGCTGCTCGGCACGATGGAGACGGCGGGCGTGGACCCCGACGTCTCCTACGACCTCTCGGTCGCGCTGAGCGAGGCCTGCGCGAACGCCGTGGAGCACGGCGGCGACGCGGCGCGGGGCGCGTCCTCGCAGGCGTACCGGGTCACCGCCTATCTCGACGGCGAGAAGTGCCGCATCGAGGTCACCGACTCCGGACCCGGCATCTCCGGCACCGCCCCCGTCCGTCCGGCCCGCACCGACGCCGAGCACGGCCGGGGCCTCTGCCTCATCCAGGAACTCGCCGACCACGTCCACATCGGCGACAAGCCGGGCCGGGGCGGCACGGTGGTGAGCTTCGACAAGATCCTCAAGTGGCGCGAGGACGCGCCGTTGATGGCGGTGTGAGGATCCCACGGCATGACTGCGGGGGGACCGGTCTGCATACTGGCCAGACAGCGGAGTCGGTGCCCGTCCGGCACACACGGCCCGGCCCGGCGCGCAAACGGGCGGACGTACCGCGCTGACGGCATCCGCGGTGCGCCGCGCACCACTGGGGCCGACGCCGGTCGGTCCGCTGCCGGAGTCAGGGGAACGCCGGGCTGCAGGGGGACTGTCAATGGCGTGGACGGTATGTGCGGGGGACGGGCGGCGGCTCTCGGTGGAGGAGCGCGGTGATCCGCGGGGCCGCCCGGTGTTCCTGCTGCACGGCACTCCCGGCAGCAGGCTGGGGCCCGCGCCGCGGCCGTCGGTGCTCTACCGCATGGGCGTCCGCCTGATCACGTTCGACCGGCCGGGATACGGCGACTCCGACCGCAGGCCGGGACGCACCGTACGCGCCGCGGCCGAGGACGTGAGCCTGATCGCCGACGCCCTGGGGATCGACCGGTTCGGCGTGGTGGGCCGCTCCGGCGGCGCCCCGCACGCCCTCGCCTGCGCGGCCCTGCTCCCGGCCCGTACGGCACGGGCCGGGGCGCTGGTGGGCCTCGCACCCCCGGACGCCGCCGACCTGGACTGGTTCGACGGCATGACCGAGGCCAACGTCCACGCGTACGTCAACGCGGCCGCGGGCCGGCAGCGGCTCACCGCCGCGCTGGGGCGCCGGTCGCTGACGATCCGCGCGGACCCGGCGGCCTCCGTCGCCGAGATGCGCAGCGAACTGCCCGAGTCCGACCGCTGGATCGTCGCGGACGCCGGCATCCAGGCCATGCTGGAGCGCAACTTCGCCGAGGGGCTGCGCAGTTCCGCGGACGGCTGGGTGGACGACGTCATGGCGTTCAGCACCAGTTGGGGCTTCGACCTTTCGGGCATCACGGCCCCCGTCTACCTCTGGCACGGGGAGGAGGACATCTTCGCCCCGGTGGCCCACACGCGCTGGCTCGGCCGCAACATCCCCGGTGCCCGGGTCGAGGTCGAACGCGACGCGGCCCACTTCGGGGCGCTGCGGGTGATGACCCGCGTCATCGGCTGGGCCTCGCAGCACAAGGGGGAGGAACAGCGGCGGTCGTGGCACTGGGGGTAGCACGGGTGGCCGAGGCCCGGCGTGCGGGGCAGCCAGGACCCCCTGTCACACCTGCTGCGGCTCCAGGTCCCGGTCGATGCGCCGCCAGGCCACCGTCGCCTCGCTCAGCGGGTGTGTCTCGCCCAGTCGCTGGATCAGTTCCCTCTCCGCCTCGTGGTGGAGTTCCGTGGCCTCCGTTCCCCGGCCCAGGTCGCGCAGGGTGATCGCGAGGTTGGCCATGCTGCTCACGGTGTCGGGGTGGGTGGGACCGAGCCGTTTGCGCAGGCCGGTCATGGTCAGTCGCTCCCAGTGTTCCGCCTCCTCGTGCCGGCCGAGGTCGGCCAGGGTGTTGGCCAGGCTGGTCCCCGCGCTGAGGGCGGCCGGATGGAGGTTGCCGAGGGCTCCCGCCAGCGCGGAGCGGGCCTGTTCGGCCAGGTCGGCGGCCGTCCGCGCGTCGCCCTGGGCCCGGTGATAGACGGCCAGGTTGTTGATGCAGAACATCGTGAACGGATGGTCGACGCCGAAGGAGTTCCGGTACCCCTCCAGCACGTCCGTGACCTGCTGCACGGCCCGCTCGGCTCCCTGACCGGGGTCGGTGGCCAGGTAGTCGGCGGCGAGGTTGAGCCCGCAGGCGAGTTCCTCGGGGATGGAGCGGCCGTACCGGTCACGGGAGCGGGCATGGGTCTCCCAGGTCTGCTCGCTCAGCCGCAGTGCCTCCTGGTGCCGCCCGGCCCTGCGCAAGGACACGGCGAGGCTCTTGTCGACCCGCAGCACCTCCGGCACGTACGGGTTGAGGACCTGCCCGAACAACTCGCGCACCTCCTGCAGGATCCGCACGGACTCGTCGTACTCGCCGAGCTCCCGAAGGTCGCGGGCGTAGTGGCTGCGCGTGGTCAGTGTGTAGGGGTGCAGGGGACCAAGGAGCGCGGTACGGCGTCGGACGGTGTCCTCGTCCAGCCGTCGGGCGGCCTTGCTCTCCCCGGTCAGGCGGTAGTCGATGGCGAGGTTGTTGGCCGAGCTGAGGGTGCGTGGGTGGTCCTCGCCGAAGATCTCGCGGAAGCCGCTGTAGATGCGCTGGTCCAGTTCGAGCGCCTCGTTGAAGCGGCCGAGCGCCCTCAGGTCGGCGGCCACGCTGCCGGAGGTGATGAGCAGGGACGGGTGGCCCTCACCGAGGAGTCGGCGCTGCCGCTCCAAGGTGTCCTCGTCCATCTCACGGGCGGTCTGGTACTCGCCCTGGGAGCGCACGATGTTGGCCAGTTCGAAACGGAGATTGAGTATCTGCTCGTCGTTGGAGTCGGGGAACTCGGTGCTCCAGAACTCGTTCAGCTGGGTGCCGAGGGTCCGGGCGACGTGCAGTTCGCCGCGCTTCCACAGGTAGCGCATGCGGTCCACCATCAGCTGCCGCGGCTCCTCCTCCGCGCACTCGCGGATCTGGGAGGGCACGAGGTGCGGCCAGATCACCTCGAACCCGGGCCACTGGGCGGGGTCGTCCACCGCGCCCTCGGGCGGCCGCGCCGCGGCGAGGATGCGGTGCACCTCGTGAGCGGTGTCGTTGAACGCCTCCGGCTCCATGCTGTCGCGCACCGCGGCCTGCACCAGGCGGTGCACCTGGATGGAGTTGTCGGTGGAGTCGACCTTGGCCAGCGCGAACCTGTTCAGCGCCTGGGTGACCTTGCCGAGCATGTACCGGGCCCGCAGATCCTTGTCGTACGGCAGCAACGACCTGATCATCGCGTCGCTGCCGACCAGCGTCATCGAGATCGGTTCGGCGGACAGGAAGCTGCAGAGTTCGAGCAACCGGGCGGCCGCGGGGGATTCCTGGCGCAGCCGGTTGATCGAGATGTTCCAGGTGGCGCCCACGGAGGACGGGTACTCCACGGCGCCGACGGCGGCCGGGACCGACAGCACCCGGGTGCTCTGCTCGCTGAGTTGTTCGATGTACTCGCCGACCGGTGTCGCCGTGGTCTCCAGCCAGGCCGCGGCGACCTCGATCGCCAGCGGAAGGTCGCCGACCGCCTCGGCGACCCGGGTGGCATCCTCGTCGCGCAGTCCGGGCACCCGCCGGGACAGGTGCTCGACGCTCTCCTCGCGCGTGAACACCTCCACCTCCACCGGCTGCACCTGGGTCGAGGTGGGTTTGGTCCGGGTGGTGACCAGGAGATGGCCGTAGAGGTCGTCCGGGATCGGGGCGGTCAGGTCGACGAACCGGGTCAGCACCTGGTCCAGGTCCTCGACGTTGTCGAACACCAGCAGCCAGCGCTTGTACGGCCGTCCGGCCCGCAGCGCCTGCAGGGCGGCCAGGGCCGCCTCGTTGACGTCGTCGCCGATGCCGGGATCGAGCCGGCGGCCCAGGTCGGCGAGCTTGGGCGGGACGAGGTCGGGCTGCTCGGCGTCGACCCACCACACCAGGTCGTAGTCGGCCTTGAAGCGGTTGGCGTACTCGCGTGCCAGCTGGGTCTTGCCCACCCCGCCGAGCCCGTGCAGCACCTGCGGCAGTCGCTGGCCGGAGGCGCCGGCGACGAACTGCCGGCGCACCTGGTCCAGGATCGACGAGCGGCCGGTGAAGAACGGGTAGCGGGGCTGGACATTGGACACGCTCGTGCTGGCGTTCGGGAACCGCACGCCGTGCATGTTGCCGACCGGTCCCGGCGAACTCGGCCGGCCCAGGCCCGTGAGCAGCGCGGCGGCCGCCGAGTCCTCGTCCAGCCGCACCAGATCGATGGTGCCGTTCCGGCCGGCGTGGGGAATCTGCGGTACGTCCCCGACGCGCAGTGCGACGGGCTGGTGTTTCTGCGAACCGTCCGAGTGCATCGCGGCCTCCCAGACCGCGCGGGCCGTCCGTGAGCCGAGGAACGCGGAGGACACGACCGCGAGCACTCGTTGAGAGCCACCGGTGGATCCGGCGCCGACCTCCAGGGTCGTCATCGACCGCACGTCCTGGGAGGACACGTCGAACCGGGACTCGCGCAGCACGGTCTCCAGCCAGTCCACCCACATCCGGTCCTCGGAGACGTACTGCAGCAGCAGCTTCGAGGGGGGCAGGGGGCGGCGGCGGGTGTAGGCCGAGACGTACTGGGCGCGTTTGACCTCGCTGATGGGCGGCAGGCCGGTCACCCGGTTCTCGGTGATGACCGCGGTCAGCCGTTCGCAGGCCGTCAGCATGGAACTGGCCACCTTGGGCGGGTCACCGAAGGGGGCGAGGATCTCCTCGTAGGCGTAGTAGGGCCGGTACGGGATCTCCACCGAACCCCAGTAGGCGACGAGTTCGTCGGGGCTCATGCCACTGGGCAGACCGTCGAAACGCTCACGGGCGAGGGCCCGGCCCGCGTCCACCTTGTCCTTCTCGCCGTCGTCGATGCGCATGGCGACCGGGAGGATGCGGATCCCCTTCTCGCCGTAACGCTCCTCGATGTCCCGGGCGACCGAGGCGGCACCGTCGATGCTCTGGTCGCTGAGGGTGTAGCAGACCACCAGCGTGCTGGGCATCTGGACGGTGCAGATGTCGGCGAGGTCGCTGTGACCGGTGCGGCTGTCGATCAACGTGAAGTCGTAGTAGCGCTCCATGTCCGCGCGCATCGCGTCGAAGAACTGCCCGCCGCCATAACTGCTGTAGAAGCGGTCCCAGTCCATGTTGCCGACGATCGGGTAGTCGCGGTGCCGCATGCCGGCCGACAGGAAGTCCAGGCTGCCGGGGGCCTGGAACGACCAGTCCAGGGAGATGGCGTGCGGCCGGACCCGGGCGTAGCGGCGGTGCCAGTCGGGCTCGCGGTCGGGAAGGTCGCGCAGCGCCTCGCGCCGGTAGTCGTCGATCAGGTTGATCAGGCCCGGCGTGGCCCGCAGCAGGGAGGGCCTCAGGAACGGGTGGAAGAACCTGTGCAGTCCCGGGGCCTCCAGGTCCCAGTCGACGGCGAGCACGCGATAGCCGTTGGCGGCCAGGATCCAGGCCACGTTGGCGAGAGCCATCGTGCGGCCGGTCCCGCCCTTGTACGAGTAGAAGGTGATCACTGAGCCCTTGCGGTTCTCGGTCATGGAGCCCTCCACTGTCTCGGCCTGCCCTTCCCTGTGCCGTGCCTGTCCGTGTGCTGCCCGAGGGCGTCCCGCGGGTGCTCGGCGCCCGCCTAGACGGGGTGCACCTGCCGGGGCAGCCAGGGGGGGTCGGCCGCTGGTCCCTTCGGCGGATACGTCATCGCGTGGGCCTCGAAGTAGCTGACGGCCTGTCGTACGGCCTTCTGCAACTCGACGGCGAACGCCTCCAGGGTTCGGATGCCGCCGCCCGGGGACCGATGGCCCGAGCCCGCCGCCTGTCGCGTGGCCAGCAGCCGGTCGGTGAGCTCCTGCAGTTGCCGGTCACGCTCGGGCGGGATGGTGTCGTCCCTGTGCTGGGGGATCATGACGCTGATCCACGGCCGTCGGCGCTCGGCCAGCTGTGCCATCAGCTCCTTGACGCGCGGGGAGTCCAGGGCCCACCGGTCGAGCAGCAGCAGGACGGGCGCGGTGGGCGGCCCGGAGGACAGCAGACGGTCGGCCTCGTTCTCGAAGTCGCTCACGGTGACGCGGAAGTTCATGGCCCGGACGAGATCGGCGGCGTGTTCCACCAGTGAACGGGTCGAGACGGGGTGGTACGGGTTCCACTCGGTCGGGGTCTCGCCGTAGTAGTCGGGCACCCGGCCGTCCGGCAGGTCCGCGCGGCAGCGGGCGAGCACGGTGACGTCGAACCCGGGTGGGTGAGCGGTGTCGCCGAACGCGCTGGGCAGCGACTCGTAGTCCCGGTAGATCTGCCCCTCTTCCAGATCGACGGCCCGGCTCGCCCGCACGATCCGCTGCGCCAGCCGGTAGACGGCGAGTTCGTACTGGTCCTTCAGATAGCTGAGTTTGGTCAGTCCGTAGAACCCCTCGGCCGCGTAGTCCTCTCCGAAGTCAGCGTGCTGGAACTGCAGGTCCTTGGCCACCTGGGGCAGTTGCGCGACTTCGACGGGCACCCATAACGCGGGGACGATGGCGCTCTCCCGGGAATCCCCGCGCCGGGTGTGGCGGTATATCTCCCGCTGGGAGAAGGCCCACCACTCGCGGCCGCACTGCTCGCTGATGAAGTAGCGCGGCGAATAGAGCGGAACGAACACCTGACACCGGGCCAGGTTCTCCGACAACTCGTCCGTCCACCGCGTTCCCAGCGCCATTCCCTGGTCCAGGAACCCGGCCCTCGCCCCCACCGGTAACGACGTCATCTCCAGGATGTGGGCGCACAGGCCGTCGTAGAGCTTCTTCACCCATGCGTTGGGACCGGCGACCTCGGAGTCGTTGCGCGGGGTGTGGGCGTAGCTCAGGAAGAAGTACGGCCGTCTGTTCCTGGGGTCCTCTGCGTCCACTCGCACGAATGCCCCCCGATGAGCCGCCGACGGAGCTTCAGTGTAGGAACCAGGCTCCCTTCGCGGAACGGGGCCGCGACATCCGGGAGTTGTCCGACGGCGGAAGGGCCTCCGGGGAGGAGAGCGAGAAAAGCGAGAAAAGCGGCAGTGCGCTCAGGACGCCGTGCGCCGCTTGTGGTCCGTCGCCGCCCTGCGTGCCTCGGTCAGGGCGTCCGGGCTCAGGGGCGCCGTCAGTCTGCTCGCCAGGGTCTCCCCCATGGCTGTCACGAACCGCTCGCCCTCTTCCGTCAGGGCTCCCGAGGCGGCCAGCGTGTCCACGGCCTCCGCGGTCTGCTCGCGCCACCGCGCGAACTGCGCTTCGGCGGCGCGCGCCTCGGCACCGTCCGTGGTCCTGTGACGCGCGCGCCAGAAGTCGACGACGGCGATGTGCGCGTACGTCCCCTGCAGCAGCCCTTCCAGGGGGCGCGGATCGGGGCGCCAGGGCGCGTAGAACAACTGCTCGCACGTGGGGTCGTAGAGGTCGGTCAGATCGAGTAGGGCGCCCAGCTTGACGTGCTGGAACTCGTGCACCAGCAGACAGGCCAGGGTCTCCGGCGCATCGGGTCGGGCGACAGCGACCGCACCGAAGGCGTCTCGCGCGGCCGAACTGATGTCCGCGCCGGAGACGCCCGCCCGCAACGGGGTGACAACGCTCAGCCCCGTGGCGAGCCCGGGGGCGTAGGCGGGCAGTTCACGCCGGATCCACTCCCAGGCGGCCTTGAGCCGGCTGTGCCACTTCTCGGCCGCCGCGTCGGACAGCCGCGGTTGCACGGCGTACCCGTGGACGTCGCGCCAGGGGTCGGTGTCCTCCAATGCGATCGTCCAGTCGGGCAGTTCGAAGAGGTGCCGGTCGAGCCACGAGGGATCCGCCCCCTGCTTGTGCCCGATCCGGTGCTCCCGGCTCCCGACACGCACGGCGAAGCCGTCGTCGTTGTTCCCGGTCACCTGTCCCTCGGCGGCGTCGCCCACCTTGAGTGCCCCGAGGGTCGGCAGCCGCAGCACCCCGGAGTGGGCGGGAACCGTCACCGTGCCCGGCCGGCCGGCCCGCACCAGCGCCGCGGCGGCCAGTTCGGCGACGCCGCGCATCGCGATCGGGCCGGCCTCCTCGTCACCGCCGAGCGAGCGCAGCGCCCAGGGCCTGAGATACGGGTGGGCCAGCACGGCGTCGACCGATCCGGGAGCCTCGGCGTCGAGGACGGTCAAGGTCTCCCAGGCGGCCGTCCCGGTCGCACTGTGGGGAACCTCGTGCCAGACGGCGGCCAGGAGCTCACGGTTGACGGTGAGTTCGTGCCGGGCCAGCAGTTCGACGGCCTCGTGGCCACCGAAGCCGGAGGCGAGTTCGTCGAGGTGCGCGCCGTTCCTGAGCGAGGGTGGCATGGACATCTTCTGGGTTTCCCTGTCGCGGATGCCGAGGATCAGCTGTTTGAGGTCGGCGCAGAACACCGACGGGTTCATGAACCCGTTCGCGCCGCTCCCGGTGCGGTAGCGGTGCGCGTACAGACCGCCGCCGCAGGAACGGACGACCGGACAGGCACGGCAGGTGTCGCTCAGCCCCTCCAGCCCCCGTTGCCGGGCGACGATGCCGGGATGCGTCGCCATCTCGTCCAGTGAGTTGGCCTGCACGCGCATTCCGGTCGCGGGAGCGCCGTCGTACGCGGTCTTGAGGCTGTCCGCCAGCTCCAGCGCCCCGTCTGTCTCGATCACCGCCAGTTCCACGGGCGCCAGTCCCAGGGACTCGGTGAGGCTGCTCGCTCCGCGCAGTGTGCGCAGTACGGAGTCGAGGACACGCACGCCCATCGGGCGGCCGTCGGCCGTCCACCGGTCGAAGATCCGCAGCAGCCAGTCACCGTACGCCGTGGCGGATGCGGACGGGCGCGGCGGAGGGTCGTCCCAGGTGGCGTGGGGGAGCAGGAAGTCGATGCGGGGAGGCGAGAGTGCGGCGAGGGCGCTGTAGACGGTGTCCGGATCGTTGCGCAGGTCGATCGTGCAGAGAATGCCGGCGAAGAGGTGCCGGTAGCGCGGCTGCCGCAGAAGGCTGATCGCGCGCAGGACACGGTCGTGGCTGCTGCGTCCGTCGCGGTAGCGGCGATGCAGATCGTTGGCGGCCCTGTCGCCGTCGAGCGAGACACCGATCTTGATGTCGAACTCGGCGAACAGGTCGCAGAACTTCTCGTCGAGCGTGACGCCGTTCGTGTGGATGCGCAGGTCGAGGCCGCAGACGCCGGCGAGGGCGCTGCGTAACCCCTCCGCCGCACGACGCAGTCTGGCCCGGCCGGCGAGGAGGGGTTCCCCGCCGTGCAGGACCACGTGGACGGTGTCGAGCCGATGGGTTCGGGCGTGCTCGGCGATGCGCTCGGCGGTGATGTCCAGTACCGCGTCGGAGATCACCTTGGGGCGGCCTCGCCAACTCTGGTCCGCGTGTTCGAAGACGTAGCAGTGATCGCATGCGAGATCGCAGCGGCTGTGCATCTTCAACACGAACTGGCTCAGGGGGTGAGGCGAGGGGTCCATGAGCGCACTGTTCGATTCCTGCCCGAGGGGCGGGGGATCAGACGGCCGACTGGAACGCCGCGACCGAGACGCGGGCGGGACCTCGCTCAGGAGCACCGTGCGACACCACCCGGGTCAGGGCACCGGACGCGACACCGTCCGGGCGGGCGGCGAGCCGTACCAGCGGGACCCGCTCGGGCCCGTCGGGCGACGGCTTCCCCGGCTCTTCGGCCGAGGCGTTGGTGGACGTGCTCATGGGCGAACCTCGATCTTCCGTGTGTCCGCTGGACCGGCCAGAAGACAATCCGCACGAAGCGGATATTACGGATACCTGGAGCGCACCGCTCGGCGAACACGCTCGTGAGTCTGGGGGAGCCATGAAAGCATACGGCCGGAAAGGATCGCGACGCGCCTGGTCGCACCCCAACTGCCAGCACCTGTAACGGAGTTGAGCAGTAAGAAAATCCCATTCAGACCCCGCCTCCGAAGGGTCGGAGTGGCGGAAACACGCTCGATGGCTCCTCCGATAGGAGTCCAAGAAATACCTGACCAGCTCCGGCCTCGACGATTTTTTACCAAGACTTTACTCATGGGGTGAGTTTGAGATCTATCGGCCCCGGCGCACTGGGCCCGTCACCCATCCGGTCCGCGCACCTTCGCGCCCCGCGTCTTCACCCAGCCGTGTCATCCGGTCGACGGCCCGCCTCGCGGCCGGCCCCATCGCGTACGACGCCGCCACCGTCGCCCCGCCCAGCAGCAGCCACCCCGGCGTCCCCCACCCCACCAGCAGCGAGGTCAGCACCAGCGGGCCCACGGTGCGGGCCACCGTCACCCCGGTGCCGAAGAAGCCCTGGTACTCGCCGACCCGGTCCACCGGCGCGAGATCGAAGGACAGCTGCCAGGAACCGGCCGACTGCCCCATCTCGGCGACGACCTGGAGCACGGCTGCGACGACCAGGAACCCCACCGCCGGCCAACGCGGCACCCCTCCCGAGAGCGCGAACACCGCGCACGCCGCCAGCATCACCCACCCCGAGCGCCGCACCGCGCGCGTGGCGGACCCCAGCCCCGTGACACCGCGCGCCAGCCGTACCTGGAACAGCATCACCGCGCCGGTGTTGAGCACGAACAGCGCCGAGACCAGCCAGGCGGGTGCGGTCGTCCGCTCGGCGATCCAGAGCGGCAGCCCCAGACTGAGCAGCGGCATCCGCAACAGCAGCACGGTGTTGAGCAACGCGACCACCACATACGGCCTGTCCCTCACCACACCGAGCCTGTCCCGTTCCCGCGTCGGCCGCCCCCGGAGCACGCCCCGCTCCCGCCCCTCGCCCACCGCGACCGGTGCCACGGCCGGCAACCGGAGCAGCAGGGCCGCGCACATCAGGAAGCTCGCAGCGTCCAGGGCGAACACCCCGAGGTACGCCGCCCGGGTCCCCGCCTGCAAGGCCAGTCCGCCCAGCCCCGCGCCCACCGCCAGCCCGGCGTTCAGCGTGGCCTGCAGCTGTGCGAGCAGCCCCGTCCGCTCCCCGGCCGTCACCAGTCCCGCGAGCAGCGCCTGTCGGGCCGCCGCCAGGCCCGACTGCGCCGTCGCGTACGCGCAGGCGGCGAGGACGAACGGAACGAACCCCCGCACCACCAGGAACGAACCGACAGCGGCCGCGGTTCCCACCGCCAGCAGCACGGCCGCGGCCCGCGCCCCACGCCGGTCGGCGACCCGCCCGAGCGGCACCCCGGCCAGCGACCCGACCGCCCAGGCGACGGTCACCCCGAGCCCCACGCGCGCGGGCGCCAGACCGACGACATGCGTGAAGTACAGCGCGGAGGTCACGTAGTAGGCCCCGTCGCCGGTCGAGTCGGCCAGCTGGGCCAGCGCCAGCACGCGCCGCGGACCGGCGGGCGGAACGAGTCGAGAGATCATGACAGCGACACTATGAAGGCAATGGACCCTCGGACAGGCCCAATCACCCGCCGTCTCGCTGGCCCAATTCAGCTGCCGTCCAGTACCTTGCCCAGCACCTCCAACGCCTCCGGATACACCCGCTCCCGAGGCGTCCCGTACCCGACGATCACGCCCTGGGCCCGGTCCTCGCCCGGCGTGTGCCAGTGGTCACCGAGCCGCCCCAGCGCGAGCCCCTCCGCCTCGGCGCGCTTCAGTACCTCCGCCTCGTCGGCGACCTCCACGAGCGCGTGCAGCCCGGCGGCGATCCCGCGCACGTTCCGCCGCCCGCCGAGCCGGTCCAGGAGCTGGTCCCTGCGCCTGCGGTATCTGAGCCGGCACGCGCGTACGTGCCGGTCATAGGCATGGCTGTCGATGAGCTCCGCGAGCGCCAGCTGGCCGATGGACTCGGTGTGGTGGTCGCTGTGGAGCTTGGCGTCGGCGACCGCGTCGACCAGGTGCGGCGGCAGCACCATCCAGCCGAGCCGCAGCGCCGGCCCGAGCGTCTTGGAGGCGGTGCCCAGATAGACGACCTGCCCGGGAGCCATCCCCTGCAACGCGCCCACCGGCTGGCGGTCGTACCGGAACTCCCCGTCGTAGTCGTCCTCGACGATCAGCCCGCCACGCGCGCGTGCCCAGTCCGTCAGCGCCCGCCGCCGCTCGGGGCGCAGTGTGACGCCGGTCGGGTACTGGTGGGCGGGGGTGACGACGACGGCCTTCGCGTCCGCCAGCGCGTCGGCGCACACCCCGCGTTCGTCGACCGGTACCGGCACCACGGTGCCTCCGTTGTGCCGCACGACCTCCCGGTGGAACGGCAGCCCCGGATCCTCCATGGCGATCTCGCCGCCTTCCAGCACGCGCGTGAGGAGCGCGAGCCCCTGCACGTACCCGGAGGTGATCACAATGCGCTCCGGGGGCGCGATGACCCCTCGCGCGCGCCCCAGGTATCCCGACAGCGCCTGCCGCAGCTCTGTGCGGCCGCGCGGGTCCCCGTAGTCGTACGCCAGCAGGGGCGCCGTGGCGATGGCGCGTCTGAGCGCCCGCAGCCAGGCCGCCGCCGGGAACGCCCCGACGTCCGGGCTGCCCGGCCGCAGATCGAAACGCGGGGTACGCGCGTGCGTGGCCGCGTCGGGCGCCTCCTGGTCGGCCGAGGGCAGCTGCGCGACCTGCGTCCCCGATCCCTGCCGAGCGGTCAGATACCCCTCGGCGACCAACTGGTCGTAAGCCGCCTTCGCGGTCCCCCGGGAGATCCCGAGTTCACTCGCGAGCCGCCGGGTGGCGGGCAGCCGGGTGCCGGGCGCCAGCCGCCCGTCCCGCACGGCGTCCCGCAGGGCCCGCTCCAGTCCGACCCGCCGGCCGTCACCGGCATCGGGCTCCAGATGCAGGTCGACCCCGACACCGGCCAAGAAGTCGTTCACGAAAACCCTCCCCCTAGGTACGTGTGTCCAGGCACGTCGATGGCCGGGCACCTCACTGGTACCCGGCCATCCGTCCCGTATCAGCCCTTGAGCGAAGCCATCCAGGCCTCGACCTCGTCCGATCGCCGGGGCAGGCCCGCCGACAGGTTCCGGTTCCCGTCCTCGGTCACCAGGATGTCGTCCTCGATCCGGACACCGATGCCCCGGTACTCCTCCGGCACCGTCAGGTCGTCGGCCTGGAAGTACAGCCCCGGCTCGACGGTGAGGCACATCCCCGGCTCCAGCGTGCCGTCGACGTACGACTCCACGCGCGCGGCGGCGCAGTCGTGCACGTCCATGCCGAGCATGTGGCCCGTCCCGTGCAGCGTCCAGCGCCGCTGCAGCCCGAGCTCCAGTACCCGCTCCACGGGTCCCTCGACCAGCCCCCACTCGACGAGCCGCTCGGTGAGCACGCGCTGCGCGGCGTCGTGGAAGTCCCGGTACTTGCCGCCCGGCTGCACGGCCGCGATACCGGCCTCCTGGGCGTCGTACACGGCGTCGTAGATCTTCTTCTGGATCTCGCTGAACCGCCCGCTCACCGGCAGCGTCCGCGTGACGTCGGCGGTGTAGTACGTGTGCGTCTCGACGCCCGCGTCCAGCAGCAGCAGCTCACCTGAGCGCACGGGCCCGTCGTTGCGCACCCAGTGCAGCGTGCACGCGTGCGGCCCGGCCGCGGCGATCGTGCCGTAGCCGACGTCGTTGCCCTCCACCCGCGCGCGGAGGAAGAACGTGCCCTCGATGTACCGCTCGCTGGTCGCCTCGGCCTTGTCGAGCACGCGTACGACATCCTCGAAGCCGCGCACCGTCGAGTCGACGGCCTTCTGCAGCTCGCCGATCTCGAACTCGTCCTTGACCAGCCGCGCCTCGGAGAGGAAGACCCGCAGCTCCTCGTCCCGCTCGGCGGTGACCTTGTCGGTCAGCGCCGCCTCGATCCCGGCGTCGTACCCGCGCACGACGCGCACCGGGCCGGCCGCCTCGCGCAGCGCGTCGGGCAGCTCGCGCACGTCGGAGGCCGGGATGCCGTACAGCTTCTCCGCCTCGGTCAGCGAGTGCCGGCGGCCGACCCACAGCTCGCCCTGGCCGGAGAGCCAGAACTCGCCGTTCTCGCGGTCCGAGCGCGGCAGGAGGTAGATCGTCGCCCGGTGGCCCTCGGCGGTCGGCTCGAGCACGAGCACGCCGTCCTCGGTCTGGTTGCCCGTGAGGTACGCGTACTCGACGGATGCCCGGAAGGGGTAGTCCGTGTCGTTCGAACGGGTCTTGAGGTTGCCCGCGGGGATCACCAGACGCTCGCCCGGGAAGCGCGCGGACAGCGCCGCGCGGCGGGCCGCGGTCTCGGCGGCCTGGGCGATCGGCTCCAGGTCGCGCAGCTCCGTGTCGGCCCAGCCGGACTTCATGTTCTCGGCCAGCTCGTCGGACACGCCCGGGTACAGGCCGTTCTTGCGCTGCTTGATCGGCTCCTCAGACTCAGTGTCCGGGCCCGCTGCGGCAGCAGCAGATGTCTCAGCCGGATTGAGCTCTTCGGCCACGGTCATCCTCCTCGATACGGCACTGGACCCCCTCCATCGTACGGTCGTACGGAAGGGGGCCCAGGGACGAAAGGCCTGTTACCGAGGGAAGCGGCGCGCGTACGGAAGAACACGCCTCCGGCTCACTCGAACCGCGCCGCCAGCAGGACGACGTCCTCCTCGCCGTCCGCCGCGTCCAGCCCCTCCGGCAGCACGGTGCGCAGCACGTGGTCGGCGATCGCGTCGGGGTCGTGCCGCAGCGCCCTCGGCACACCGGCCGCCGCGGCGTGCAGCCGGGCGAAGGCGCGGTCGGTGGGGTCCCCGGTGCGGTGCAGCAGGCCGTCGGTGTAGAGCAGCACCGTCTCGCCGGGCTGGGCCTCGAGTTCCACGCTGGGCGCCTCCCAGCAGGCGAGCATGCCCAGCGGCGCGGACACCGACGTCTCCACGTACTCGGTGCGCCGCTCGCCGACCAGCAGCGGCGGGCAGTGTCCGGCGCCGGCCAGGGTGAACTTGCGCAACGCGGGTTCGCAGTAGGCGAACAGGGCGGTCGCGGAGCGGGCGGGCTCGGTGAGGCGCAGCAGCAGCTCCAGGTCCGACAGGACGGCCACCGGGTCCTCGCCCTCCATCACCGCGTACGCGCGCAGGGAGGCCCGCAGCCGGCCCATCGCGGCGACGGCGCTCGGCCCGGAACCGGTCACCGAGCCGACCGCTAGGCCGAGGGCGGCGTCCGGCAGCGGCAGCGCGTCGTACCAGTCGCCGCCGCCACGCGGGCCGGTGCGGTGCCGGGCGGCGAGCTGGACGCCGGCGACGCGGGGGAGCCGGGACGGCAGCAGCTCCTCGGTCATCGTCGCCATGCACGCGCGCGTGCGCTCCACTTCGACCAGTCGGCCCAGGTGCTCACCGGCGTACCGCGCGTACAGGCCGACGAGGTGGCGCTGGCGCTCGACCGGCTCGGCGGGCTCGTCGTACAGCCACACGGCGGCGCCCAGGCGGCCCGTGGCCTCGGCGGACAGGGGGAGGGAGTAGCTCGCGGCGTACCCGAGCCGGGCGGCCACCTCGCGGTGGCGGGGGTCGAGGCCGTCCTCGGAGAGCAGGTCGGGTTCGGCGATCTCGCCGTCCGCGCCCGGCAGTCCGTCCAGAATGCGGCCGTACGGCATCGCGCTGCGCGGCACGGTCTCGATGTGACCGAGGTCGGCCCGGCCGAGGCCCAGGCCGATGGTCGTGGCCGGGCCGAGTCCGTCGGCCGGCTCCAGTACGACGAGACCGCGCCGGGCGCCCACCAGGGCGGCTCCGGCGCGCAGCAGTTCGGTCAGGGCGTCCGCGAGTGCGTCCGTGCGGGTCAGCCGTTCGGTCAGTTCATGGAGGGTCGTGAGGTCCGAGACCCAGCCGGCGAGGCGGTCCTGGAGCAGTGCTCCCGGCGCGTTCGGCAACGGGACCGGAGTGGTTCCCGGGGCGACGGGCGCGGGCGCGACAGTGTGTGCGGGCGCGGGAACCGTTGAATCGATTCCAGCCACTTTCGGAGGGTGAGGGGCGTTCATGGCGTCCGGCTTTCCGACCGGTGCGTACTGCTCAAAAGCATCGCAAACCCCCATGTCATTCTGCGCCGCTAGCAGTGTCTCCACATGTACACGCACTCGTAAGGGGATGTCCAGCATTGTCCTGCTGGGATTCCTGGTGTCCGTGGTAAGCAAGTGCCTTGCCTGTCATAAAGCAAAGTTGGCCTAAAACTGCCTCGGGTAACGGGGTATTGCGGTCGACTGGCCTTGCTCCACGGAGCGTCACAGCGGTCGTGATGGGTACGTACTCGGAGAAGACCAGGGGTGGTTGACAGCCACCCGGAACCTGGTGACCGACCCGGGCGTCCTATCCACCGACGACCGTGCCCCATCCTCCCGTGGCGGAGGCGAAGAGAAATACGCGGGACGGCAAAACGCCAGACTTCGCCACCCCCCGCCATGCCCATGCTTTTGACTGACGCAGTATGGGTGGCGAGGCTGCCACGGAAGCAGCCCACGTTCTACCCATAGGGGTTCCCCTTGCCTCCAGCAGGGGTGTGATGCGCCAACAGGTACGCACAGTGAAGTGATCGACACATGGTGTGATGTGGCCCACGGTGTTGCCAGCGGTGCAACGGAAAGGAACGAGCGCTCATGCGCGAGATCCTCGGAAGGCGACGCAGGCTCCTGTCCCAGCGCAGTGACGGAAGGCCTGAGTTGATCAGCGCGGCCCTGACCTTCGCGACGGAATGGCAGTGGCCCGTACTCCCGGGTGTGGCGGCGGATCCGCAGGGACGTTCCCGCTGCTCCTGCCCCGACCCCGAGTGCACGGTGCCCGGCGCGCATCCCTTCGACCCCGGTCTTCTCGCCGCCACCACCGACGCCCGGATGGTGCGCTGGTGGTGGGCCAACCGGCCCGCGGCGCCGATCGTCCTGGCCACCGGCGGCTCAGCGCCCTGTGCGGTGAGCCTGCCGGCCCTGGCCGCCGCGCACACCCTCACCGCCCTGGACCGCATGGGCCTGCGCCTGGGCCCGGTCGTGGCCTCGGCCGGCCGCTGGGCGATCCTGGTGAAGCCGTACTCCCTGGAGCAGCTGGGCGAACTGCTCTACGCCAAGGACTTCGTCCCCGGCTCCCTGCGCTTCCACGGCGAGGGCGGCTACATCGCGCTGCCGCCGTCCGAGACCGGTGAGGGCGAGATCCGCTGGGAGCGCGCGCCGCTGCCCGGTTCCGCCTCCCCCTGGGTCCCGGACATCGAGCCCGTGGTGGACGCGGCGGTTGAGGTCCTCACTCGTACGGGTGTGAGCGCGCCCGAGTTGTAGGGGTGTCGAGCGCGCGTGGTACGGCACACGCGCGCGTGGTCGTTATCTTCCGCTCTATGCCGCGTCATTCTGGTGGGCACCCCACGGACCCCCGAACCCGTCTGCTCGCCCTCACCGCCGTCGTGGTGTGCGCGCTCGCGCTGCCGCTGGCCGTGGCGTCCGCGGGCCCGGTGGGCGACCAGGGCCGTGCCGTCGTACGCACCCTGACCCACGACGACCCCAAGCTGCCCACCGCCGAGCCCAGCCGCTCCCCCTTCCTGCTCGGCCTGGGCCTGGCCACCGCGGCCCGCTGCGGTCCCCAGCTCACCTCCCCCGAGGGCGTCGAGGCGCAGACCTGTGTGCTCACGCAGGGCCAGGACACCTGGGCGCGCACCTACTACCGCAACGCCACCGGCCACGCCCTGGACTCCGTCCTGAGCATCATGGGCCCCGGCGGCCTGACCGTGCAGACGAACTGCGCCGTGGACGGCGGGGACGAGCCGGGGACCTGTGAGACGCCACGGGAGCGCACCCGGGGCTCACTGGACGGCTACACGGCCGTGTCGGAGTTCGCGGAGCGCGCCGGGAACGGGCCGCTGCTGCTGCGGTCCGGGAGCAACTCCGGGGACACCGCGGGAAGTTGACGAGCGACGGCATTCCGTAAAGGAAGCGCGGCAGGAAAAAGACCCGGTTGCTGGCGACGGGGGATGCACCAGCAACCGGGCTACTCGAACGGTAACAAGAGATCGGCGGTTCGCAAATTCGATCCGGGCTTTCCGGTCACCCATGTGCCTTGCCCCTGGCGGGACTTGTGCGCGCGGTCGCCGGTCGCTCGCGACCCGGCGGGGCTGATCCACCGTTCAGCCCCGTCCGATTTCGTCACCGCCTGTCAACTGAGCGTGACCTGCCGGTTGGTGAGGCCGCCGCGCGCGCGGCGCTCGTCGGCGGTCAGCGGCGCGTCCGAGGCCAGGGCACCGGCGAGCCGCTCGGCGAACTCCGCGGCCGGCTTCTCGATGTCCTCAGCGGTGACCGAACTCGGCAGGTCCCAGACCGGCACGGTGAGCCCGTGAGCGCGGAAGGAACCCACGAGGCGGGTGCCGTCACCGAGGTTCGACCGGCCCGCCGCGTGCAACCGCGCGAGAGCGTCCAGAAGCTGCTCCTCCTCGTGCGGCATGACCCAGCGCAGGTGGTTCTTCTCCGGCGTCTCGCAC
Organism: Streptomyces sp. NPDC005799; assembly: GCF_040630525.1. NCBI lineage: Bacteria > Bacillati > Actinomycetota > Actinomycetes > Kitasatosporales > Streptomycetaceae > Streptomyces > Streptomyces sp. NPDC005799. Next base: position 57,799 of record NZ_JBEXXQ010000045.1, read on the forward strand.
CAGTACGCGGCGTCCACCCCGGTCAGCTTCACGGTCGGGATGGCCGCGGCGTTGGCCCGCTCCAGCGAGGCGGTCACGTCCGGGGTGGCGTTCTCCGGGTCGGGGACCCAGAACTCGAAACCGCTGTGCACAACTGGCTCGAACGCGCCTTCGGGATCGAGCAGCTCCTGCAGCCGCGGACCGTCGGAGGGCGCCCGCCGGCCCTCGACCGGGGTGCCCGGCTCGGCCGTGAGCGCGCGCCGGAGCGTGTCGGCGAGGTCGCGGCTGATGTCGCCCGACGCCGTGTCGTTCTGCAGGCCGAGCAGCACCGAGCCGTCGTCGCGGCGCAGGGCCGGCCAGGCCATCGGCAGCACCGTGGCGAGCGTGACCGACGGAACGCCCTCGGGGAGGCCGTCCTTCAGCGTCAGCCCGACCGTGGCCGCCGGTACCAGCTCGCGCAGCGCCACCCAGTCGCACTCACCGGGCAGTCCCTCGAAGGGCCGGTGCACCAGCTCGGTCGCCGCGTGCTGGGCGGCCCGGCCGTGACAGGCCTTGTAGCGGCGACCGCTGCCGCAGGGGCACGGCTCGCGCGCACCGACGACCGGGATCTCTCCATCGGCGATCTGGGGCTTGGCCTTCGTCTGGGGTCGCTTCTTGGCCATCGTGGGTGTCTCCCGGTTACGGCTCGTCTCGTACGTCGGGAGCCTAGCCGTTCACGCCATGAGCGACGGGAGCCTGTGGACAACCTGCACGCTCGTGCCGACCTGTGGATGACGCGCGAGCGGTGGATGACGCCCCGGCGTGGACAGCGCTCCGGCCTGTCCCGGAACCGGCGTCTCAGTCCAGGTCGTCGAACGCGTCCGCGAACCCCAGGCCGGGCATGCCGGGGATCCGTGACACCGTCGGTGCTGTGACACGCGTGGCGAAGTCGTCGCGTCGGCGACCGGCGTCCGGGTCGTGAACGTCCTCGTGGACGACCACCCACACCGTGACCTCGCCCCGGGCGTCGTCCCGCACGCCCCAGTCGTCGGCCAGCGCGGTGATGATGTTCAGCCCGCGGCCGCCGTGCGCGGTGACCGAGGGCGTGGCCGGAGCAGGGCGGGTGGGCCCGCCGCCGTCCGTCACCTCCACCGTGAGCCTGCCGCTCACGTCGACCCGCCAGGCCGCGCGGACGTCACCGTCACCGGCCAGGGCGTCGCCCAGTGGCCGGCCGTGTTTGCACGCGTTGCTCAAGAGTTCGGAAAGAATCAGTACGGCATCGTCGATGACCGCTTCCGACACACCGCCCCTGCGCAGTTGCGCACGCATACGGTGTCTCGCCTCCCCCACGCCCGCAGGGCCATGGGGTACGGCCATGCTCGACGACGTGGGCACCTCCTGTGCCACCACCAACGCCACCCCCGAGACCTCCTTCGCCCCACGCCACGGTGTGGATGCCCCATTGGCCTGTACCGGAAACCGGCCGGCACGAGCCCGGTGACGCATTCGCAACGATCGAATACGGATCGAACGCGCCGGAGCACTCCCTGTAGTCGAGTGGCCTGATTTCGACGGTCGCCGGAGTGGGAGAATGGCGTTAAAGGGGGCGAAGGGTCAAGAGTTCTTCACAGGTCTTTACCAGTGGCACACCATCAACGGCCGAGCTGACGCAGCACCGCGCGCGGACGGTTGGTGATGATGGCGTCGATCCCCAGCTCCAGGCAGAGGTCGACGTCCTCGGGCTCGTTGACGGTCCACACGTGCACCTGGTGGCCGGCCCGCTTCAGGCGCTCGATGTACCCCGGTTGGTTGCGGACGATCCGGATCGAGGGGCCGGCGATCCGGACACCGGCCGGCAGCCGCCCGTCCCGCAGTCGCGGCGAGACGAACTGCAGCAGATAGACCGTCGGCAGGTTCGGCGCGGCGGCCCGCACGCGATGCAGCGACCGCGCCGAGAAACTCATCACGCGGACCGGGGACTCCACGGCCGCGGCGGGCGCGTCCAGCCCGAACCGCTTCAGCAGCACCAGCAGCCGCTCCTCCACCTGCCCCGCCCAGCGGGTGGGGTGCTTGGTCTCGATGGCCAGTTCCACGCGCCGCCCGGCGTCCGCGACCAGCTCCAGCAGCCGCTCCAGCGTGAGGACGGCGGTGTGCTCACGCCCCTCGGGCAGGTACTCCCAGTCGGGCTCCTCGTCGCGCGTCCGCCAGAACTCGCGCGCCTTGCGGGAACCGAAGTCCAGGGCGGCCAGATCGGCGAGCTCCAGTGCCGACACCGCGCCCCGGCCGTTGGACGTACGGTTGACGCGACGGTCGTGGACGCAGACGAGGTGGCCGTCCGCCGTCAGGCGTACATCGCATTCGAGGGCGTCCGCGCCGTCCTCGATCGCCTTCTTGTAGGCGGCGAGGGTGTGCTCCGGGGCCTCCTCGGAGGCTCCGCGGTGGGCGACGACTTGGATCGTGTGCTGCCGTACGTGGGTCACCGCGTCATGGTGCCACCGCGAGGGGGTAGTCGTGGCGTCGAAGAGGCAGAGAATGCATCCTTTTTGCGAGTCATGACCTATATAAGGAAAGGCCCCGGACCCACAGGCACCGCTTATGGCGCCCTGACGGCTCATGGGAAAAGCTGACGGCATACAAAAGGACATGCACAGCTGCAGCGCGCCGGACCGTCGAGCAACGTGAACGGGCGTGACCGAGTGCGACCGAGAAGAACAGCCGTGGATCGAGGAGAGAAGCTGTGAGCACCGAGAACGAGGGCACCGCGGTACCCCCGGCCCCGTCTGCACCCCCCGTGCCGGTGGACGCTCCCGCTCCCTCGGCACCCGCGGCCCCCGAAGGGGGCGCGCCGACCACCCCGCTCCCGCCGGCTCCGCAGGGCGCTCCCGGCCCGCAGGGGCAGGACCTGCCGTACTCGGGCCACGCACCCGCGTACGCGTCGACGGAACCGCACAACCCCCAGGGCCACGGCGGCTCCGGCGGCCCGGCCCCCGACGCCTCCTGGCCGCCCCCGCCGCCCGCGACCCCCTCGTACGCCGACGGCTCCGGCGGCTCGAACTCCGGCTGGGGCTCCTCCTACCAGCAGCAGCCGCAGTCCCCGAAGTCCGGCCGCGGTGGCCTGGTCGCCGCGATCCTGGTGGCCGCGCTGGTCGCCGGCGGTCTGGGCGGCGGTCTCGGCTACACGCTGGCCAAGAACAACGACGACAACAGCGGTTCCACGACGGTCTCCGCCTCCACCAGCGGCGGCGCCGTCAAGCGCGACGCCGGCACGGTCGCGGGCGTGGCCGCCCGGGCGCTGCCCAGCACGGTCACCATCGAGGCCGAGTCCACCAACGGCGAGGGCGGCACCGGCACCGGGTTCGTCTTCGACACCCAGGGCCACATCGTCACCAACAACCACGTCGTCGCCGACGCCCTCGACGGCGGCAAGCTGACGGCCACCTTCCCGAACGGCAAGAAGTACGACGCCGAGGTGGTCGGACACGCGCAGGGCTACGACGTCGCCGTCATCAAGCTGAAGAACCCCCCGTCGGACCTCAAGCCGCTCACCCTGGGCGACTCGGACAAGGTCGCGGTCGGCGACTCCACGATCGCCATCGGCGCCCCCTTCGGCCTGTCGAACACGGTGACGACGGGCATCATCAGCGCCAAGAACCGCCCGGTGGCCTCCAGCGACGGACAGGGCACCAACGCCTCCTACATGAGCGCTCTGCAGACGGACGCGTCGATCAACCCGGGCAACTCGGGAGGCCCGCTCCTCGACGCCCAGGGCAACGTGATCGGCATCAACTCGGCGATCCAGTCCACCGGCAGCGGGGGCCTGGGCGGCACCAGCCAGTCCGGCTCCATCGGTCTGGGCTTCGCCATCCCGATCAACCAGGCCAAGTACGTGGCCCAGCAGCTGATCAAGACCGGCAAGCCCGTCTACGCCAAGATCGGCGCGTCCGTCTCCCTGGAGGACTCCGGCAACGGTGCCAAGATCACCGAGCAGGGTGCCGGGGGCGCCTCCGCGGTGGAGTCCGGCGGTCCCGCCGACAAGGCCGGCCTGAAGCCCGGGGACGTCATCACCAAGCTCGACGACATGGTGATCGACTCCGGTCCGACGCTGATCGGCGAGATCTGGACCCACAAGCCGGGCGACAAGGTCACGATCACCTACGAGCGCGGCGGCAAGTCCCACACCGTGGATCTGACCCTCGGCTCCCGCGTCGGCGACAGCTGACCCCACCGACCCCACGCGCGCGTACCTCCCCGGTCGATCAACAACCGACCCACGCGCGCGTGCGGACCCGTTACCCTGGTCCCCGCGCCGTTCGATCTCCTGGACGGCGCGGGGTGGGTTGCCCGAGCGGCCTAAGGGAACGGTCTTGAAAACCGTCGTGGCAGCGATGTCACCGTGGGTTCAAATCCCACACCCACCGCAGCAGGTCAGAGCATTGCAGGTCAGAAGGGGTGCCACTCTCCGGAGCGGCACCCCTTCTGCATGACCTTGCCTCACCCTGGCCCGCCGTTATCCCACCCGTGACCAGGCCGTGCGGCCAACCCGCGCCAGGATTCACGGTTTCGCCGTCAGGTCGGCGACGGTGTCGGGAAGGTCGTCGTCGTGGGTGTCCGCGACGAGTTCGGCGAGGAGGAAGTGAGCCTCCTGGGGGGTGGACCAGCCCTTCTCGACGCGCACAAAGTAGCTGCGTTCGGAGACGCGGAAGACCCGCCTCCGCTGGCGCCGACGCCCTGCTGCGGTGGCAGCTTGTCCAAAGGCGTCGATGATGCGCAGCATCCCGTCCAGGGCTTCGGCTTCGGTCCCCTCGAGTTCACGGTAGACGCTGTAATGGGAAAGCTCCGCCAGACCGAGGGCTCGCATAACGGCCCATCCGGGCATGGTGTTCTCCAGTCCGTGAGGCGGCGTGAGCTCCGTGGTCACGCGGTCGCGTAGTCACGCGGTCGCGCCGCATAGTCGGTCCGCCCCCGACTTCGGGCGTAGCAACCTTGGCGCGGGGAGATTATCGGAGGACAGGGGCCCCAGATCCCGCCTTTTGGATCTTCAGTAGTTGGTGACGCTCCCATGCCTCGTGTTCCGCCAAGCCCTGCGGCGACGCTCTGTCCCGCGCGGCGGTCCGTCTCGGCAAGGGTCACGCCGAGCGGAGCCAGAACGACACGCACGCGTGCCGTGGGTCGTACGGGATGGTGGCGAGTGGGCAAGCGACCCGCGCCGCCGTGAGCGCCTTTCTGCGCGCCTCCTTCGTTCCTCGTACGGCTTCCCCTCAGCTGTCCGGGCGGGACCCCACCTGCGGGCGGGCCCCGGAGAGCAGGAGGCGTCCCCATCCCTCGTCCGGCAGCTCGTACTGATCGGCGCTCAGCATGGACGCCTCCTCCGGCCGCATGGCGTCGGGCCGAGTCGGGCCGGATGATGCCGATGCCCTCCCGGGGATTGCAGGGCGTCGCCACGATCTTAGAATCGAACGTGTGAACGACCCGGTCCCGTCGAGACTCGCACTGCTCCGCTTCCTCGAGCGCGTGCAGGAACGGGACCTCGCCCGCACCCGCCGGTGGATCCTCGACGAGGAACGCCGCGAGGCCGAGCGGCAGCGTGGCATCCAGGCCCGTCCGCCTGCGCCGGAGTGGCTCATCGAGGTGGGGCTGAACCGGCATGCCGCACCGCTGTACGTGCACGCGGGGGACTGCTGGAACGCGGGCAAGCGCAGCCAGGGCATCAGCCGCGACCAGGCACGGCGCGCGCTCGCGGACGGGATCAAGCCCTGCCCGCAGTGCCAGCCGGACACGGCCCTGGGGATGCTGGACTAGGGCTTGGGGATGTTGGGCGAGTCCGTGGGGATGTTGGACGGCCCTGCGGATGCTGGGCCAGGCCGCACTCGCGCGGTCGCCGCACCGCCTCGGCTAGAGCTCGAAGTCCCGTGCCAGTCCCGCCCAGTCCACCTCCCGCAGACCCGCCTCCGCATCGCATTCGTGCGGAACGTCCGGGGTCGGCTGGAACCAGATGACCGTGAGGGAAGAGCGGTAGAGGACCGGATCGTGGGCGGGGTCGAGGGGCGCGGAGTGCAGGGAACCGACGCAGGCGACCGGCGGCAGGACCTCGACCGGGCCGAACGCGCCGGAGTACTGGTCGGGGTACTCGCGCGCGGGCGGGACGAGATGGACCGGGGTGGTGGGGAAGACGCGCTCGGCGGTGTGGAGCAGGCCCTTGATCTTCATGTCGTTGACCAGTCCGCAGGGATAGCCCTCCAGCATCCCGCCGTACGTCGACGACAGGCGAAGCTCGGTGAGCTCGACGGAGCGGCCGGAAGTGAGGATCACGCGGGTCAGCGACATGAACCGCACTCTAGGGCGGTCGTGCATGGACTTCCTTTGCTTTTGTTGCCGGTGGCCTCACGGCCGGTGCCCTGTCATGCGCGCCGCCGACGCGATCGTCGCCCGTGCCTCGCGTTCGGTCAGACCGGTGTTGAGCGCGGCGTCGACCAAGGGGGCCACGAGGGCGGGGCCGATTCCGTTCTCGTAGGCCCGGCAGGCCGCCCAGAACAGCCGGGTGTTGCGCTGTCCCTCGTGCGCGGCGAGGACGAACTGGACCAGCCCCTGCCCGTGGTCTCCCGCCGAGGGATGCGTCGCCGGGTGGACGGGCCGTGCCGGCGGGAGCAGCAGGCGCAGCAGGGCCGGTGGGCAGGCGGCCGGGGCGAGGTGGGCGGTGCCGGGGGCCGTCGTATAGGCGCCGCGGTCGGTGCGGGAGCCCGGCCCGACGAGGTAGCCGCCGGCGCCGCGGATGTCGATGCCCGGGGCCAGGCGGCCGGCGGAGTTGGGGACTGCCGCGTCCGGCGGGCCGGTGAGCCACAGATGGCGGCCGCCGCTGGGGGTGAGCACGACCACCGTGTCCGGGATGGTGAACAGGTGGCGTAAGGCGAGTTCCCGCAGCGCCGTCGAGGACTCCGTGCCGGTCTTGGTGTCGAGGTCGACGCCGATCAGGTGGTGGGGCGGCAGGCCGCAGGCGATGCCGTAGCCGGTCGCCCAGGGGGCCGCGGCGAACAGTTCACGGATGCGCGCAGGGTCGGTCGAGGCGTCGTACACGCCGTGGCCGAGGCGTCCGCACTCGCCGTGGCAGGGGCGGGGCTCGGGGTCGTCGCGGTGAGGGGAGCGCAGGGCCGGGAGTTTCGTCCGGGACAGGGGGATGACGGCCAGTCCGCGCTCGGCGGCTGACAGGGCGTGTGCGAGGGCCAGCGTCGTGGCCTGCCGGTCGGTGGTGGCCATGCCTCTATGTTCGTACGTATGTTCGAAAAAGGGAAGGGCCTTCGAACGCGACGCGCCCGTCCGGAGAGATTGGCCGGAAAACTGCCGGAACGCTTCACCCCTTCTGTCGCTTGAAGGCCGGTGCCCGCTCTGCCCCGATTTGGATACAGAAAGTGGCGAAAGGGGTTTATCAACTTGCTGTAGCGCTTGAGAGGGAATCGCGGCTTCCGGGGTGGTTCGCCGGGTATTCGGTGGGCAACCCTGGTCTCGCGACGTCGTGCACAGCACCGAGGCGGTCGGCCAACTGCCCTGGTAACAGCCTCACTTGACGCACTGCCGGCCAGAAGGCCGGGTTCTGGAGGAAGAAACATGGCAAGCATCCGTACCGCCCGCGTCATCGCCGCCGTCTCCGCCCTCCCGCTGGCAGCCGCACTGTTCGCCGGCGTCGCGGCGGCGGACAACGGCGCCTTCGCGGACGACGGATCGAACGCGGGTGTCGCGAGCGTCGTCGGCAGCGGCGTCGGACACAACAACAACGGCAACTCGTCCACCACGCAGCAGAACGCGGTCGGCTCCGGTGCCTCGAACCAGAGCAACACCGCGCAGGTCAACGGCTCCGCGTTCACCGCCATCCAACAGGGAAACGAGAACGTCGCCGTCCACTTCAGCCACCTGTGGTGAGCCGACGGCCCTGACTCGCGGAGTCGGGCGCCGGGGGGTGGGGGGTGATGCGTCCGCGCGGCGGTACTTCGGTGCCGCCGCGCGGACGTCTGCATGCCGTGGGGGGCGACCTTCGCAGCGCATCGGAGACGACCCGCACTGTGCATCGGGGACGATCCTTCGCGGCGCATTGGGGACGACCATCGCGGCGCATCGGGAAGGACCTTCACGGTGCACGGGAACGACCTTGACAGTCCACCTGATCTGACGGACAGTCAGAAAACTCTCGCCGAGGTCGTGGAACCCGACCGGCGGCTGCGGTGTACCAGAAGTGTCAATGCGATGCGGCGCGGGACGAGGGGGCGATGGTGAGCGAGGACGACCTGGTCGCACGGCTGAAGGCATACGAGGGAAGGGCCGCCGCCGTCTCCGGTGCGGGCAAGGACCCGGTCAACCTGCCCATGATCCGGCACTGGTGCGAGGCGATGGGCGACACCAACCCCGCGTACGAGGGCCCGGACGCCATCGCCCCGCCCACCATGCTCCAGGCCTGGACCATGGGAGGCCTTTCCGGGCACACGGGCCGCTCGCAGGCGTACGACGAGCTGCTCGGCCTCCTCGACGAGGCGGGCTGCACCTCGGTCGTCGCCACGGACTGCGAGCAGGAGTACGTCAGGCCCCTGCGGCCCGGCGACGAGGTCAGCTTCGACACCGTGATCGAGTCGGTCTCCGACCGCAAGACGACCAAGCTGGGGACGGGGTACTTCGTCACCACACGCACCGAGGTACGGGTCGGCGCTGGCCGCGACCTGGTCGGCACGCACCGCTTCCGGATCCTCAAGTACGCCCCCGCTGGCAGGAGGCGCAAGGAAAAGGAATCGGAGGGCAAGGAGAAGCAGTCGGCCGGAAGCGGGACTCAGTCACCCGCCCGCCGTCCACGCCCGGTCGTCAACCGAGACAACGCCGGTTTCTGGGAGGGCGTGGAGCGTCACCGCCTCCTCATCCAGCGCTGCACGGCCTGCGACACCCTCCGGTTCCCCTGGCTGCCGGGCTGCAACGCCTGCGGTGGCCCGGACTGGGACACGGTGGAGGCGAGCGGCGAGGGCACGGTCTATTCCTACGTCGTCATGCATCATCCGTCCTTCCCGGCCTTCGATCCCCCGTACGCCGTGGCCCTGATAGAGCTCGCCGAAGGCGTCCGCCTGATCAGCAACGTCATCGGCGTGCCCTACGACAAGGTGCGCATAGGACTGCCCGTTCATCTCGAATTCGATTCTTACGACGACGAGTTGGTGCTGCCCGTGTTCCGCGCCCGAGAGGAGGAGACCGTATGAGGGCCGGTGAGAAGCTTCCGCCGCTGGAGATCTCGATCACCCGCACCCTGATCGTGGCCGGCGCCATCGCCTCCCGCGACTACCAGGACGTGCACCACGACGCCGAGTTGGCCCGGCAGAAGGGCTCCCCGGACATCTTCATGAACATCCTGACGACGAACGGCCTGGTGGGCCGCTACATCACCGACCATTTCGGACCCACGGCCCACCTCCGCAAGGTAGCCATACGGCTGGGGGCGCCCAACTACCCCGGCGACACCATGGTGTTGACGGGTACGGTCGAAGAGGTCGCCGGTGACACGACGACGGTCCGGGTGGTCGGGTCGAACGGCATCGGCAGACACGTAACCGGCACGGTGACTGTCACTGTCCCCTCGGCAGCCGCGGTCACCGTGCTCACCGACGCCGCCGTTCCCACCGACGCTGCCGTGCCCACCGACGCTGCCGTGGGCTTCGACGCCGCCGTTCCCACCGATGCCGCCGTGCCTACCGATGCCACCGTGTCCACCCGCACCGTCGCCCCCTCAGGAGGTGCCCGATGAGTGTCCGCGGCCGGGACGACCTCGGTGGCCGGGCGGCCGTCGTCGGGATCGGGGCCACCGAGTTCTCCAAGGACTCGGGACGCAGTGAGCTGCGGCTCGCCGTGGAGGCGGTGCGGGCGGCGCTGGACGACGCGGGGCTGACGCCGGGCGACGTGGACGGGATGGTGACCTTCACGATGGACACCAGCCCGGAGATCACCGTGGCGCAGGCGGCCGGGATCGGCGAGCTGTCGTTCTTCTCGCGCGTCCACTACGGCGGTGGCGCGGCCTGCGCCACCGTCCAGCAGGCGGCGCTGGCGATCGCCACCGGTGTCGCCGAGGTCGTCGTCTGCTACCGGGCCTTCAACGAGCGCTCCGGCCGCCGATTCGGCTCGGGCGTGCAGCACCGGGAGCCGTCCGCGGAGGGCACCGCGCTCGGCTGGTCCCTGCCGTTCGGACTGCTCACCCCGGCCTCCTGGGTGGCGATGGCGGCGCAGCGCTATCTGCACACATACGGGCTGACCCCGGAGGCGTTCGGGCATGTGGCGGTGGTCGACCGGAAGTACGCGGCGACGAACCCGGCGGCGTACTTCCACGGCCGACCGATCACCCTCGCCGACCACGCGGCCTCCCGCTGGATCGTCGAACCGCTCAGACTGCTGGACTGCTGTCAGGAGACGGACGGCGGCCAGGCGATCGTCGTGACGTCCGTCGAGCGTGCCCGTGATCTGCCCAACCCGCCCGCGGTCGTCACGGCGGCCGCCCAGGGCGCCGGGCGCGGTCAGGAGCAGATGACGAGTTTCTACCGTGACGACCTCACCGGCCTGCCGGAGATGGGCGTGGTGGCCCGCCAGCTGTGGCGGAGCTCCGGGCTCACGCCGGCCGATGTGGACGTGGCGATCCTGTACGACCACTTCACACCGTTCGTGCTGATGCAGCTGGAGGAGTTCGGGTTCTGTGGCAAGGGGGAGGGAGCCGACTTCATGGCCGGGGAGAGCCTGCCGGTCAACACGCACGGCGGACAGCTCGGAGAGGCGTACCTCCATGGGATGAACGGGATCGCCGAAGGGGTGAGACAGGTCCGCGGGACGGCGGTGAACCGAATACCGGGCGCGGAGCGGGTCCTGGTCACGGCGGGCACCGGCGTGCCCACCTCGGGCCTGGTCCTGGCCGCGGACGGCTGACCTGGAGCCGGTCTGTCGGCGACCGGCTGACCTCACGCGATCCCGGCACCGAGGCCGCCCGGACGGGGTGACGGCAGGAGCCCGGGGGGCTCCCCCAGGGGTAATCCCGCAGTACGTGTCACCCCCTCGTCCACCTTCAGGAGGTGCAGTCAACCCCACCCCTACAACCTGAGGGGGACTCGGCTTCGGGACCTGCGGCCGATGAGCCGGAGGTGCCCTCGCTCCTAGCGTGGAGTCCATGACCACACCCGTCTGCACGAGCGCTTCGACCGCCGCCGCCCCGGCGACGCAGACCCTGTCGTACCCGTCGTTCGCCTCGTACATGAGGGCCCGGCAGTCGGTGCTGCTGCGTACCGCCCGGTCGCTGACCGCGAACCCGAGCGACGCGGAGGACCTGCTGCAGACCGCGCTCACCAAGACCTACGTCGCCTGGGAGCGGATCGAGGACCACCGTGCGCTGGACGGCTATGTGCGCCGGGCGCTGCTGAACACGCGGACGTCGCAGTGGCGCAAGCGCAAGGTCGACGAGTTCGTGTGCGAGGAGATGCCGGAGCCGGAGCCGGCGCCCGGCGGGGAGGACCCGGCCGAGCAGCAGGCGCTGCACGACGCGATGTGGCGGGCGATCATGAAGCTGCCCGACCGGCAGCGGGCGATGGTCGTCCTCAGGTACTACGAGGACCTCAGCGAGGTGCAGACGGCCGAGGTGCTCGGCGTGTCGGTGGGCACGGTGAAATCGGCGGTCTCCCGTGCGCTCGGGAAACTCCGCGAGGACCCTGAGCTGGGACTTGTGCGTTAATGCGCCGACCTGGAGGCTATTGGTGACCGCGGTGACGCGATCGATCATCGGCACCTAGTGACATACCGAGCGGTATGTGCGCAGAATCAGCGCATACGTTACCGCCGCGTAGGCAATGTCGCCCCGGGAGGACACCGTGCTGAGCACGATGCAGGACGTACCGCTGACCGTTGCCCGCATCCTGACGCACGGGACGCTGGTGCACGGACGGTCGCAGATCATCACCTGGACCGGCGAGTCCGAGCCGCATCGACGCAGCTTCGCCGAGGCGGGCACCCGCGCGGTGCAGCTGGCGAACGCCCTGCGGGACGAACTCGGCGTCCAGGGCGACGACCGGGTCGCGACGCTGATGTGGAACAACGCGGAGCACGTCGAGGCCTACTTCGCGATTCCCTCCATGGGCGCGGTACTGCACACGCTCAACCTCCGGCTGCCGGCCGAGCAGTTGGTGTGGATCGTCAACCACGCGGCCGACAAGGTCGTGATCGTCAACGGTTCGCTGCTGCCGCTGCTCGCCCCGCTGCTGCCGAAGCTGCCGACGGTGGAGCACATCGTGGTCTCCGGTCCCGGTGACCGTTCGGTGCTCGAGGGTGCCCGGGCGCGGGTGCACGAGTACGAGGAGCTGATCGCGGGCCGGCCGACGACGTACGACTGGCCGGAGCTGGACGAGCGCCAGGCCGCGGCCATGTGCTACACGTCGGGCACGACGGGCGACCCCAAGGGCGTGGTGTACAGCCACCGTTCGATCTACCTGCACTCCATGCAGGTCAACATGGCCCAGTCGATGGGGCTGACGGACCAGGACACCTCGCTGGTCGTGGTACCGCAGTTCCACGTCAACGCCTGGGGCCTGCCGCACGCCACCTTCATGACCGGCGTCAACCTGCTGATGCCGGACCGCTTCCTGCAACCGGGTCCGCTCGCCGAGATGATCGAGACCCAGCGCCCCACCCACGCGGCCGCCGTCCCCACCATCTGGCAGGGCCTGCTGGCGGAGCTGAACGCCAAGCCGCGGGACGTCTCTTCCCTCACCCAGGTCACCATCGGCGGTTCCGCCTGTCCGCCCTCCCTCATGGAGGCCTTCGACGAGCTCGGCATGCGGGTCTGTCACGCCTGGGGCATGACGGAGACCTCCCCGCTCGGCACGATCGCCCGTCCGCCGGCCCATGTGGTGGGCACGGACGAGGAGTTCGGGTACCGGCTGACGCAGGGCCGTTTCCCGGCCGGTGTCGAGGCGCGGCTCAGCGGCCCCGGCGGTGAACGCCTGCCCTGGGACGGCGAGTCGGCGGGCGAGCTGGAGGTCCGCGGTCCCTGGATCGCGGGCGCCTATTACAACGGCCCGGACGCCGAACCGCTGCGCCCCGCCGACAAGTTCAGCGAGGACGGCTGGCTGAAGACCGGTGACGTCGGCACGATCTCCCCCGAGGGCTTCCTCACCCTCACCGACCGCGCCAAGGACGTCATCAAGTCCGGCGGCGAGTGGATCTCCTCCGTCGACCTGGAGAACGCCCTGATGTCCCACCCGGAGGTTGCCGAAGCGGCCGTCGTCGCCGTCCCCGACGAGAAGTGGGGCGAGCGTCCGCTGGCCACGGTCGTCCTCAAGGAGGGCGCCACCGCCGACTTCGCGTCCCTGCGCGCCTTCCTCGCCGACGAGGGCCACATCGCCAAGTGGCAGCTCCCGGAGCGCTGGACGATCATCGAGGCGGTGCCGAAGACGAGCGTGGGCAAGTTCGACAAGAAGGTCCTGCGCCGGCGGTACGCCGACGGCGACCTGGACGTCACGCAGCTCTGACGAACCCGGCACCCCCGGCACCGACTGGCGTGGCCGTGGCCGCATCAGTCGGTGGTCGGTCGGTGGTCAGCCGGTGGTCAGTTGGTGCCGATCCGCGCCAGCAGGTCCACGATCCTCGACTGCACCTCGGCGCTCGTCGACCGTTCCGCCAGGAACAGCACCGTCTCGCCGGACGCCAGCCGCGGCAGGTCCGCCTGGTCGACGGCGGCGGTGTAGACGACGAGCGGGGTGCGGTTGAGCTGCCCGTTCGCGCGCAGCCAGTCGATGATCCCGGCCTGCCGCCGGTGCACCTGCATCAGGTCCATCACGACCAGGTTCGGCCGCAGCTGTCCCGCCAGTGTCACCGCGTCCGCGTCGCTGGCGGCCCGCGCCACCTGCATCCCGCGCCGCTCCAGCGTCGCGGTCAACGCCAGCGCGATCTCCGCGTGTTCCTCGATCAGCAGCACTCGCGGCGGATGCTGCTCGCTGTCCCGCGGCGCCAGCGCCTTCAGCAGTACGGCGGGATCGGCGCCGTACGCCGCCTCGCGCGTCGCCTGCCCCAGTCCCGCGGTCACCATCACCGGCACCTGGGCGGTGACGGCGGCCTCCCGCAGCGACTGCAGCGCGGTCCGGGTGATGGGTCCGGTCAGCGGGTCCACGAACAGCGCCGCCGGGAACGCGGCGATCTGCGCGTCGACCTCCTCGCGCGAGTGCACGATGACCGGGCGGTATCCGCGGTCGCTGAGCGCCTGCTGGGTCGTCACGTCCGGGGCCGGCCACACCAGCAGCCGCCGCGGGTTGTCCAGGGGCTCCGGAGGCAGTTCGTCGTCCAGCGGGACGGGCCGCGGGGTGTCCGCGATCTCCACGGCACCGCCCGGACCGTCCAGCGGCTCCGGCCCCTCGGCGGCGTTCTCGTCCGGCGCGCCTATGGCGTACGACCGTCCGCTGCCCTCGGTGTTCTGCGCCAGCCGCGACTGGCCGGCCAGGGACGGCTGGGGGACCTGCGCGGGCGTCTGCTCGCCGGCCGGATGCGGCCGGACCGCCTGCTCCGGCGCCGCCCCTGCCCCGGTCCGCGTCCCCAGCTTCCGCCGCCGCCCCGAAGCGCCCGGGTTGTGCGGCGCGGGGGTCGCCGTCGGCTGCTGCACCTGCGCCGCCTGACGCGTGAACGGCACACCCTGCCCCAACGTCCGCACACTGATCGCCCGCCCCTGCGTCGAGTTGGGATCGACGGCCGGGTCGGCGGCCACGGCCTGCGCCTCGGGAGGCAACGGGGCACCGGGCTGCGGCGCGGCCTGCGGGGGTACGGCACCGGTGGCACCGCCGACCGGTACGCCGGCACCGGCCTCCGCGGGCAGGGCCTGCCCGGGAGCCGCCGGTACCCCGGGCGCCCCAGGCACAGCCTGCGCACCCGGCGCCGCAAGCGGCTGTCCTGGAACCGGCTGCAGGCCCGCCCCGGGCACCGGCTGAGCCGCACCCGGCTGAACCGGCTGGGCCTGCTGAGCGGGCAGCGCGACCTGCCCGGTGGCGTTCTGCAGGGGAACACCGGGTGCCTGGGCCTGTACGGGGACGGACTGACCGGGAGAAGCCTGGGCCGGGACCGGCTGACCCGGGGCGAGTTGTACACCCGCGGGGAGCGAGCCCTGCGCCGGAACGGTCACCGCGGCCTGCTGACCCTGCGTGACCGGCTGACCGGCGGCCTCCTGCGCGGCCGTACCCGCCGGTTGGGCCACGGCACGGCGACGACGGCCGGTCGGCGCGCTGGTGGGGTGCGGCTGGGGCGGGGTGTGGTCCCCGGACTGGTCATGCGGAACGGCATCGTGCCGCCCGTCCTCGCCGACCGCGTCCCCGACGCCATGAGGCCCCCCCTGCCCGGGCACGTGCGCCGGCACGGCGACCTGCGGCTGCGCGGGGGGCTGGGGCTGTCCAGGAACCGGCTGCACCGGCGCCATCGGCTGTCCAGGCACCTGCGGCTGCTCCATGGCCTGCGGCTGTCCAGGAACCTGCGGCGGCCCGGCGACTGCGGCCTGCCCGCCCACCTGCGCCTGACCGACGACTTGCGGTTGCCCCGGAAGCGGCGGCTGCGCAACACCCGGAACCTGCCCGGCAACCTGCGCCTGCCCGGCGCCCGTGCCCTGGATCTGCCCGGCAACCGGCACCTGGCCGGCACCCTGCGCCGAGCCGGAAACCTGCGGCTGCGCACCGACTTGCATGGGCCCCGCAAGCTGCGGCTGCCCGGCGTTCTGCGGCTGCCCGGGAAGCTGAGGCTGTCCAACACCGGGCACCTGCCCGGGAACCGGTACAGGGCCAGCACCCTGCACCTGCCCGGCACCCGGCATCTGCAGCGGCCCCGCACCCGGCGTCTGCCCGGGAAGCTGCGGCTGTCCAACCCCCGGAGCCTGCACCAGCCCGGCACCCGGCACCTGCCCCGGAGCCTGCACCAGCCCGGCACCCGGCACCTGTCCCGGAGCCGTCACTTGTCCGGCACCAGGCACTTGTCCGGCACCAGGCACCTGTCCGGCCCCCTGCGGCTGCCCGGCACCCGGCACCAGCCCCGCACCCGGCACCTGACCAGCCCCCTGCGCCTGCACCGGCGTGAGCCCTTGTCCACCCCCGGCGCTCGCCGAACCCGCGCCCACACCCGCACCGACACCCGGATCACCCCCCGGTGCCCGGTCCGCCTCCGCCGGAGGCAGGGCGAACACCGCGCGAGGTCCCGCCTCCTGCGCCGCCGCACGCTCGTTCGCGGCGGCCAGCGCACGGCGTCGGCGCCCGGTCGGCTGGCCCCCCTCGGCTGCCTGGTCCGCCGGGACGGCCTGTCCGTCCCCGGCCCTGGTCTGCCCCGCCGATGACCCCGCCGGCGGCAGCGCCGCGGGCAACGCATGCTGTTCGCCCCCGTCACGCCGGGCGCGCCGTCCCGACGGTGCGGGTACGCCCTGGGGCGGTACCGTCCCGCCCAGCCCGCTCCCGACGGCAGCGGTCCCCGCGGCGTGCTCCGCGGCCGTGACCACGGCGCCCTCGGAGACCCCGGCACCCACCCCCTGGGCCCCCTCGGCCGACCGCCCGCGCCGGCGCCCGGTACCGCCGGCCACCTCGACCGCACTCCCGGCACCCGTGGCGGCCGCCGCTGCCGCCGACTCCTCCACGGCACGCCTGCGGCGCCGGCCCGTCGGCGTGCCCGGCTCCGCCTCCACCGCCGTACCGGATTCGGCGTCGCCGGAGTCCTCCGAGCCCTCGCCGTCCAGGAACGCGTCGACGGAGGAGCGCCGGGCCCGGCGCCGGGCGCCGGAGGTGTCCTCGGCGGCCGGGAGCTCGGCGGGGGCGGCGGCCGGTACGGCTCCGGCGCCGCCGCCGATGGGCACCTCCAGGACGTACGCGCTGCCGCTCATCCCCGGCACTTCATGGGTCTGCAGCACACCGCCGTGGGCGCGCACGATCCCGCGCACGATCGGCTCGTGCACCGGGTCTCCCCCGGCGTACGGCCCGCGCACCTCGATACGGACGACCTCGCCCCGCTGCGCCGCCGCGACGACGACCGTGTTGTCCATGTAACCGCCCGCCGACACGGGCGCGTTGCCGGTCGCGTCGACGCCGGCGACGTCCGCGACCAGATGTGCGAGCGCGCCGGCGAGGCGCTGCGGGTCGACCTCGGCCTCGATGGGCGGCGCGTGCACGGCGAACTGCACCCGACCGGGCCCGATGAGTTCCACGGCCCCGTCCACACCGGCGGCGACCACCGCGTCGAGCATGACCTTGGTGCGGGTGATCTGCTCGGCCCCGGCGTCGAGCCGCTGGTAGCCGAGGACGTTGTCGATGAGGGTGGTGATCCGCGAGTAGCCGGCGGACAGATGGTGCAGCACCTGGTTGGCCTCGGGCCACAGCTGTCCCGCGTCGTCGGCGGCCAGCGCCGCCAGCTCGCGGCGCAGTTCGTCCAGGGGCCCGCGCAGGGAACGCCCCAGCAGCGTCAGCAGCTGCTCGTGCCGTCCGGCGAGGGCCTCGTACCGGTCCTTCTCGCGCTCGCCCAGCGCCGCGTACCGCTCCTCGCCGGCGGCGAGGGCCTCGTCGTGCCGCTCCTGCAGCTCCTCGAGCTCGGTGATGTGCTTCTGGCGCAGCGCGGTGAGCTCGGAGGCGTGTTCCTCCTCGAGCCGGTCCAGCTCCTCGGCGTGCCGTTTCTCCTGCGCGGCCTTTTCGTCGGCGAGGGCGTCGTAGGGCCGGCGGTCGGTGAAGGTCATCACCGCGCCGACGAGCTGGTCGCCGTCGCGCACCGGCGCGGTCGTGAGGTCGACCGAGACCCGGTCGCCGTTCTTGGCGAACAGCACCTGCCCGCGCACCCGGTGCTTGCGCCCGGAGCGCAGGGTGTCGGCGAGCGGCGACTCGTCGTACGGGAAGGGGGAGCCGTCGGCGCGCGAGTGCAGGACGAGGGTGTGCAGTTCCTTGCCGCCGAGGTCGCTGGCCCGGTAGCCCAGTATCTGGGCTGCGGCCGGGTTGACCAGGACGATCCGTCCATCGGTGTCGGTGCCGACCACGCCCTCGGCTGCGGCCCGCAGGATCATCTCGGTCTGCCGCTGCGAACGCGCCAGCTCGGCCTCGGTGTCCACGGTCCCGGTCAGATCGCGCACGACGAGCATCAGCAGCTCGTCGCCGCTGTAGCCGTAACCGTCGTACGCCTGCTGGCCGTTCTCCAGGTTGGCGCTGGTGACCTCGACCGGGAACTCGGTGCCGTCGGTGCGGCGGGCGACCATCCGGGTCGGCTTGGTCCGCCCGCGCGGGTCCATGTGGTCGGGCCGCCGCATGGACCCGGGAATGAGCTTGGAGTCGAACTGGGGCAGCAGGTCGAGCAGCCCGCGCCCGACCAGCGCGGTCCCGGGCGCCTCGAAGGCCTCGAGCGCGATGGTGTTGGCGTTGACGACGGTCCCGTTGGCGTTGACCAGCACCAACGCGTCGGGCAGCGCGTCCAGTATGGCTGCGAGGCGAGCAGCGCCTCGGGATGGCCTGCTGCTCACGAGACGCTTCCTCCCTGTTACCGCACCTTGCCGACCGCTCGGGCCATCTTGCCAACCTGCCCGCGACGTGTCACGCGAGGGAGTCTAAGGGCACCGGTTGCGCCGACGACGCCGGATGAGAGGGAGGTCGCACGACGAAGTGAAGTAGAACGTGTGACCGCCTCTCCTGGCCTGCGCGACTTTACGGACCCCGGGTTTCCGCCATGGAAAGCCTGTGAGCACATTCATCGGCGGGACGGTCCTCCCGGACGGCGCGACGGTCCTCCGGACGAGGCAATCGTGCTTCCGGACGATATGACCGACCGTCCTTGCTTTCGGAGGCTACGACCGACCTTGCGGACGCAGATCGGGCAGCAACGGCACCATCCGGTCCCAGCGCGCGATCTCGCACCCGTCGGCACGGCTGTACGAGGCGTCCACGGGCCGCCCGGCCCAGGTCCCGGTGACATGGGCGGTGGCGGGGCCGCCGTACTGCATGGTGCACATGCTGCCGTCGGGGACCGGTGCGAAGGTCTCCCGACCCCAGTGGGTCCCGCGGTCGAGGGCCGCGCAGGCACCGGCCACGTCCGGGTGGTCGCCGCTGCCAGGGTGGCAGGACAGGTGGTACGTGCCGTCCCGGCCGGCTCCCGCGTCCCGCACGCTGACGGTGAGGTGGTCGGGGCGGTCCTCGTCGCGGGCGGGCGGGGGAGCGAGGGTCCGGGACGCGCTCTCGGCGTGCGCTACGGCGGGCAGGGCGCAGGACGCGACGGCGGCCGCCGTGGCCGCCGTGGCCGCGCCGGCGGCGAGGAGCCGGGCGAGCCGGAGGCCGCTGCGGTTCATGGTGGACATGACCTGACCAACGCCGGGCGCCTCCGGAGGTTGCGAAAGGGCATTAAGGGCTTTGCTCTGCGGGCGGGCTGCCTAGTACCGTGGATGCCGATTGGTGACAGCACGCTCGACTGTGTCATCATCTGCACGCACCACTCGCGCTGGCGCGGGAGGTTGTGCTGGAGGCGTCGCCTAGTCCGGTCTATGGCGCCGCACTGCTAATGCGGTTTGGGCCTTAAAGCCCATCGAGGGTTCAAATCCCTCCGCCTCCGCCATCTCGCTCAGGGAGTCCATGCCGACGGCACGGGCTCCCTGAGTCGTTCTCGCGGCAGTTACTGACCGTTACGCGATGTATGCGCGTGCTGGCGGAGTGTGCCATGCCAGAGTTCCGTGCTGGGTTCCCTCAAAAGTCGTTCTTCGACGCGATCACGGAGCTGGTCTTTGCCTTCCTTGTGCTGCTGGTGGCCGTGATCACCGGCGTCAGCACCCGGTTCCGGGAGCGGGCCGTGCAGGAGATGCGCGCCGCCTTCGAGCCGGACGGGCAGCAGGAGTACGCGTACGAGAAGGCGCAGCCGCTGATCCACGGGGTCGCGGGCGGTGGTCGGCGCATCCGCGCCTCGGCCGAAGGTCCGCCGCAGGGGCGCGCACGCCGCCCGCGACGCGGGGCACCACACCACAACGCGCCCATGGACTTCCTGGTTCGGGTCATTCAACGGCCCCTTCAACGGCCCGCCCGTGCAGCGCGACGAAGCGGAGGCACTGCTGATGCGGGCCTTCCTCGCCGATCTGCGCGCCGTCTACACCACAGATGCGGCCGAAGGCGTCGTCACGCCCACTGCGAGGCGGGGAACCGGCTGCTGAGGCTGCTACTGGAGTGCAGGGGTCGGCCGGGACCACGCCGATTCGCTGCTCGTCGTGGCCGCCGCCCGCCCCCGTCGGAGACGCTGGCCCGGCGCGGGCCGCTGTCCGCCGTACTGGACCACCGGGCTGGAAAACCGCACCGGCAGCGCTTGCCCAGCACCGCCGCCGCCCTCACCCCCCGACCGGGCCGAGGCCGCTGCTCGCTCTCATGGACGGCAGGTGCAGTTTCTTCGCGGGCCGGAGAGCGAACCTCCGCGGTTTCGTCATCGCGATGTCGGCGGCGGGCCGCCGCTGCCCGGTCACGGTGCTCACCGGTGACGACGCGGTTGGCGTGTACTACGACGATTCGACACCGCGCTGGCCATCCCCAACTCCCCAACGTGCTCTGCAAGAAGCCCGAGAGCTCCTACATCGGCTTCCTCGACGTCTACCACCGGACCTACGGCGGCACGGTGACACCCAGCTGCAGGACGGAAGGCGACGCTGGGCCACGACGCGGTGTGGAGGACCCTGGGCATCGCCGTCCAGCGGGCGGCAGGCGACGACGGCTCCGCCACCGTCAACGCCGAGATCCGACTGACCCCGCAGGGCCGCTACACCTTCGAACAGGTACTCATGCCCTAGCCCCGCCTCGGACACCGTTTCCGCAGCTCACAAGGGGTACAACTAACGGATTTCACATGTCAGCGGCAGTCATGTAATGTTCTTCCTGTCCCCGCGAAGGGCCCGGAAGGGCAGGAAACGGCGACAAAAACAGAACAAGCACTCGTAGCTTAACGGATAGAGCATCTGACTACGGATCAGAAGGTTGCAGGTTCGAATCCTGCCGAGTGCACACAGCTCAAAGCCCCCTCGGGATCATCCCGGAGGGGGCTTTGTCGTGCCGTACAGCAGCGAAGTACAGCAACGGGTCGAGATCAGTCGGTGTCGCTGTTGGCGTCGGTGTCGGTGCCGCCCATCGCGGCGGACAGCTTGCCGAGGGCGGCCCGCACCTCTTCCTCGCTCGCTTCCGCGTAGACCTCCATCGTCATGGCGATCTGCGAGTGCCGGAGGATGCGCTGAGCAACCTTCGGGTGGACCTTGAGAGCGACGAGCAGCGAGCTACACGTGTGCCGGGTGTTCCGGAGCGGGATGACCCGGAGGCCGGCGCGGCGGGCACGCAGGGCGAACATGCGGGTGAGGTTGCCGGGTTCGATCGGCGTCCCGCACTTCGTCGTGAAGACCAGGCCGCGGGTGTCCTGCCAGAGTTCCCCGGCCGCCTTCTGGTCACCGGTCTGCTGGGCGCGGCGCATGCGGAGCGCCCTGAGGCAGAACTCAGGGAGGGGAAGGAAGTCGTCCGACTCCTCGGTCTTGGTCTCCCGATGAAGGATTTGACGGCCCGCGCGCTGGATCTGGTGATCGACGTACAGCTCACCGCTTTCGAAGTCGATGGACTTCCAGGTCAGTCCGAGGACTTCGCCTCGGCGGAGGCCGAGGCAGAGCACCAGGACCCAGGCTGCGAACAGTGGAACTTCGCGCGCCACGGAATCGGCGAGGAAACGTCCGGCCTCGACGACGGACCACGGCTTGATCCGACGGCGACGAGGCTTTGGGACCTTGACCAGAGACGCGACGTACTTGGTGATCTCCTCCTCGGCCACGGCGAGCATCCATCGACGCCTACACGGCGCCCCAGGCGGGCAGATGGGTTGCTGTCACCCTGCGCACCATCCCACCGGCCCTCGATGCCGACGCATCCGAAGAGGCATGGGACTGGCTCTACAACGGCCGCGTCGAGACACGGCGGGCCCTCCTACGCGCTGAGCCCTGCACGGTGTCGATCACCCAGGCCAACACCCGCATCACCTGGACGATCCGGCCCGTCCTCTTCGTCCCGCTCGCCCACCGCACCGCGCATCACGGCAGTCAGTTCAGTTGGTTCGATCCGGGTGTTTGAGCAAGACGGGAACGGCTTCGGCATGCCGGTCAAGAGCTCGGCGCATCTGGTACCCAGTGTGGGCGGTGTTGGCACCCACCTCGACACAGCGATCCATGTCCGGTGGAGCTTGAGCCCATCGCAGTTGTGTGTGGACGTACTCCTCACCCATGTACGCCAATATCAAGGTCGTCTCAACGGTCACGTCGCCGCGGCAGTATCGGACGCTCAGCACCAACGGGTAACCACCCCGTCCCTGATCGACTTCCGGGCCGGAGAACCCAAGCCCCTCCAGGGAGAGGTCGAACCGGCTTCGAGCCTCAGCCACAAAGGTCTTCACCCGTATGTCCACTCTCTGAGTATGAACCGCACCCCGTCGCCGAGCACTTGCCGTGACGCCCTGCCGCGCAACTGAGGGGAGCACTTCAGCCATCAATCGAGAGGCCCCACAAGTCCGAGTGAGTTACAACTTTCTCTACGGGTTCAAGCCCCGGCTGCGCTCCGCTCCGCCGGGCGCGCTCCCGGCTCCGCTGCGGGCGCCGCTCCTGTCTCCGGCCCGCTCCGCCCGCGCTGAGCCGACGCGCGCCCACACGTGGATAGGGCCCGTGGCCATGAGGCGATCACCGCATAGCGCGGCCCACGGTCAAGACGATGCCTCCGGCGGGGGATCGGCCGGCACCGGGATGGAGGGGGCGCCGTACCCGCCCGCGGGCCCGTAATGGCGTGCGCGGGGTGCTCCCATCCTGACCACCGTCGACCCAGGCAGAGCCGAGCAGACGCGGCCCATGGCGTCCAGGTCGTTCGTACAGTGGCGCGCTCCACCTGGACGCCATGAACCACGCCTGCTCCACGGTGTGTGGGTCGACGGCGGACGGGACGGGAGCTGGGGTAGGTGGTGGGCTGAGAGGATCAAAGACGTCGCCACGGGCGCAGCACCGACCGAGACGACCGGTTCGGTGCCATCCCTCATGCTTCTTGGGCTTGTGTAGGAGTTATCTCCCGCTGTTCCATGTGCCCCATGACACAGCGATCTTTCGTGGGCGAGATCAAGCGCCGCTTTAGCCCGCACCCTACTCAAATACCAAGAACGACCTGGCAGAAACTAAATCGGGCAAAAACAGACTCGGGCTGGCCGCTACTGACGCTCAATTTTTTCACTCTCGCCCTATTTGCTGTAATTTTCGTAAATTCGGCAACCTCTGTGCATGCATTCTCAGCCTTCTATTGGTGGTTGAGCGCCGGTTGCATCCTTGGTCTGTTGCGGACTGGAGAGGTGATGGTGTGCGTCGCCAGAGGCGGGGCAGGACAGCTCGCACCACAGGCGCCCGGGGCCCTGCCAGGAAACAGCAGGTACCGGGGTAGGCATACCTGAACTCCGGACGTGGACGGAGCGCTGTACAGCCCACCGGCGCATCGAGGAG
Organism: Streptomyces sp. NPDC005799; assembly: GCF_040630525.1. NCBI lineage: Bacteria > Bacillati > Actinomycetota > Actinomycetes > Kitasatosporales > Streptomycetaceae > Streptomyces > Streptomyces sp. NPDC005799. Next base: position 81,257 of record NZ_JBEXXQ010000045.1, read on the forward strand.
TCGTGGCACGGTCCACGGGCCGTGCCACTCTCGTGCCAGAACGGACGGGAACTCACGGGGAACTGGGGTTCAAGGAGGTGCGCTCCGGCCGCCTCGATCAGGCTGGGGAATCCCCAGGTCCCGCCCACGATTGCCCAACCTCGCTCCTTAAAGCGGTGCTCACTCTCTACACGGCTCAAGACGAGGGTGTGAAGCCGGCGGACTGGTCGAGGCGGAACGCGGAGCCCGGTGCCGTCGGTGTCCAACCCTCACGCATGGCAAGCCGAACAGCCGCGGCAACACCGGATGGCAATACAGGCTGAGCCTCGCGCCCTATCCAGTTGCTCGGATGCGGCTGGGTGGTGGTGACGAGGAGCGTCATGCCCGGCGTGTCCGCATGCTCGACCGCGAACGTGCACGGCGACCAGGCCAGGCCCTGGCAGTACGTCGGTCTGCGTCGCAGTCGCCAGCGGTAGGCCGTGCCGTCGACAACGATCCGTCGTGATCCCTTTCGGACCAGCGCCATGGCTCCCCCTTCAACAGCGAAGATGCCAGCGAGCCCGGCCCCGCCGTCCGTCTCAGTTTCCGTCTCATTCAGCGCCGTTCGTGGGCGTTCAGGCCGGACGGAAGCCCGTAGCCGCTCCGACGACCAGCCGACCGTGAACGCAGGTGAACGCCCCTGTACGCGGCCCCGCGACGCACCAACACAGTTGGAAAGCGTGTTGGGCGAAGTCGATCTGCAAACTGAGTCTCGGCCAGGCGGAGCCAGCTCGACGGGCTCGGTCTGTTCGAAGCCGTTACTCGCCTGAGTTGCTGTTGTCCCACGGCGCCGGACTGAGCACGTGAAACCCTCAAGTTCCTCAGAACATCACCGTTGTAGTTGTCGCATGCATGCCCATCACATAGTGTCCGAGCGCTTGATCGCCACGGGGGCGGTCCACCGGAAAGGTGTCCCATGGGCATCGCTCCAAGCGTTGGAACTACTGGGAAACCTCCTCATGACCAATGTGAGCCCGCGGGCCTGGTTCACCGGATGCGTTGTGACAGCGTCGGCTTTGCTGCTGACCTCGTGCACCTCCGGTAGCGGCAGTGCGAACGCCCATAAGACGTCGTCACCGCCCACGGCGAGCGCGTCTCAGACGACAACCACGACGCAGGAGAAGAAGCTCACCGACCAGGCTCAAGCGGCCCTTGCAGCTGTTCAGGGCGGGACGATGATCGAGGCCGGCGCGGAGCGCGTGACTGACGGCATCCACACAGAGCCCACGCTGAGCCAGGGCAAGTCGTACAAGCTCAACCTGGTGTGCATCGGCAGCGGCAACGCACGCTTGACGTTCACGCCGGCGAGTACCGGGCCGAAGGCCGATGTGCCATGCGATCAGTCAGTGGTGCAGCAACGGATCACCGCGCACAAGATGCCCGTACGCATCGATGTCGACGGCGTCAAAGGATCGACGGGTGTGATCGCCTGGCAGATCGACACCATCTGACCAAAGCACCGAGCGCGTACAGCAGCGGAGTACAGCAACTCCAGCAGCCGACCGCGGCCGACAGCCACTCCAAGAGAGCGAACAGCGACCTGTACGACCGTTGTTGACCGATCTCTACAGAGCCACGGATCAGAAGGTTGCAGGTTCGAATCCTGCCGAGTGCACACAGGTGAGAGGCCCCGGAAGATTCCGGGGCCTCTCGCATTTCGGGGGCGTGCGGCAACGGTCCTCGACCCGTCGGCGCGGTTACCGCCCATCGCCAGTGCTGTGACCGCGTAGGTTCGCCTGGTTGGTGGTGCTGGCGGTTGGATGGGTGGTGATGTCCATTCGACCGCTGGAGGCGCGGTGGCTGAGCCTGTCCGTGTACGCCGACTGACCGACCAGGAGGGGCAGAAACTGCAGCAGATCGTGCGCCGGGGCAGTACGAGTCGGTGCGCTACCGGCGGGCGATGATGTTGCTGGCCTCGGCTGGCGGGAACCGTGTTCCCGTGATCGCGAAGCTGGTGCAGGCCGACGAGGACACGGTGCGTGATGTGATCCACCGGTTCAACGAGATCGGCCTGGCCTGCCTGAACCCTCGATGGGCGGGAGGCCGTCCCCGCCTGCTCACCCCTGACGACGAGGACTTCGTCATTCAGACGGCCATCACTCGCCCCACCAAGCTCGGCCAGCCCGTGCTGTCTCCGGCACGCCCTTGACCCGCTCGAACAGTCACCGGCCCAGTCGCTCACGGATTGGCTTCACGGTGCGACGCCCGACGGGCCGTACGCAGACCGCGAGTTGGCGAGCCGGGATTGCCCCAAGGGGGACAGCGTGGGGCAGCGTCCTGACGAAGGTCCGGAGCGGTTACGTCTCCGATGCGGGCGGTTCGGTGAGTGAGGCGATGCAGGTGCGGAGCAGGCGCCGCATCTGATCCTGTTCGTCGGCATCCAGATCGGCCAGCATGTTCTGCTCGACGCGGCGAACCGCGGCGCTGGCCACCTCCAGCTGGCGGCGCCCGAGATCGGTCAGCTCGGTCGGCAGGGCCCTGCCGACCGGTGCTCGTGCCGGACGGATGACGAGTCCCTGGCGTTCGAGGGACTGCAGAAGCACATTCATCGACTGCCGGGTGACGAAGGCGCCGCGGGCCAGCTCGGAGTTGGACAGACCCGGTCGCTGGGCAAGCAGCTCCAGGCAGGAGTAGTGGGTGATCGTCATGCCCAGCGGACTCAGCACGGCCTCCAGTGCGGAGTGCAGGGCGCTCGCGGCCGCCTTGAGCATGTACCCCAGCGATGTGTCCAGTTCGATTCCGGGCTCACCTTGACTCATGTCAGTAGTCTGACATACGGTCTGGATGTCAGAAGACTGACATGTATCAGGAGGTAAGGATCGTGGCCGTCACCGGACCCGACTTCGTTTCACTGCAGGTGCGCGACCTGGAGCGCTCCGCCGCTTTCTATGAGGAGTACCTGGGGCTGAAGCGCTCCGCCGCAGGACCGCCGCACGCTGTCGTGTTCGACACCAAGCCGATCGCGTTCGCCGTCCGTGACGTCGTCCCGGGCGTCGACCTGGACGCGATCGCTCTGCCGGGCCGGGGGGTGGCGCTGTGGCTGCACGCCACGGATGTTCAGGACATCCACGATGCTCTCGCCGCCGCCGGTACGGCGATCGTCTCGGCGCCCGTCGACGGGCCGTTCGGCCGTACTTTCACTTTCGCGGACCCCGACGGTTACCAGGTGACCCTCCACGACCGCGGCTGAGCCGGGCGGCCTGGTCTCCGGTGGGGCGGGCGTCCTGAGCAGGCTTTTCGGGACGGCAGGTCGGCCGCTGTTGGTGGGCCGCGCGTCGAGGTCCAGGCTGGAGAGAGCCTGGCGCCGTCTTGAGTCGTCGGCACGGAGGTGCCCTGGCGCCTCGAATCCTCGGTATGGAGGCGTGTCGCCCGAGGTTCGCTAGGTCGTCGCAGTCGCCGTCACTCCTCGTACCGTGCGCAGTGCGTTCGACCAGTTGGTCAGTTGGTCGAGCATCGTGGTGATCGAGGCCGCCAGGCCGTCGCCGGGGGTGAAGGTGCCGGAGGAGAAGGCGGGGAGCAGGGAGATGGCCGGCTGGGTGCGGACCGTGGCGATCTGGAGTTCGGCCAGGACGAGCCGCAGTGCCTCGGCGGCCCGGACCCCGGCCGCCCATCCGCCGTAGCTCACGATGCCGGCGGCCTTGTCGTTCCACTCCCGGTAGACGTAGTCCAGGGCGTTCTTGAGGGCCCCGGGGAAGGAGTGGTTGTACTCGGGGACGAGGAAGACGTAACCGTCGAAACCGTCGATCAGCTCGGCCCATGTGCGGGTGTGGGCGTGCTGGTACCGCTGGTGGTTCGGGTTGCCGGGCTCGTCCAGGTTGCCGAGGTCGTGGTGGGCGAGGTCGATGAGTTCGTAGTCGGCGCCGCCGTGGGCGCGGGCGGTGTCGAGGAGCCAGGAGGCGATCTGGTCGCCGCGGCGGCCGGGCCTGGTGCTGCCGAGGATGAGGCCGATACGGAGGGTCATGGCACCCTTTCGGGGAGGAGTTGACGTGACAACTCTAGGAGTGTGAGAGTTGTCACGTAAAAAACACACCCCGCAGAAACATACAAAAGGGGGGGGTGGCAGGGCGGGCGGCGGGGGGGGGGGGTGTGTGGGGGCGGGGGGGGGACGCACG
>NZ_JBEXXQ010000046.1:0-84258 GCF_040630525.1 Streptomyces sp. NPDC005799
AGCTACCTCGCCGGCCTTCACCTCCGCGGCTCGATGATCTGGCTCAGAGAACTCACCCGGACCACCCAATGATCACAACGCAATACGCTCCCTAGAGGTTGTAGCCGCCCGATACCTCGATGTTCTGAGCGGTGACCCAGCGGCTCTCGTCGGAGACCAGTGAGGCGATCATGCCGCCGATGTCGTCAGGTTCACCGACCCGGCCGAGTGCGGTTCTCGCGGCGAGGGCGGGAACAACCTCAGGGAACCGAGTGAAGGCATCGTCGGCGATCCGCGTGCGGGTCGATCCCGGCGAGACCGCGTTGACACGGATGCCCCGCGTGCTGAATTCCTTGGCCATGTACCGCGTCAGCACGACCAGGCCGCCCTTCATCGACGCGTATGCCGCATAGCCGGGCTCCAGTCCGGCCGTCGCCACCGCGTTGCTGCTCGTGTTGACGATGGCCCCGCCGTCCGCCATCAGGGGCAGCAGCCTCTGGGTCAGGAAGTACGGTCCCTTGAGCAGGACCCGCATGAGGCTGTCGAACGCCTCCTCGGTCGTGTCCTCGATCAACGACGTCTGCGCGAAACCGGCGTTGTTGACCAGGTAGTCGAAGGTGTCGCGCTGCCAGGCGTCGCGCAGCACGTCGGCCACCGTGTCGCGGAAGGCCGCCAAGGTGGCGGTCTCGCCGACGTCCAGCGGCAGTGCGACGGCCGTGCCGCCCTCCTTCTCGATGGCGGCGGCCGTCTCCTGCCCTCCTTGCGGGTTGTCGTCCGATGCCGGAGCTGGCGCCCGTGACGATGGCGACCTTCATGGTGTTCCTCCTGGGATGGGGTCGTGCGTGGGTTGTGTGTGACTGCGCGGGCTGCGCTGTGCGGCGGAGTTCGGGGGCAGGACTCGGGCGAGCCAGTCTGTGCGTACCCGGCGGGCCGTGGCCGAGATGTGGGCCCGCGGGTACAGGGCGTCGAACCCGTGGAAGCCGCCTGCCCAGACGTGGAGTTCAGCCTGACCGCCGGCCGCCCAGATGCGGAGGGCGTAGTCGGCGTCCTCGTCGCGGAAGACTTCGGCGGAGCCGGTGTCGATGTAGGTGGTCGGCAGGCCCGAGAGGTCGTCGGCCAGCGCGGGTGACACATAGGCAGGTACCTGGTCATCCGTGAGGTCACCGAGGACGCAGCGCCACCCGAACTCGTTCATCTCCCGGGTCCAGACGCCGGGCCCGTCGCCGTACTGGCAGCTGGAGGCGCTGGTGTTGCGGTGGTCGAGCATGGGGCCGATCAGCACCTGCGCGGCGATCGCCGGGGTGCCGAGGTCGCGGGCCAGCAGGGTGATGCCGGCAGCGAGGCCGCCGCCCGCGCTGGCGCCCGCGACGACGATCCGAGCGGGATCGATGCCCAGTTCGGCGGAGTGTTCGGCGACCCAGAGCAGTCCCTGATAGCAGTCGTCGACCAGGGCAGTGCCGGTGGCCTCCGGTGCGAGCCGGTAGTCCACGGAGACCACGACCGCGCCGAACTCGTCAAGCCACTCCAGCGGGATGTCGATCTGCGAGAAGCGGTCGCCCATGACCATCCCGCCGCCGTGCATCCAGTAGATGCAGGGTGCGGCGGTGGTGCGATCGGTGTTCGCGGGGCTGAAGACCGACAAAGGGATCGGGGCTCCGTCCTTGGCGGGCACGGTGATCTCGCGCCGGTCGACTGGCCGGTGTGCGAGGAGGGAGTCGACCGGTGCAGAGGGGAGCTGGCGTAGGTGCGCGAGGACTTCTCGGCTGAGCTGCGACATGAGGGGCATGTCGGCCAGCAGTTCACGCAGTTCGGGGTCCAGGTCGGGTCGTGCCGCGGTCATGATCGCCGCCTTTCGGGGGGTTGTGTCGGAGGTCGGGGAAGGCCGGGCCCCGGGCGTGGGGCGATCGGCAGGTCAGAAGGCGGCCTTGCCTCGGACCGGCACGTAGTCGGTGTATTCGGACTCCTTGGCCAGCAGTCCGTCGATCTGCGCCACGATGGCTTGAGCGGCCTCGCCGGCGAAGATCCGGTGGTGGTCCTCCTCGCTGGTCCAGCCCTCGGTGACGTGGACGACGTCGGGGTCGGACGCGGAACGGGAGACGAGGTAGACGACGCAGAGTTCGCTCGCGCCCGGGCTGCCCTTGTCCAGACCGGTCAACAGCAGGTCGACCAGTCGGTCGCCCATGCCGGGCTTGGCGGTCAGGGTGGCGTTGAAGCCGTAGTTGGCGATCATTGAGTGCCTTCTTCTCGGTAGTGGAGTGAGGTGATTCCATTCAACCGAGATGACCTGCGAAAACGTTAGAACGATGCTCGCTTGCACTTGCACGATCCTCGCGGTCATGGGAGCCGCAGTGCGGAATGGTGCTGCAATGGACACATGCACCTCGAAGAGCTCCGCAGCCTGCTGACCCGGCACGCCCGGCCCGACTGGACCACTGCCATCGACGGCGTCCTGATCTCGAAGGTCGACCGGTCGGATCCGCCGGAGCCCTCGATGTCCGGCACCGTGCTGGCGGTCATTGCCCAGGGCTCCAAGCGACTCGCCCTGGGCGACCGCGTGTACGAGTACGGCGCCGGGCAGTACCTGGTCGCATCCGTCGACCTGCCCGTCAGCGGGCAGTTCACCCGGGCCGACCCCGAGCAGCCGGCGCTGGGGTTCGGACTCCTGCTGGAACCGCCGGTTGTCGCCGAGCTGCTGTTGCAGGCCGGGCCCGGAGACACCCCCCGCACCAGCGGAGGCGCGCCGTCAGGGATCATCGTCAGCGATGCTCCGGCCGCGCTGCTCGATGCGGTGGTCCGGTTGCTGCGCCTGCTCGACGAGCCCCGCGACCGGGCCGTACTCGCCCCGTTGGTCACACGCGAGATCCTCTGGCGCCTGATCACCGGCGACCAGGGTGCCACAGTCCGCCAACTCGGCCTGGCCGACAGCAGCCTCAGCCACGTCTCCCGGGCCGTGGGCTGGATCCGCGAGCACTTCGCGGAGCCCTTCCGGGTCGAGGACGTGGCGCGGATGTCCGGGATGAGCGTCTCCGCTTTCTACCGCAACTTCCAGGCGGTGACCGCGATGAGCCCCATTCAGTTCCAGAAACAGATCAGGCTGCAGGAGGCGCGACTGCTGCTCGCCACCCATCCGGGCGACGTCACCGGAGTCGGCCACCGCGTCGGCTATGACAACCCGTCACAGTTCAGCCGCGAATACCGCCGCCAGTTCGGAGCGCCCCCCAGCAAGGACGCCGTCCGACTGCGTCAGGCCGTGCGTACTTCTTCGGGTGTCCTTCCCTGATCCGGACTGGGCTCCGATAGAGCATCGTGCAAGGGTGGACTTGCTCCTCGGGCTGAAGCCTGAGGAGCAAGTCAAACGCTGCCATCCACGCACGCGCGGGACCAGTCGAGTTCGCCGGCCCCGTTCAGCTCGGCGAGCAGGATGCGGTGCAGTTGGCCGAAGCCCCCCCGCCAGCTGCCACCGCTCCAGACGGCGCCAACACGTCTGCCCCGAGCCGAACCCCAGCTCCAGGGGAAGGAGTTGCCAGGCCAGGTCGTTGTGGAGCACGTACAGGATGCCCTGCAGACACAGCCGGTCCGCCACCGGCCGCGGCACCGGCGCCTTCTCGGGCCACGGCGGCAGCAACGGCTCGATCAGCACCCACAAGTCGTCACCCACGATCCACGGCCGAGTACCCACACCCTCACGGACGGCCGAATCGACGTGCCGTTCCATGATCTCTGCACCCTGAACTCTCCGGCCCGCACCGCGTCTACCGCTGCCTGCCCCCGTTGCGGGGCGTCCGGGGGCGGCGGCCGCCTGCGCTGGGCCTGCCTGCCAGACGCCGGTCTGAGGTGCGACGACTCGACCGCTGATACCAACGGCTGTCGCCATGGCGAACGGCTGCCCTCGACCGCCAGATCGTCTCCTCTCCCGGAGCGGGCGGCGGCGCTTGCTGATCACAGGCCGGGCGGCGGGAGTTCGTCAGCCATCCGCGTCCGTGCCCTGTGTCGTGCGAGAACAAGGCGTGCTGTAGAGGCCATGGCCTCGTCGACCATCTCGCCTCGGAAGGTCACGGCGCCCTTGCCGGCGCCCTGTGCCGCCTCGACCGCCGCTATCAGCTGTGCGTAGTGGTCCAGTTCGCCGGGGCTGGGAGAGAACACCCGGTTGATCACTGGGACATGGGACGGATGGATCGCCATCATCCCTTCGTAGCCGAGGGAGCGGTTCTGTTCGGCGAAGGCGCGGAGTCCCGCCAGGTCGGTGATGCGCGTCCACAATCCGCTGACCGGGCACGGCACCCCGGCCGCCCTGGCGTCCAGCAGAACACGGGAGCGCAGTGCCAGCGTCTCGTCGCCCTCTGGGCTCCAGCGGTAACCGACGGCCCGTTGCACGTCTCCGCCGGGCGCGGTGAGAGCGCCCAAGTAGGCGATACGCGGGACAGCTCGGGCGATGTCGTAGGCCTCGCGCAAGCCACGGGCCGTCTCCAGCAGGGGCACCAGGGCGACCTGTCCCGGGGACAGCCCCTGGTCCTGTTCGCACCAGCGCAGTAGCTGGTCGGCCAGCCTGACGTCCTGGGCGGAGCGGACCTTGGGGAGCACGATACCGGCGAGCCCCGGCCGTAGGACCGCGCGCAGTTCCTCGGCCCCCGCCCAACCGTCCAGCGGGTTGACACGGACGAACAGCGCCATCTCTCCCGCCTGATCGGTAGGCGCGGCGGCCCGCGAGACGGCATCGGCCACCTGCGCACGGGCGGCGGGCTTGTCCTGGGCGGTCACCGCGTCCTCCAGGTCGAGGACGGCCGCGTCGGCGCCCGCCGCGCGGGCCTTGGGCAGCCAGTCGGTCCTGGTGCCGGGGACGAAGAGCAGGGAGCGCAGCGGGGGCCGGTCGACCGTTCCCGCGTCCACCTCGGCAAGGCTTGGCGCAGGTGCTTCAGATGACATCGCTCTTCTCCAGGTCGGCCAGCTCGTTCTCGCTGAATCCGAGCCACTGCCCGTAGACGAGGCGGTTGTCCTGCCCGAGGGAGGGACCCGTCCGCCAGACCCGGCCGGGCCGCCGCCGGAAATGCGGGATCACCGCCTGCATGCGCACCGGACCGAGGTCGGGGTCATCGACGGTGACGATGTCCTCGCGTTCGGCATAGACAGGGTCGGCGGCGATGTCCGCGGCGTCGAACACCCGTGAGGCGACGACTTCGGCGCGGGCGAACTCATCGAGGCACTCTGCGGTGCCACGCTGCGCCACCCACTCCCGCAGGCCCTCGTCCAATTGTCCGCGCCGGTCGTGTTGTTGCCGTGCCGTGGCGAACTCCTTCTCGGGAAGTCCCAGCAGGCAGGCGATGTTGCGGACCGACCGCAGCGTCGCGGAGGTGACCGTGATCCACTCGCCGTCGCGGGAGCGGTAGGTGTTGATCACGGCCGCCGGGGCCACCGCCAGCCGGTTGCCGAGGCGTTCGGGCACTTCTCCCAACTGGTCGTGGACGATGACCTGCCACTCCACGAGACGGAACAGGGACTCGAAGAGTGCGAGATCGATCCACTCGCCGTCGAACCCGGGGTCGTGCTCACGGCGGTGGAGGGCGGCGAGGATGGCGTAGGCACCCATCAGGCCGGTCACGGCGTCGCCGTGCGAGAAGCCGGTGTGGACGGGCGGGCCGTCGGGAAAGCCGGTCAGGTGGACGACTCCGCTGCGTGCCTCACCCATCTTGCCGAAGCCCGGTGCGTCCGCCTGGGATGAGGTGGCGCCGAAGCCGGAGATCTGCAGCAGTACGGCCCGGGGGTTGATCCGGTGTACGGAGTCCCAGTCGAGTCCCCAGCTGCGCAGGCGTCCGGCGCGCAGGGTGACGATGACGACGTCAGCCCAGGCGACGAGCCGGCGGGCGACGGTCCGGCCGGCCTCCCGGCGCAGATCGAGGGTGACCGAGCGTTTGTTGCGGCCGGCGACCTTGAACCACAGAGGAACACCGTCACGTTGCGGTCCCATGGCGCGGGCCGCGTCTCCGCTGCCGGGGGGTTCCACGTGTACGACGTCGGCCCCTTGGTCGGCGAGCATCGAGCCTGCCAGCGGTCCGGCCACCACGTGGGCGAACTCGACCACTTTCAGCCCCTTCAACTGCCCGCGTCCGGTGGCCTTGTGCTTGTCGTCCGACACCGATGTGCTCCCTCATCCGTGCAGTTCGCCTTGGTTCCCGGCCACGTCGTCTCCGGTGGTACGACTCGGTCGTCGCGGTGGGGGCCTTCAGATTGCAGGAGCCGAGAAATGCCTGTCGAGCAACAGAAGACCATCAATCAATGCGAAGAACGCATGAATGGGGAAGGGGCGGGTGCGTTGGGTGCCCGGGTGGGGAGAAGCCCGGTGCCCCGGCACGCTCCAGGCAGCCTCATGCCCAGGAAACCCCGGGTGGAAGAGCACGGCCCTGGAGGCGGAATTCCTCGAGCGTCTCGAGGAACCGTTCCGTTGCGGTGGGGAGTGTTCGCCGCGCGCGCAGCGCGATGTCCAGGCGGCGGTACACCACGGGGTCCACCAGGGGACGGCAGACGACGGGCCCGGCGCCCATCAGCGGGAGCACGAGGGCGGGCATCGCCGATACCCCGAGGCCGGCGGCGACCAGCCCGCCCACGGTGGCGATACTGCCCGCCTCGGCCGCCGGTACCGCGTGCGCGTCGATCTGGGCGAACGCCGCATCGGTGAGCCGGCGCACGCTTGAGTCACGCCCGACGGCCAGGAACGGCTGACGAGCCAGGTCGTCCCAGGTGATCTCGTCGCGGTCGGCGAGTGGGTGGCTTTCCGGCAGTACCGCGACGAAGCGGTCCCTGACCAGGGGGCGGTGCTCCAACTGCTCGGGCGGGTGCCCGACCGTGGTGATGGCGAAGTCGGCGTCACCGGACAGGACCCGGTCCAGTACCAGTCGCTCCAGGCCGTCGAGGAGGCGTACCGCCACCTGCGGACGCCGCTCGCGGAAGTCGTAGATCACCTGCGGCAGGAGCACCGCGGCAACCGAGGGAAGGGTGGCCACGACGACGGTTCCCGATTCGCCGAGCAGGAATCGTCTGAGCTCCTTCATGCCCGCCCGGTGAGCGGTGACGATCTGCTCCGCGATACGCAGGGTCTCGACGCCTGCAGCGGTCAACTGCACGTTGCGGGTGTCCCGTTCGAGGAGCCGGACGCCGAGCAGCCGCTCCAGGTCCGCGACCGCGCGGCTGAGCGAGGACTGGGACACGTGCATCTCTGCGGCGGCCGCGGTGAAGCTCGCTGCCCGGGCGACGGCCGTGTACGCCGCCAACTGACGCAAGGTGGTGGCCTCCATGGCCCGCGAGCATAGGCGCGATCGCAGCCAATTGATGCACTCATCGCATGGACAGATCTCGGTCTGATGCTGGACACCGATCCGTCGGTGCTTCGAAACTCTCGCGTAACACCTCGGTCTGCCCCGCCAGCCCCGTCCACCGCCGCCGAGGGCCGTCCCCCGAGAAAGCGAGCGCCGCCATGCTGGCAGCCCTGGGCTTCGCCACGATCGCCGCCGTACTGCTGCTCACCATGACCCGACGCGTCTCGGTGCTGGTCGCTCTCATCCTGCTTCCCGTAGTGGCGGCGCTCATCGGCGGCTTCGCGGGCGATCTCGGCGAGCTGATTCTCGGCGGGCTGTCCAAGGTGGCCCCCACCGGCATCATGATCGCCTTCGCAGTCCTGTACTTCAGTCTGATGGTGGACGCCGGGCTCTTCGACCCCCTCATCCGCGGTCTGTTGCGCGTGGCGCGCGGCGACCCGTTACGCATCACCCTCGCCACAGCCGTCCTCACACTGTGCGTGGCTCTGGACGGCGACGGCGCCTCCACCTTCCTCATCACCGTCTCCGCGCTGCTGCCGGTCTACAAGAGACTCGGCATGAACCCCCTGGTGCTGTCCGGGGTGGTCTGTCTGGGCGCGGGCGTGATGAACATGATCCCCTGGGGTGGCCCGACCGTACGCGCCATGGCGGCCCTGAAACTGGACAGTTCCGACGTCTTCAATCCCGTGCTGCCCGCGATGGGCTTCGGCGTCGCCTGGGTGCTGGTGGCCTCCTACCTGCTCGGCCGCCGGGAGCGCAACCGTCTCCGCGCGCTGTCCGCGCAGGGCCCGGCCACGGGCGGGCGCAGGGGCGAGGACGAGTGCGACGACCGTGAACCCGCCGCCTCGACGACCACCAAGAGCGCCAAGACCGCGAAGACCGCCACCAGTACCGCCGCCGCCGAGTCGAGCGGGCAGGTCACTCCCACGACGGCCGACGGGCACGAGCGGCCGGCGCTGCGATCCCCCGGGGACGGGCCCGGCACCGTCAGGGTCCCGCCGTTGGCGCGTACCTGGCTGAACCTCTTCAATCTCGCGCTCACCGTCGCGCTCGTGGTCTGCCTGATCGAGGAAGTGCTGCCACTCCCGGTGCTGTTCGTCCTCGGGTTCGCGATCGCGGTGCTGTCCAACCACCCCACATGGGAACAGCAACAGGCGCTGCTCGACAAGCACGCCAAAAGCGTGGTCCTGGTCACCACGATGATCTTCGCGGCCGGCGTCCTCACCGGGATCCTCAGCGGCACCAAGATGCTCGACGAGATGGCCGAGGCGCTCGTGTCCGTCGTCCCCGACTCCTTCGGCTCGCACCTGCCTGTCGCCGTGGCGGTCACCGGCATGCCGCTGAGCCTGCTCTTCACTCCCGACGCCTACTACTTCGGAGTGCTGCCGGTGCTCGCCGAGACCGCGCACGGATTCGGCACGGACCCGGCCGAGGTGGCCCGGGCGGCCGTCCTCGGCCAGATGACCACGGGGTTCCCGCTCAGCCCGCTCACCGCGTCCACATTCATCCTGGTCGGCATGAGCGGTGTGTCCCTCGGCGAACATCAGCGCTTCATCTTCCGCTGGGCCTTCGCCACCACCCTCGTCATGACCGTCGGCGCCCTGGTGACCGGCGCCTTCTCCCTGTGACCGGCGTCCTGGGCCCGAGCGGAACCTCCGCCGGCCGCGGACTCCCGGCAGCCACCGCACCCGCCGCTCAGGCCCACAACCCGCCGCCCGATTCCGTGGTGTTGAGCCCGGCGACCTGATCCACACAGAGGCACCCCGTCAGGGTGCCCCACCAACCGAGACGAGGACCGATGAGAGGGATCACCAGACGCACGGTGCTCACCGGCACGGCAGGCGCGCTCACGTCAACGGCCGTGCCCCCGGCGACCACCGCGGCCGCCGACACCGCGACAGCCGCATCCGAAGGACGACAGGCGGCCCGCGAGCCCGATACGGTCGTGCGAACGGACCTCGTCACGCGGGTGACGCCGAGGCACAACTGGCTGGTGACGGCCGTCGCCATCCAGTACTCACATCGCATCGACTTACGCGGCGGGATGATCCCGCCCTCCACCTTCCAGGTCAAGGCCACGGTGGGCGGGCGGACAGCGGCTCGCACGGTGACCCGGGTCTACTCCAACACCGCCGCCGAAGTGGACGACCGATCCGTACCCGGACGGCCGGGGGACCGCCTGATCGTAGAGCTGGACCCGAACGACCCCGATGCGCGGGCCGCCGGCACCGATCCCCTTCCGCTCGACCGCGCCTACTCCGTCAGACAGGTCGCGGACGTACGCACACCGGGAGGTGAACCGGTGCTCAGGGCCGGTTCGTTCGCGAGCCGGAACGCCGACGTCATCACTCCTGTGGTCGACGACTTCGCCGCCGGTTCCTTCACGGACTCGGCGGGTTTCGAACTGGGCTTCCGGCTGTACAGGCCGGAGGGGTTCGTACGCGACCCCGGAGCGCGCAGGCCGTACCCGCTCGTCGTCACCCTGCACGGTGGTGGCGAAGTCGCGGACAACAACGTGACCCAGGTGACGGCCAACCGGATCGCGGTCACGTTCGCCAAACCGGAAAGGCAGCATCGCAACCCCGCCTTCGTCCTGTCTCCGCAGATCCCCCTGCCCCGCCCCATGGACGGACCGGACGGCACGGACTGGACCGACGCCAAGGTCCAGGCCGCGCTGATCGAGCTCATCGACACCTTCGTGGGCGAGCACTCCCGCAGCGTGGACACCGACCGGCTCTACGTCGTCGGCCTGTCCTCGGGCGGGCGAGGCATCTACAGCCTGCTGGCGAAACGACCCGACGTGTTCGCGGCAGCCCTGCCCACGGCCGGCTGGGGCGACGCGGCCGCCATGGAGAGGATCACGCACATTCCGATATGGGCCGATCACTCCGTCGACGACCCGGTCGTCCCCTACCGGGAGGGCCGATTCGGCAAACCCGGCACCTGGACACTGATGAACGCGCTGGAGACCGCCGGTGCACCGGTCACCCGCGGCGAGTGGGCCAACGATCTGCCGAAGGCGCAGTTCGAGGCACGGTCACGGGAGCTCCTGCGGCAGGCCCGGGCCGCGCGCAGCCACGTCCTGTTCACCAGCTATACGGCGGGAACGACACCGGTGAGCCCGCACTTCGCCTGGGCGCAGACGTACGAGAACGACGTGGTCATCGACTGGCTCTTCGAACAGTCCCGGTAGCCGGCCGCACGCGGCGGCCCCTCGGGCCACCGTGGGGGCAGGAGGCGGCGCTCGCTGCGCCGGCCGTCAGCCCGATCCGCCGACCCTGCTCCGTCCAGCGCAGAGATGAATCGTTCAGAGCCGCATCGTCGAGCACTCATACAGGTGAGGAGTCCGCATGGAGTTCAATCGGGCATCCGTACGACGTGACAGGAGGGGCCGACTGCGCCGCACGGCCCTGATCGCGGCAGCGAGCGCCATGCTCCTCGCCGTGGGCACGGCCGTGGCCCCCGGCGCCTCTGGCGCGGGTGACGCCCGGGTCACCGTCGGCGTGTCTCCCCGCGTCGCCGCCCTCATCGCGCGGATGTCGCTGGACGAGAAGCTGTCCTTCGTCCATGGAGGCACCGATCCCCGTGCGCTGGGGCAGGCCGGGTACATCCCCGGGGTTCCCCGCCTCGGCATCCCCGAACTGCGGCTCACCGACGGTCCGGCGGGCGTCCGGGTCAACGCGCACGCCACCGCGATGCCGGCGCCGGTCGCGCTCGCCTCGTCCTTCGACGACCGACTGGCCCGTGAGTTCGGCCGGGTCGTCGGGCGCGACGGCCGTGCGCTCGGCCAGGACGTCTTGCTCTCACCGATGACGAACATCATCCGGGTGCCGTACGCGGGGCGGAACTTCGAGACCTTCAGCGAGGACCCGCTGCTCAGCTCCCGCATGGTGTCCGGCGAGATCGGGGGCGTACAGAGCCAGGGTCTGATCGCCACCGTCAAGCACTACGCGGAGAACAACCAGGAAGACAACCGCATGGGGGTGAACGTCAACGTCGGCGAGCAGACCCTGCGTCAGATCGAGTTGCCCGCCTTCGAGGCCGCCGTCAGGGCCGGCGCCGGTGCGGTGATGTGCTCGTACAACGCGGTGAACGGCAGTCACGGCTGCGGCAGCGAAGAACTGCTCGACTCGATCCTCAAGGAGCAGTGGGGCTTTGAGGGCTGGGTCATGTCGGACTGGGGAGCGGCCCACGCGACGACCGACATCGTGAACGGCCTCGACCAGGAGATGCCGAGCGGTGTCTTTCTGGGCGAGGAACTGAAGACCGCGATCACGAACGGCACCATCCCGGTCTCGGAGCTGAACGACTCCGTCGCCCGCATCCTGGGCCAGATGCAGAAGTTCGGTCTCCTCGACGGCACCGCGGGCCGGCGGCCCACCCGCGATCCGAAGGGCGGCGCCGAGGTCGCGCAGAAGGTGGCGGAGTCCGGTTCGGTCCTGCTGAAGAACACCGGCAAGGCGCTTCCGCTGACCGCGAAGAACACCCGCATTGGACTCATCGGCCCGACCGCGAAGACGCCGAAGGTCACCGGCGGCGGCAGCTCCCACGTCGTACCGGACTCCGCGGCGTCGCCGCTCGCCACCATCACGCGGCGGGCCGGCCGGAATGCCACGGTGCGCTACGCGGCGGGCGTCGACAACAGCGGCGCCGCCATTCCCGCGACGGCCCTCAGCCCCGCCCTGCCGGTCGGCTCGGACGGCACGATCACGGTCACACCGGACGCCTCCTTCACCTACAGCGGCACGCTCACCGTGCCGGCCGAGGGCGAGTACTCCTTCGTCTACGACCTTCCCGCCGCATACGGCACGCTGAAGATCGACGGCCAGAGCGTCATTACGGGCTTCCTTGCCTCCAGCAGTGCCACCGTGCACCTGACGGCGGGAACGCACACCCTCGCCGCCGGCGCCCTCGCGATCCAGGGCGCACCCGCCAAAATCAGACTGAACTGGGTCACCCCGCAGGCCGCGCGGGCCGCCAGGGAGCAGGCCGTGGCCCTGGCCCGCCAGGTCAAGACGCCCATCGTCTTCGCCTACGACGACGGCAGCGAGGGCTTCGACCGTCAGAACCTCTCCCTGCCGGCCGACCAGAACGGGCTCATCTCCGCCGTCGCCGACGCCAACCCGGACACCATCGTCGTCCTCAACACGGGATCGTCGCTCACCATGCCGTGGCTGTCCAAGGTCAAGGCGGTACTCGACACGTACTACCCCGGGGAAAACGGCGCCGAGGCCACCGCCCGACTGCTCTACGGCGACGTGAACCCGTCGGGCAAGACCACCCAGACGTTCCCCGCGAGCGAGTCCGCCACACCGGTCGCCGGCGACCCGCTCAAGTACCCCGGAGTGAACAACCAGGAGAACTACTCCGAGGGCGTCTACGTGGGCTACCGCTGGTACGACAAGGAGAAGACCGCTCCACTGTTCCCCTTCGGCTACGGCCTGTCGTACACCTCCTTCGCCTACCGCGACCTCGCGGTCCACCAGCACCACGGCGAGTTGACGGTCTCCTTCACCCTGAAGAACACCGGAACCCGCGACGGTGACGAGGTCGCCCAGGTCTACGTCGGCGCGAGCCCGAAGACCACCGCGCCCCAGGCGGTGCGCTCGCTCGGCGGCTACCAGAAGGTGCGTCTGCGCGCCGGTGAGTCGAAAACCGTACGCATCCGGGTCGACGCACAGCAGTTGAAGTACTGGAAGACGTCCTTCCACTCCTGGGTGCTCGGCGCCGGGCACCGGGAGGTGTGGGTCGGCTCCTCGTCTCGGACACTCCCGTTGCACGGCGGCGTCGACGTCACCCGCTGACCGCCTGGTTCGCCCCATCGGCCGGGTGACCAACGATGCCTGATGCCGGGCCGGCCCCGACCCGGCTCCTTCCCCCACCAGCAAGGGTGCCGGCCGCACCGTAGCGGCCGGCACCCGGCCAGAGAGGTCGGTCCCCATCCATGACTGCCAGCAGAATCCGTACTGTCCTCGGCGGCGCATTGGCCACGTCCCTCGCCGTCGTCGGACTGCTCCCCGCGACGGCGTCCGCGAGTGCGCCGACCGTGGTGCCCACCGACAAGGGCGTCGTGCGCGGCGCCACCTCGGACGGCGTCGAGAGGTTCCTCGGCATCCCCTACGCGGCGGCGCCCACCGGCTCCCTGCGCTGGAAGCCGCCACAGCCCGCCGCGCGCTGGAGCGGCGTTCGGGAGGCGGCCGACTTCGGCAATCCCTGCCCCGTCCTGCCCAGCGGCAACGGACCACGCAGCGAGACCGAGGACTGCCTCGACGTCAACGTGTGGCGTCCGCCGGGCGTGCGGGCCGGCGCCCGCCTTCCGGTGCACGTGTTCATCCACGGCGGTGGCCTGACCAACGGCAGCGGCTCGCAGAACGACGAGTCGAAGCTCGTCAAGGAGACGGGTGTCATCGGCGTCTCCCTCAACTACCGACTCGGCGTCTTCGGCTTCCTCGGCCTGCCCGCCCTCACCCAGGAGGGCGGCGAGTCCGGCAACTACGGCTTCATGGACCAGCAGGCCGCGCTGCGCTGGGTGCAGCGCAACATCTCCGCCTTCGGCGGAAACCCCCGTGAGGTCACCATCGACGGCGAGTCCGCGGGCGGCTGGTCCGTCTGCGGTCATCTGGTGGCGCCCGGCTCGCGCGGACTGTTCGCCCGCGCCATGATCCAGAGCGGTTCGTGTCCCAGCGGGCCGCAGGCCAGGGCTGAGGCCGCCGGGGCCGCCTTCGCCCGCCAGGCGGGCTGCGACGGCACGGCCCAGGCGGCCGTCCTCGACTGTCTCCGGTCGGCTTCGGTGGGCACCCTCCTCGACGCGAGCCGGACCTTCTCGGCCGGCTTCGTGGACGGGACCCCGACGTTCCCGACCGGAGTACGCGAGGCGCTGGAGCGCGGGGAATTCGCCCGTGTGCCCGTGGTCGTCGGCGCCAACCGTGACGAGGGCCGGACCTTCGCCGCGGGCTACATAGGCGCGGGCAGGGATGCCTACCTCGCCTTCGTCCAGGGCATCGCAGGCGCCCGCGCCGACGAGGTCCTCGCCCGTTACCCCTGGCCGGGCACGTCCGACCGGTTCACCGCGGCGTACCTCATCGGCGGAATCATGACCGACTCGGGGATGATCTCGGGGATCGGCGGGTGCGGGCTGCGCTCACTTGTCCGGACCATCGAGCGGTACACCCCCACCTATGCGTACGAGTTCGACCACCGGACCGGCCCCGGCCTCACGCAGATCCCCGGCTACGTCTGGGGGGCGGGCCACGCCGCTGAACTCGCCTACATCTGGCCCAGCTTCGACAACGGCACCCCCATCGCGCCGCTGTTCAACGCCGCCGAGCGCCGGCTCGCCCGCGAGATGACGCGGTACTGGGGCGCGTTCACGACGACCGGCCGGCCGTCCGTCGCCGGGCAGACGGTCTGGCCCGGCTATCACCAGGACAAGGGCCTGATGCTGTCGCTGCGGGCGGGAGGCCGGAGCGTCCTTGTCGACGACGCCCAGTACTCGGCGGAACACCAGTGCGCCTTCTGGGACACGATGCCGGGCACACAGCCCTCATGACCCGATGGGGGAGTGGAAGCGGAGCAAGCCGTCCGCTGCCCGTCCAGTGAGGAAGCTGTCGGCGCGTTCGCTGCCGGAGTGGAGGCGCCGCACGCTGGGCGCCTCCATTCCCGTTCCGCCGCGGGTGGTCCCGCCGGCGCGCGGGCTTGCCGCCGATCACGCCTCGGACAGTTCCACGGCGACTGAATGTGCTGGATGCCACGGCCGGCGCACTACGGACCCCCAAGCGCTGGGCACTCCTCGCATTCTGACCGGTCCACCGCCCGCCATCCTCACCGCGCCAGCACGTTGGGGTCCCCGACCAGGACTCGGTGTGGACGCAGCCGTCGTTGCGCACCGGACAGACCGATGCCCGATGGGTACACAAACACGTGAAACTCCAGGCAAGGTGTCTCGACGGGGCCCCGACGACAACTCGTCGGGCGGCGACCCGTGTTCGCCTGCCGTGATCCAGGATTGATCCGCGACGTCTCGCGGGGGTGAGGCATCGTTTGGCGGCTCCTTCAAAGTCCGCGGCGCGTCCAACGCGCTCGCCCTCCTGCGCGCCGCGGAAGGCGGCGCCCCGACCGCCGGCGTCTGCTGCGCGTCGGGAGGCAACCACGGGCCGCCGTGGCCTGGGCGGCGCGCGAAGCGGGCCTGCCCGCCACCGTGTTCGAAGGCTTCTACGCCGACGCACTGGCGGCCGGCCAGGACCATGCCCGGCACGAGGGCGCCTTCCACATCGACGCCTACGACGACCCGCAGACGGTGGCAGGGCAGGGCACGCTCGGCCTGGAGCTCGCCGAGCAGGTACCGGAAGGGCAGCCCGTGCTGGTCGGCTGCGGGGGAGGAGGCTTGTGCGCAGGGGTCGCCCTGGCGCTGGATGGGCGCAACCGCGTGACCGCAGCTGAACCGTCCTCAGCGCCCTCGCTCACAGCGGCGCTGGAGGCAGGGGAACCCGTGGACGTGGAAGTCGGCGGGATTGCCTTGGACAGCTTGGGTGCCCGCCGGGCGGGCCGCATAGCCACCGCTGTCGGCCTCTCGCTCGGCATGAAGACCCTTACCGTCGCGGACGAGGATATCGCCGCCCGCGCACTCCTCTGGCAGCGGCTACGGATCGTGGCCGAACCCGGCGGAGCCACCGCTCTCGCCGCGCTGCTCGCCCACCCCGAACGCTTCCCGGACGGGGCGACCGTCGTCGTCTCAGGGGCCAACACAGCACCTTCGTCGAGTATGGGCTGCTGAGGAGACGTTGCCGTAGCGGAGAGACTGGCATCCCGGTCCGGTTCATCACGCACTTACCGTTCAATCCAGCAGCAATACCGGCAAGACCCCAGGCCAAGCCCCTGGCGTTACCTCAGGCCGTGCGCTGCTGCTACGCCAAGCAGGCTGACATCGTTCGGCAGCTGCTGGGCGACGCCGTGCGGCGCTGGTTCGGCACCCCTTGGTGGCTCACTGTCACGGAGAGGTGGTCTGGCAGGGCATTACTAAAGGTAGCCAGGTCCCGTTGCCGCGCCCCGGTCCATCTCTGATCAGGCGCGGACAGCCAGTAGGCGCCCGTTTTGGAGGCCGAAGTACAGGACGCCGTCGGCCACCGCGGGGGTGGAGAAGAGGGGGCTGCCGGTCTGCGCCGTCCACTGTTCGTCGCCCGAGAGCGCGTCCAACGCCCAGATGCGGCCGTCGTTGGTCCCGATGTACAGCGTGCCGTTGACCACCAGCGGAGCCCATCGCACCCAGACCCCCACCCTGCGTCTCCACCGGCTCTCCCCGGACACCGCGTCGACCGCCCACAGATACCCGTCGGTGGTGCCGAAGTAGACGATGCCGTCGGCCACGGCCGGGGTGGACTTCACCCATCTGCCGGCCGGGAGCTTCCACCGGACCTGACCTGTCGCCGCGTCCACTGCCCACAGGTGCCGGTCGGCGCTGCCGACGTAGAGGGTTGCCTCGGCCGCCACCGGCGAGGACCACAGCCCGCTCAGCGTCTTCAGCCGCCACCGTACCTGGCCGGAAACGGTGTCCAGCGCCCACAGAAAGCCGTCGTTGCTGCTGACATACACCGAGTTCCCCACCCTGGCGGGTGAGGAGCGCACGCCTTTGCCGACGCCGACCTGCCACCGGCCCTCGCCGGTAGCGGCGTCGACCGCGCGGAAGTAACCGTCGTTGCTGCCGAAGAGGACCATGCCGTCCGCCACCACCGGCGTGGACCGCACCAGGCCGGCCGTTGCGAACCTCCACCGCTCCTGACCCGAGGCGGCGTCCACCGCCCACAGATCCTTGTCCCAACTGCCGATGTACACCGTCCCGTTGACGACGGCCGGGGAGGCCGCCACCACGCCGCCGGTCCTGCAGCGCCAGCGTTCCTCGCCGGAGGCGGCGTCGACGGCCCACAGCAGGTGGTTCCAACTGCCGACGTAGACAGTACCGTCGACCACGACTGGTGATGATTCCTTCACGGCTCCGCCGGTATCCAGCTGCCAGAGCAAGGCGCCGCGTCGCTGCCCTTCCTCCCGCCCCTTCCGGTCACCGTCGGCGGCTCGGGCGGGACCCAGGACGTACGGTTTCACGACAACCGGCAGGTAGGCGAAGTAGCCGATGACCTCGATCGCGTTGAACAGCCCCAGGGGCACCAGGACCAGCACCCACCACGGGGTCAACTGACCCATGACGACTGCTATCAGCGCAGCGATACAGCCCAGTCCTGAGCAACTGGCCACAAAAAGCTCGAGAGTTCCCTTGGCACGAAGGCCTCGAAGCAGCATGACCGACAACATATGATCATCCGGCTGCTGAATTGACCAAGTTTACGGAAAACCGTCAACGGCGGATACCGGCTCGAATGTCCTTGCCGGGCAGACGACGCCGGCGAAGTCGGCGCACCGTGGACGGCCAGTCGGGACGGCCCGTGCGGTGACCGGGTGACTTCGGCCCGGACCACCCTCCGGCCCATTCAGCGGCTGTCCGCCTCCGACGCACACGCGGAGCCTTGGGGCCGCGCGTCAGTTCCCGGTGCGCTCCAGCGGCCTGCCCGTCTCCCAGTTCCAGCTGGTCATGTCGAATGTCTGTATGACCGTACGAAAGGTGTCACGCAACCAGCGGTGCGCCTCGTCGCTGTCATAGCGCGGCAGCCAAAGCATCGCTTCTGTCACCGGTGCCAGGTCGACCGGCGGTTCAAGGAGCCGGACGTCGACCTGCGCGGCGGCGTACTGCGCCAGATGCTCGGGGAGCAAAGTCAGCAGCGAGGTCCCACGGATGAGGAAGGGAGCGAGAACGCAGCTGGCCACGATGACCTGGTTGGTCTTGATGCCGAGGTTCTCCAGCTGCACGTCGCCGTAGGCGGCTCTGTTGGCGATCGTTGTGGCGAGGAATGGTCGTGAGGTCAGATCCGAAGGCGCCAACTCCGCGCCGACATGCGAGGACGTCCCGTCGGTCACGGCAACATAGCGATCGCGATACAGCGCTACGCATCTGAAACGCTCGGCGCTCGGCAACGTCTCCAGCGGATGGATGAGCAGGTCCACCTCGCGAATCCACAACTGATCCGACGCGTCAGGGCTGACTGGGAAGAACTGCAAGGACACGTGCGGGGCTTCCCGCGAAAGCCGGTCGAGGAGCGGATAGAGATAGATCAGCGTGATGTAGTCGGTCACCATGATCGAAAATGTCCTGTGCGTCGTTCGGGGGTCGAACGAACGACTGCTGTTGACAACCTGATCGACCTGGGCGAGCGCTTCGCGCAGGGGCCCGAGGATGGACTCGGCGAAGGGTGTCGGCTGCAGTTGTCGACCTTCGCGTACAAGGAGCGGGTCATCGAAGAGGCGACGCAGACGGCCGAGCGTTGAACTCATGGCCGACTGACCGACCGACAGGCGTGCGGCGGCCCGGGTCACGTTTCGTTCCGCCAGGAGGGCGTCGAGCGCGACCAGCAGATTCAAGTCGATGCGGCTGAGATCCATGGGCAACCCTTCGATCGCGGTAGCCCGCTCGCGCTGGGCGACCGGTTCGTCCACCTTCGGCGGAGACTATTGATGTCGTCAATGGCTGGCAGTCAAAAGAATCTGCTGCACTGTGCTTCCGGGGCCCACTTCCTGGGCTGTTTACTCAATCAGAAACTTCTTGCGGCTGTGACCACATCGGTGTCATCGGCCTTGTTCAACCGTTTTCTGAGGAGACCCACCGCCATGAGCGAACCTCACGTCGAGAGCGATGTCGACCTATTCAGTCCTGACGTCGTTGCCGATCCCTTCCCCGTGCTTGCCGAAATTCGGGAGAAGTCTGCGGCTGTGTACATGTCGAAGTACGACTTCTGGCTCCTCTCCCGGTACGAAGACGTGCGGGAGGCTACGGGCGACTGGGAAGCATTCACCTCTGCACGCGGCGTCGCCCTGCGACAGGACTTCAATGATTTCCTCAAGGGCGGCGTCCTGGCCAATGACCCGCCGGAACACGACCGCCTGCGAGCAATCTTGTCGGACAAGCTGGCGCCACGAGCGCTCAAGGACGTCCGCGACGATATTCAGGAATATGCCACAGTTGTGGCCGCCGAACACACCTACAAGGGGAACTTCGACGGCTACAAAGACGTCGCCGCGGTCTATCCCATCAACGTCATATCGGACTTGATCGGTCTCCCCATCGAAGAGCGGGAGAAGTTTCATCCAGGAGCAGATGCGACCTTCGCCGGCTTCGGGCCGATTACGCAGTACCTTGAGGAACACTTTCAAGAGATGGTGACCTACCAGC
Organism: Streptomyces sp. NPDC005799; assembly: GCF_040630525.1. Lineage (NCBI taxonomy): Bacteria > Bacillati > Actinomycetota > Actinomycetes > Kitasatosporales > Streptomycetaceae > Streptomyces > Streptomyces sp. NPDC005799. Next base: position 19,558 of record NZ_JBEXXQ010000046.1, read on the forward strand.
AGTGGATACCCACCATGGCCGACCGTAGCAAGCTCACCCCGGGAAAATGGGGCGCCGTCATGCTGGATGCGGTCGACGAAGGCCGAATCGGGCTGGATGACGCCGTGGCGAGCCTCAACGCCTACCTGACCGCGGGCATGGACACGACTGTCAACGCGTTGAGCGCGACCTTTGCGCTCTTCGCGGGGCGTCCCGAGATCTGGAGCGCGGTGCGCGAGGATCGGGGATTGCTGCGACAGGTTCTTGAGGAGGTTCTGCGCCTGGAGAGTCCGGTCACAGGATTCTTCAGAATCGCGACGCGCGACATCCAGATAGACGGGACGCCGATCCCGGCAGGCGGAAGGATCATGCTGCACTGGGCGGCGGCGAACCGCGACCCGCGGCATTACCCGGATCCGGACACGTTCGACCTGCATCGAAATCCGCTCGACCACCTCGCGTTCGGGTACGGAACTCACGGCTGCCCAGGACGCGGCATCGCGATCCTCGAGATGACGGCGCTCTTCGAGGCGTTCATCCCTCTCGTTGAGGAATTCGAACTCTCCGGGCCAGTTGTCCGTGGAAAGAACCCCGTCGTCCGAAGCCTCGACGCGGTCCCGCTGACCGTCAAGGCGATTTAGCGCGCGAGGAAAAGAAATGGAAATCGAGATCAGAACTCCCGCGTGTGAGGGCTACGGGCTGTGCGCCGAGACAGCACCCGAGGTCTACGAGTTGGACGATGAGGGTTACGTCCGTCTCAAGGTCGAAGAACCGATCAGCCCGGAGCTTCAGCAACTCGCGGGTGCGGGTGCCCGTGTCTGTCCTGTCGCCGCACTCGTGGTCCGGGAATGACAATGCGCAGGATTGTCATCGTTGGTGGGTCGATTGCCGCTGTAACCGCTGCTGGAGTGCTTCGGTCTCAAGGCTGGGACGGTGAGCTGACCGTCATCTCCCAAGAGCATGAAGATCCGTACTCGAGGGTTCCACTGTCGAAAGGGGTGCTCGCCGGCACGAGTGATCCGCAGAGCGCCGCGTTGTCCAAGATGTCAGACGACGTGGTGTTCATCCGGGGCGCGTCCGCTACTGGCCTGGACGTCTCCAACCGCACGGTGAGTCTCAGTGACGGGCGCGCAGTCGTATTCGAGGGCGCTGTGATCGCAACCGGATCCCACGCGCGACGATTGGCGCACCGCGGCCAACGAGGCGAGTTCGTTCTTCGGACGCTGGCGGATGCCAGAGATATCTGTGCGCGCATTCCTCATGCCAATTCGGCCGTCGTCGTTGGCTCGGGCTTCCTTGCGATGGAGGTGGCTTCGACGCTGATCTCCCGCGGCGTTCGCGTTTCGCTCGTTTCCCAGGCATTGCCGCAAAAGCGACAGCTCGGTGAATGGCTTGCAAGCCTCCTCACCCGCCGAGCAGTGGCCTGCGGCCTCGAAGTCATCGTGTCTTCCGACGGCGCCACCCTGGTCGGGGATCCTGTTCACGGCGTGAGCGTCAATGGCCGAGGGATCACGAACGCCGACCTCGTAGTTACCGCCGTCGGCGACATACCCGCTACCGAATGGCTCATGACGTCGCGGCTGCCGGTACGGAACGGATTGGTCATAGACGAACGCTGCCGCACCGCAGCCGCGTGGGTGACCGCAGCCGGAGACGTGACGGTCCGAAGGAACACCGACGGTACGTATGTGCGGCTCCCGCACTGGGCGAATGCCGTCGCACAGGCGAAGACAGCGGCCTGCAGTCTTCTCAACGCCGACAGCGCGGCTCATGAGGACCAGCGGTACTTCTGGACCGAACAGTTCGGCATCGACCTCAAGATCGCAGGCACGATTCCCCAGTCGGGGGAACCACGGGTCCTGGACGGCGACCCACAAGCCGGTCCCGCGCTCTTGCTGTGGCGTGACCACGACAGACCGACAGCCGCCGCCGCGCTCAACTACCGCATCCCTGTGGCCAAGTTGCGGAAGCTTGCCGCGGAGGGATAGCGGGCGCTGGGCGGTGTATCTCAGTGAGCGCGATCGAGAGAAGGCCGACCGGCTCGAGGAACGCGGCGGCGACGGGCGCGAGCCCGTTGCTGTCGTGGAGCGCGCAGACGGTGTGCACGGTCGCCGCGTCCGTCGGACGGTGTGCGCGGGCGCCGTACGGCAGCGTGCCGTCCGGGTTCGTGCCGAGGAGGGAGCCGACAGCCCGGTCGGACACGCGCGGCTCCGTCGGAGCGGCGGCTTGTGGCACAGCCGGACCGTTGTTCGTGCCTGGTTGTTCACTGGACGGACAGGGGGGCTGTGTCGGCCGGAAGCCCTTCGGATACTCGCCGGGGGGTCGGTGGCCGACCGTCATGAGAGGGAGACTGACGTGATCATCCAGGACGAGGACCAGCTCACCGCGGCCGTACTCGCCGAGACCGAGCGGGCCGGTGATCCACGTGTCCGGGAGATCGTCCGGGCACTGGTACGCCACCTGCACGACTTCGCCCGCGAAGTACGGCTGACCGAGAAGGAGTTCGACACCTCCCTCACCATCGTGACCCGGCTCGGCCGGCTGACCACTGCCAGCCACAACGAGGTCAGACTGATGGCGGGCACACTGGGCCTGTCCACGCTGGTCGCCCTGATGAACAACGGCACCGAGGACGAGCCGACCTCGGCGAACCTCCTCGGCCCGTTCTGGCGTCAGGGCAGCCCCACAATGAACAACGGCGACTCGATCGTCCGCTCGCCCACCGAGGGACCGCCGCTGTTCTTCACCGGCCGGATCGTCGACACCAAGGGCAACCCGGTCACCGGCGCCGAGGTCGACGTCTGGCACGCCTCACCGGCCGGCCTCTACGAGAACCAGGACCCCGAGCAGGCCGAGTGGAACCTCCGCGGGAAGTTCTTCAGCGACGACGACGGCCTGTTCGCCTTCCGCAGTATCAAGCCCTCCGGCTACCCGATACCGACCGGTGGCCCCGTGGGCGACCTCCTCTCCGCGCTCGACCGCCACCCCTTCCGGCCGGCGCATCTCCACGCGCTCATCCACAAACAGGGCTACAAGACGATCGCGTCCCAGCTCTACAGCCACGACGACCCCATCCTGGACACCGACGCCCAGTTCGGCGTCGTACAGAGCCTCATCGGTACATATGTGCGCCACGAGAGCGATCCGGCGCCCGCCCCGGACGTGACCGAGCCCTGGTACAGCCTCGAGTTCACCTTCGTCGTCGAGCCGGGCGAGGCCTGGCTGCCGACCCCGCCCGTGTCCGCACAGCGCGGCCACTGAGAGGAACCCAGTGATCACCGAAGCGGAACGTCGTGCGGCGGCCGCCGCCCTCATGAGGGCCGACCGTGACCGGCAGCCCATCGTCCAGCTCAGCCGCACCCATCCCGGTCTCGAGATCGCCGACGCCTACGCCATCCAGCAGCTCTGGGCGGCGGAGCGGGTGGCGGCCGGTGCCCGGCTCGTCGGGCACAAGATCGGACTGACGTCCCGCGCCATGCAGATGGCCTCGAAGATGACCGAACCCGACTACGGCTTCCTCACCGACGACATGATCGTGGGCGACGGCGCCACACTCGACGCCACCCGCTACCTCAAGCCCCGCCTTGAGGTCGAACTCGCCTTCGTGCTCGGCGCCGACCTGCACGGCCCGAACCTGCGCGTCCACGACGTCCTGCGGGCAACGGAGTACATCGTCCCCGCACTCGAGGTCATCGACTACCGCACCGAGGTGCCGCGCGCGATCACCGACACCATCGCGGACAACGCCGCCGCGGCGGCCATGGTCGTCGGCGGCCGGGTCGTACGCCCGATGGACGTCGATGTCCGATGGGTGGCCGCGACCCTGTCGAAGAACGGCGTCATCGAGGAGTCCGGCGTTTCGGCCGCCGTCATGGGACATCCGGCCGCGGGCATCGCCTGGCTCGGGAACAAGCTTGCAGCGGTCGGCGAGCACCTCGAAGCCGGTCAACTGCTGCTGTCGGGCTCCTTCACCCGGCCCGTGTCGGTCGAACCGAACACCGTCATCCACGCCGACTACGGCCCGCTGGGCGCGATCGGGGTGTCGTTCCGGTGAGCGCGCGGCCCGCGCCGGGCCGGTGGCCCCTCCCGCCGAACGCGTTCAAGGCGGCGCTCGCCCGGGACGAGCCGATGACCGGCCTGTGGTGCTCGCTTGCCGACCCCTACCCGGCGGAGATCGTCGCCGGCGCCGGCTTCGACTGGCTGCTCCTCGACACCGAACACTCGCACGCCGATGTCGCGACCGTGCTCGCACAGCTCCAGGCGGTCGCCCCCTACCCCTGCTCACCGGTCGTGCGCCCTCCGGTCAACGATCCCGTCGTGATCAAGCGGCTCCTGGACATCGGCGCACAGTCACTGCTGATACCACAGGTCGAGTCGGCCGAGGAGGCGCGGACCGCCGTCGCCGCCACCCGGTACGCCCCCACAGGCATCCGAGGCGTGTCCGCGTTGACCCGGGCCACCCGGTTCGGCCGCGTCGAGAACTACGCCGCCCTGGCACACACCGAACTGTGCGTGCTGGTCCAGGTCGAGTCGCGGCAGGCCCTCACTCAGATCGAGCGGATCGCGTCAGTCGACGGCGTGGACGGGATCTTCATCGGCCCCGGCGACCTCGCCGCCAGCCTCGGCCACCCCGGAGAGCCGAACGCGCCGAGCGTCGTCGAGGCGGTGGCGGACGCGATCGTACGGGTACGCGCGGCTGGCAGACCGGCCGGCGTGCTCACGTCCGATCCCGCGTTCGCCCGACGCTGCATCGACCTTGGGAGCACCTTCACCGCCGTCGGCGTGGACGTGGGCCTGCTCGCACGGGGCGCCGACGCCGTCGCCAGAACGTTCGCGCAGCCATAACTCCCGCCGGTCGCTTCGCCGTTGTTCGTTCAATGGCCACTCCCATGTCCCAGCGAGCGGAGTCCCTGGACCACGCGGGTCAGCGGCTCAGCGCACCTTCGGTGCGCGCCGGGACCGGTTCCCGGGCCGCCCATGTGGCGGATCCGGTCCGATGGCGCCACCGCCGCCAACAGCGGCCTGCACCGGTCCAGGACTTCAGCAGAACCGCCCACGAACAGCCGCAGGCGCCCGTGTTCGGCGTCGTCCGGACTGCCGCCCATGGGCGCTTCGAGGACATCGACGCCGTGGTCCCCGGCTCGATCCCGCAGCTCCCGCGCGGCTGCGGGGGCGTTGCTCGTCATGTCGATCCACACCGCCCCAGGGGCCAGGGCGGCGAACACGGCATCCGGAAGAGCTGCCGCAGCCTCATCGGGTCCAGGAACCACGGTGACCAGTACATCCGCCCCGGCTGCGGTGATCGGGACGGAGGGCACCCAGTTCGCACCCAACGAGCGCACCACTTCTTCCCGTTCGGGACGCAGATCGGAAACGGTCACCGTGTGGCCCCCCGAAACGAAGCCTCCACACAGAGGTGTCCTCATTCGGCCGGCACCGACGAGGGCTATGCGCGAGGGCAAAGAATCACCGCCATGACAGTCGTTGCGTCTGACGTTTCCCTCCGGCGCACCCGAGAGACCGCCGCCGTCCGGTCACTTGGAGACGATGAATCACCCGGGAACACTGCGGTCATCCTATGGGCTTTTGACGTGCTCCCTGGACTTCAGACCAGGGAGCACGACAAGTGACCACGGAAACGGCATCGCACCGGACTGTGCCCACCGGCCTACTCGCCCGGCGGAAGTCGAACAAAGCCCTCAGCCCAATGGTCCTCATCAAGCTCATAGCCGTCGAAGTGGAAGCACTCCGGTTCATCGCGGAAGCCTGGCAGCAGCCGAGCCTGACACCTTCGCTCTTCAACCCGTTCGGGGGTTGAGTAGATGCCGAGCAGTTTTACGTCGTCGCCGTCCGCCTCGTCGCAGAACACGCCGCTTTCATCGACGTGCACTGTCGAGCCGTCGTCGCCGGCCTGGTTCTTGTGGCCCACATGCCACAGCGGATACACGATCACGGACGCGAAGCTATCAGCGACGAAGGCCGTCGGTCCTTGGCATGGCATCTGAGCCGAGTTGATCCCCGGATGTCAGGTGCCCTGCTGGATGTTCGGCGCGAAGCGGGCCAGGGCGACGGTCTCGACGGCCGCGATGATGTTGTACGCGAGCGCGGACACCGCGGTGAGGACCGCGACCGACGCCCAAAGGTGGTCGTAGTCGAAGGTGGAGGAGTCCTTGAGCATGGCGTAGCCGAGGCCCTGCCCGGTGGAGAGCCATTCGGCGAGCAGCGCGCCGATCAGGGCTCCGGGGACGCCGACGCGGGCGCTGGCGAAGAACGCGGGGACCGCGCTGGGCAGCATGACCTTGCGGGCGACGGTCCAGTCACCGGCGCCGTAGGCGCGGCACAGGTCGGCCGCCTGGCGGGACGCGGAGCGCAGGCCGAAGGTCATGGTGACCAGGGCGGGGAAGAAGACGACCAGGCCGCTGATGACGGTGGTGGCCATCAGGCCCCGTCCGAAGACGAGGGTGATGAGCGGGGTCATCGCCACCAGGGGCACCGATCGCAGGACGACCGCCATCGGCAGCAGCGCCTGCTCGACGCTCCGGGACAGGACGAAGACAACCGCCACCCCTACCGCCGTCGCCAGCCCGGCCACGAAGCCGGACCCGGCGTCGAGCAGCGTGCGGCCCAGACCGGAGGAGACCAGGGAACGGTGGGCGTTCGCGTCCGCGCCCGTGAACAGGTAGTGGAAGATGTCGACCGGTGACTTGGCCACCAGCGGGTCCAGGTCGTAGACCTTCAGAAAGACGATCCACAGGACGATGACGGCCGCCATCGTCACGATCACGTTCAGCAGCGGGCGCAGCACGCCCGCCGCGAAGCGCAACGCGGGGGCCGTCTGCGTCCTGGTCCCCGTCTCCGTCGCGGTGTTCATGCGCCTCCGCCTTCCACTGTCGTCGTGCGCGACCACGGCAGGGCGTAGCGGGCGACCAGCCCGACCACCCCGTACGCGACGCCTGCCACCGCGCCCGAGACCAGGGCGATGCCCCAGGTGCGGGGCACGTCGAGCTGCTGCTGAGCGATGGTCATGGCGATACCGAGGCCGTTGTCGACGCGGCCGAGGTACTCGCCGATGATCGCGCCGAGCAGCGCCGCCGGCCCGGCGATCTTGAGTGCGGCCAGCGTGCTGGGCAGCGCGGCGATCAGGCGGACCCGCAGCATCTGATGCCAGCGGCCGCCACCATAGGCTCGAACCAGGTCCAGCGAGGCCGGGTCGGCCGAGCGCAGTCCGAGCAGGGCACCGATCAGAGTGGTGAAGAAGACCGACAGTCCGGCCATCGCGGACATCGGTTTGTCACCGTCCAGAACGAGGGACAGGATCGGGCCGACCGCGACGATCGGCAGGCAGTAGGAGGCCACCGCGATCTGTGTGATCACCCGCTCCAGCACGGGCACAAGCAGGACCAGCACTGCCAGGCCCACCGCCAGTGCGTTGCCGAGCAGATAGCCGGTCAGGGCCTCGCCGACGGTCTGTGTGATGTGCGGGCCGTAGAAGGTCCAGCCGTCGTCGAACACGCTCGCCACGACCGCCCAGGGGGTGGGCACACCGTCTGCGGTGCCGACGACCGTGGTGGACAGCAGCGACCACGCTCCGATCAGAGCGGCGATGCCGGTGGCCCCTCCGGCCCAGGCCGAGCGGCGCGCACTCATGACGTCTCCGCCGCGGGCTCTGCGGCGGCGTCGGCGGGAGCTTCCGCGCGGCCGAACAGGAGTTCCGACAACTGGTCGGCGTAGGCATGGAACTCGGGCGAGCGCATCATCTCCGGTGTGCGGGGACGGGGCAGGTCGATGGTGACCTTCTGCACGATCCGGCCCGGACGGGGCGACATGACCGCGACGGTGTCGCTCAGCAGCACGGCCTCGTTGATGGAGTGGGTGACCAGCAGGGTGGTCACCGCGCGGGCCTGCCAGATGCGCTGGAGTTCGAGGTTGAGTCGCTGGCGGGTCATGTCGTCCAGTGCGCCGAACGGTTCGTCCAGCAGGAGCACCTTGGGGTCGACGACGAGCGAGCGGGCGATGGCGACGCGTTGCCGCATGCCGCCGGAGAGCTGGGCGGGGCGGGCCTTCTCGAAGCCTTCGAGGCCGACCAGCTTGATGAGGTCGGAGATCGCCGCCGGGTCTGCCTTGATGCCGCTGATCTCCAGCGGGAGCCGGATGTTGGCGGACACCGAGCGCCACGGCAGCAGTGCGGCGTCCTGGAAGGCGATGCCCAGGTGGTGCCGTTTGCGGGCCGCCTCCGGATCCTCGCCGTGCACGAGCGCCGTACCCGAGGTGGGGTTGTCGAGACCGGCGAGGATTCGCAGTACGGTCGACTTGCCGCAGCCCGACGGCCCGAGCAGCGTGAGGAACTGGCCCTCGGCCGTGTCCAGGTCGACGCCGGCCAGTGCGGGTACGCGCTGCCGGCCGAGCTTGAACTCCTTGCTCAGCCCGCGCAGGGACAGCCCGGTGCCGGAGCCGGCCTGTTTTCCGGGGTCGTCGGAGGCGTCGGGAACAGCTGCTGCGGTACTCATCAGATGACCTCTGTGTGCGGTGCGGGTAGTGGGAAGCCGGTACCGGCGGGCCGACGGGGCCGCACCGGTACCGTCGGAGCCTCAGATGAGGCTGGGGTCCTCCTTGTAGACCTCTTCGATGATCGAGAGGTCGAAGAGCTTGGCGGCGGTGAGGTCGAGGCCGCCGTACTTCAGCGTCTTGAGGTTCTCCTTGACCAGCTCCGGCGTGATCGTGAACAGGCCGTTCTTCTTGGTGTCGGCGCTCACCATCAGCTCGCTCTCGTCCTTGGACTCAAGGGTCTGCTCCTTGGTCGTCAGCCCGAGCCCCTTGCCGTAGGTCTCGGCCGCGAGCTTCGCGCCGAGCGCCGGGTCGGCGATGTTCGCCTTCCAGCCCTTGATCTCCGCGCGCAGGAACGCCTTGAGCAGGTCACGCTGCTTGTCGATGGTGTCCTGGCGGACGCAGTACGTCTCCGAGACCAGCGGGTAGCCGGTGTCGGCGAGCAGCATCGTGGCGACCTTGAAGCCCTTCAGACGCAGCGTGTTCGGCTCGTTCGTCACGAAGGAGAACCAGCCGTCCACGGTGCCCTGGGTCAGGGGCAGCGGGTCGAACTGCACCGGTACCTTCGTGATCTTCGACTCGTCCAGCCCGGTCGCCTTGATGTACGCCGCCCACACCGACTCGTTGCCCGCCTGGACGCCGATCTTCTTGCCGTACATGTCCTCCGGCTTGGCGATCGGGGCCTTGGCCATCGACATGATGCAGAACGGGTTCTTCTGATACTGCGCACCGATGATCTTCAGTGGTGCGCCCTTGGCGACGGCCGCGCCTGTGATATCGGGGGCGCTGATCGCCACGAGCGCCTTCTTGGTGACGACGTCCGTCTCCATCGGTGTCGCGGACGGGCCGCCGCCTATCAGCGTGGCCTTCGAGAAGCCCTCGTCCGTGTAGTAGCCCTTGCTGTCCGCGATGTAGCTGCCCGCGAACTCGACGTTCTTGATCCAGGACAGCCGAAGCGTCAGCTCACCGAAACTCTTGGAACCGGAGGATGAGGGGGAGGAGGAAGAGGACGACGAGTCGGAACCGCCGCACGCGGCGAGCAGCGGGCCGCCGAGCAGTACGGCACCGCCCAGTTGCAGTCCCCGCCTGAGGAAGAGACGGCGGTCGGTGGCGGCGAGCGCTCTGTCGTCACTGTTCGTACTTGTGGTCATGGCGCGCTTTCCTTTCACTGGCCGGGTCGGCACCGGCTCCTGGCGGACATGTGGAACGTGGATGGGGCGAGGCCCGGACGGTGCCGGGCCGGTCTCCGGTCGGGCGGCGGCCCGGGATCAGGGATCCCGGGTCAGAGACCGAGGAGGAGTTCGGGGGTGCGGGCGCGGGAGCAGCAGACTGTGATCCGGTCGCCGGCCGCGCGCTCGTCCGGGGTCTGGACCCCGTCGCGGTGGTCGGGTTCGCCGGCCAGGACAGGGGGTGAGGCAGGCACCGCAGATGCCCTGCTCGCAGGACAGCTCGACCTCGACGCCGTGGGCGGTGAGGACCCCGGCGATGGTGCGGTCGGCGGGGACGCGATAACCGGTGCCGGGGCTCGCGATCCGTACGGTGAATGCGGTGGCGACTTTGGCTTTCGCTCCGTCTCCGGGTTTCGCTCGGTCTCCGGCTTTCGCTCCGTCTCCGGCTTCGGCGGACGGCGGAGCCGCAGGGGCGAAGCGTTCGGAGTGAAGCTGCCCGGGGTGCCGGCCCGCTGCGGTCGCCTCGGCCACGACGTGGGTCATAAAGCCGTCGGACCCGCAGACATAGATGGCCGCGTCCGGTTCCGGGACCTGTAGTTCGGCGGGCAGCCCCGCGCGGACGGTGTCCCCCCGGTCGCTGTGGTGGACCACTGCACGCTCGCCGACAGCGGAGGTCTGGAGCCACTCCAGCAGGAGGGCCTCCGCCGCGCTGGAGGTGTAGTGGTGCAGGACGAACGACGCTCCCCGCGCGGCCAGGGCTTCGGCCATCGACAGCAGGGCTGTGATGCCGATACCGCCCGCGAGGAGCACATGATGCCCGGCCGCCACGAGCGGGAAGTGATTGCGCGGGGGAGAGATCCGCAGCCGTCGGCCCACGGTGAAGTCGCGGTGCAGGGTGCGGGAGCCGCCCCGGCTGCTGTCGTCGCGCCGTACGCAGCTCAGGTAACGGTTCCTTTCCCGGGGGGAGGTGCACAGGGAGTACTGACGGACGAGGGCGGGCCCGAGATGAACGTCGATGTGGGCGCCGTTCTCGAATGACGGCAGGGCCCCGCCGTCCGCCGCCCTGAGTTCGTAACCGCGGCTGGTGCCGGAGGCGAGGGAGATCGTGTGGACGATGACGTCGAGTCTCTGCACGGCGGGCCCTTACGCGGTGAAGAAGTGGCTCAGGCCCAGGTCGCGCAGGCCGCGGCGGTAGGCGATGGAGCTGCGGTCGGCGGGGATGTTGACTTCGAGTCTCGGGTCGAGGGGGAGGTTCTCGGGTTTCTGGACCTCGACGACGGCGCGGTCCTCCTCGAAGACCGTGCGGTTGAAGTCGTATACCTCCTGGACTGGCTGGTCGGTGTCGAAGTTGCGGGCGATGGGCGCGAACATGCGGGTCTGGCGGGCGGAGACGGGGGAGGCGGCATTCATGATGTTGAGCAGCCCGCCGTCGGGGAAGTGCACGACAAGCGTGGCCGTGAACGGCAGGTGCACGTCGAAGTGGCGCAGCCACCGGAAGCCGGGCGGGGCCTGCTTGGTGCCGTGCGGGTAGTTGCTGACGGTGCTCCAGTAGTCGACGGAGTGGCCGTACCGGTGGCGTACCGGCCTGTAGTCGGGAACCTCCACGTTGCCGGGGTCGCCGAAGGAGTCGAGGTGGACGAAGCCGAAGTGGGCGACGTCGAGGAAGCCCTCGACCTGGCGCCCGGCGAAGGCGGCGATGTCGATCCAGGGGCAGTTGATCTGCTGGAAGCCCGCCTCGTCCCAGTGGGCCATGGCAGGGATCACCGGGGCCGCGCCGGGCTCGGGGCGCAGGCAGGTCCATACCAACCCATACCGCTCGACGACGGGGTAGGTCCGCAGGTTCAGCCGGGACGGGATCTTCGACTCCGGATGGGCCGGCACCTGCACGCACCGCCCGCCCTCGCCGAACCGCAGCCCGTGATACGCGCAGGTGATGCCGTTCCCCTCGCTGCGGCCGAGGCTCAGCGGCACCCCGCGGTGCGGGCAGATGTCGTGGGCCACGACCACGCTGCCGTCCACTCGATAGGCCACCAGAGTCTCGTCGAGCAGGCGCACGGCGGCCGGGGCGTCGCCGATCTCGCTCGACAGGGCGACCGGATACCAGTGCTGGGCGAGGATCGCCCAGTCGTCGGCATCGAACGTGCAGTCCCGGGGCAGAGCAGGCTGGGGTGGAGCAGCGGTCATGCGAAATCCTTCTGCGTAGCGCGGATAGGAACGGCCACATGGACACCTGTCAGGCGCGCGCCAGGACGACGGCGTGGGACACCTGCGAGGCGGAAGAGTGCGGCCACAAGCCGTTCCCGGGCCTGAGGCACCGTGGAACCGCAGACCGGGCAGGACACCGGCCGCGGTCATCGGCACGGGGTCAGTTGTGAGAGCCCTCGGCCTCCGGATGTGAACCGTGCGCCACGCGTCCACGCGTCCAGGCCGACTGGTGGGCACGGCACCGGAGGTCCGTGCTGCACGCGCTGACAAAGCTCATCGCGCATCCCTCCGTGCTCAGTACCGACTGTCTGTCGCCGGACGACCAAGCCGAGACTGGCGCACGGAGATTGCCCGGTCATTCCGTGTTTGTTACTTACGGATTCCATGCCCGGCTTTCGCCCGGGGCGGCGAGCACCCGCGGAATCGCGGGAGGCAATGCTGTTGTCAGTGCCTCGGAAGCATGGGAATGGCCCCGATGACCCAGGACCGCGACACTCGCCCACGGGGCACCGATGTTGTGGTGGTCGCATTCCCCCCGGAAGCGGACTCGCCGTTGTGGTGCGTGGCCAGGAGAGCGCCTGGGCGCTGATGCCGGCGCGGTAGCGGAATGGCGGCCGTGTCCTGAGTGTCCCGTCGGACCCCGAGCCGCTCGGTCACGCCCATTGAGCTGCGGGTAATGTGCCGGCCATGCCCGATACCCCGGCCCTGTCCGAACGTGGTCGCCTGCTGAGGCTGACCGCGGACTACGTCCTGGAGCACGGCGTCGCGGACTTGACCTTGCGCAAGCTCGGCAGCGCGATCGGCACCAACAATCGCATGCTGCTCTACTACTTCGGGTCCAAGGAGGAGCTGATCACCGCCGCGCTGGCCGAGGCGAGCGGGCGCTTCCCGGTTCTCAGCCAGGCGTTCGTCATCATGGACGACCAGCTGCGCCCGCTGCGCGAGCGGATCACCGCGGCCTGGGACGCTGTGGCGGCAGACGAGAACCTGCCGTTCCACCGGACGTTCTTCGAGGTGCTGGGCCTGGCCGCGCACCAACGCGGCCGGTTCGACAGTTTCCTGGGGTCGGTGGGCAGCGAGTGGCGCGAACAACTCGCGGCCTCGCTGCACGGCGGCGGCGTGCCGACGGCCGCCGCGGACGACCTGGCCCAGGAACTGGTCGCGTTGTGGCGCGGCCTGCAACTGGACCTGATCACCTCGGGCGACCGGGCGGGGACCGATCGGGTGATCGCGTCCGCCGCCGAGTCGATCGCCCGGCGGGCGGCGGCGGCCGCCGCCGTTCCCGGATCCTGATAGTCCGTCACATCTCCCTGGAACGACGGGTTTCAAGATGCCATCGGGATCCGGGGGACGACAATGTCCAGCGGACCGTCCGGGACCGCGACCGCGTCCTGGCTCCAGCCCCAGATCGAACAGACCTTGCGCAGCGGGTCGCTGTACCCGTCCCTGCCGTGCAGCACCCGATAGTTGTCGATGCAGATCATCTCACCCGGGCCCACCCGGAACATCGGCCCGCTGTCACGGGCCGCGGTGACCGCCTCCTGCCAGGCGCGCACATACGTCCAGTGCTCCGGCTCCAAGGGGCCCTCGACCGGCGCGAGATAGGGATGGTGACGGCCCTGGAAGCGGCCCGATGGGGTCCGCCGGACGATCGGCGAAAAGCCGTGCTGCGGGTAGTTGGGCTCGGAGTGGTCGATGTCGACAGTCCGGCAGAAGTCGGCGAGCGCGGCGCTGGCGGGAACAGCGGCCAGCAGGTCCAGTAGCCGGGAGGTGTCGATCAGGAAGGAGTCGCCGCCGCTGGCCGCGGGCCGCTCGCACCACAGGAACAGATGGTCGGGGGCGTAGTCACCGAAAGCGAAGCCGTCGTTGTGGGCGACCATCCGCTCCTCGGACGAGCCGCTGGCATCGCGCTTGCGGCCGCGCCTGTCGGCGGGTTGTGCCTTCATCTTCATCGCCTCGACCCGGGCGTTCTCCTTCGTCGCCTCGAACTGGGTGCCGCAGCGCACAGCCCGGTCCCCCATGATCGCGTGGCCCATCGCGACCGCCTTCGCCTCGTCCGCCAGCCCGGTGACGATGGCCGCGCCCTCGGCGGCGAGCACCTCTGCCGCTTCCTGTGGGCCGCTCACTTTGCGTGGGATGAAACTTGCGGAGCTGACGTCCGGCACGGCGCCTCCTGAGTTCCCGGAACGAAGCCTGATTGAACCAACCGGTTCAATCAGGGTAGGAGCCGCGTGTTTCACCAAAGTGACGTACCCGCGTGCTTTCAGTTGCCGCGCGGGCCCTGGGGTTCAACCAGCCCTGGGCTTGGGCCATGCACGGCTTGAACTTGATCCAGCACTGCGAGGGGTTTATGCGGACCCGGCCGTTGTGGCCCGGGTGATCAGCTGCCGGAGGGGCAAAGCGACGTCTGGTAGCCCCCCGTGCGATGGCGCGCGCCACGATCGGCCGAGGGCCCGCCGGGGGCGGGGTGTTCAGCACATACTCGCGCGAGGCGTTGACCTCGCTGCGCAGAGCGGACAGGTCGACGTCGAGCACGTGGCCGTTCCATTTGCGGGGCTCGCCGTTGATGAGTACGGCGCTGATGTTGCGGGCGTCGGAGCCCAGTAGCACGGTTCCGATCGGGTCGTCGAGCGGCATGCTGTTGAGGTCCTCGGCCTGGATGACCAGCAGGTCGGCCTTCTTGCCCGGGGTGAGTGAGCCGGTGACGGCGGCCAGGCCGTTGGTGCAGGCGCCCATGATGTTCTTCGGCCGCCGGGTGCCGTGCAGCCGCGTCGCCACCACGGTGAACACGGGGCAGCCGCCACCACCATTGATGGCAGACTGCCTGCGGTGAGGAAAGCGCACACATGAATGCCCCCGCGCGGAGGGCGCGGGGGCGGGCCGAAGAGGCTGCTCAGAGCGCGTCCAACGCGATCACCTTCCAACCGTCGGAGGTACGGCTCATCGTCATCCGCACCCGGTTCAGGTCCAGGCGCGAGCCCGAGACCTGGGTGCTCTGCGTGACCTGGTTGACGAAGAGCAGGACGGTGACCCTGTCCGGTGCCGCCGAAACGACGGAGGCCGCGGTGACCGACGCCTTCACCACCCCGTGGTACCTCTTCGCCGTCGGCCCGACCACACTCGCCGTCGTCTTCCCGTATTCGTCCCGGAAGTGCCCGGTCAGCCGATCACGCGCCCGGGTGAAGTCGCGGTCCAGATGCCGGTAGTCGTACGACAGCACGACCGGCGCCGCCTTGCGCGCGGCCGTCAGAGCCTGCGCCCGGGCGCTCTCGGCATGCCGCTCCTGCCCGTACTGCCAGCCGAGCACTGAGACCGCGACCAGGCCCATGACGAGGAGGGCGCCGAGCACCGCGGTGAGCAGCCACCGCCGGGACGGGCGGGTCGGCGCCTCGTCCGTCAGGTCCTCGGGTGACGGCTCCGGCGGGTCCTCCCAGCCGTCCGCGGCCGGCGGGTCGATCGTCAGGGTGCGCCCGGTGAGGGGTTCCTCGGGCTGCTTCGGGTCCTCGACCCGCCGGGTGCGCTTGGCCGCCGCACGGGCGGCCGCGTTCATTGCGCGGCTGCGGGCTGTGGGGTTCGCCATCGTCGTACTCCTCACTGGTGGTGCGTGACCGGTGGTGCGGGTCAGCCCACGAACTCGACGTCGGAGGTCAGCCAGCGCCCGGCCCGGTGGACCAGGTCGAGCTGCAGCCGATAGGTGCGTGTCTCCCCCTTGGGCACGGCGGTGTTGGTGACCTTGCTGTCGGCGACCACCAGGACGCGGGCCGAGTGCGCGTCGGAGCGGACGATGCCGGCGTCGAGGACCTGCCCCTCGGAGACCGACCTGTTCTCGGCCACGAGCTTGGTCAGGTCCTGGGTCTGCGCGCTGAACTGCTTCTTGAAGTCGCCGGTGGCGCCATCGAGGACGTTGGCGCTGTCCCGGTCGTAGTGCCGGTAGTCGAGCGAGGTGAAGTTCAGCGCTGACTGGCGGGCGGCGGACAGGATGTCCTGGCGCCGCATGTCCTTCTCGTGCTGGTCGTGGAGGCGCAGGCTCAGCCAGAGAGCGGCTGCCGTGGTCAGGAGGGTCGCCACGACGAGTCCGACCGTGAGTGCCTTCCCGTTCCCGCCGAGTTCCTTCACGGTCAGGCCATAGGACCGACGAGCAGCCATTGCCACGACTCCTTTCCGAACACCGTCTGCTGTCCGCCCGTCGAGCCGATCTCGACGGGTCTTCCGTCCGGGCCGGTCGCGGTGCCGGTCTCCGGGTCGTACGGCGTGACGTACGCCGCCTGGTTCGCGCCGCCCGAAGCCGAGCGTGCGCCGGGGGCGTTCTGCGCGCCCCGTACCGAGGTCTTGCTGCCGCGCGGGGCGGTGCAGCGCGCGTCGGTGTTCGCCGCGCGCGTTGCGGTGTCCGAGGGGTCCCGCCGGGGCGTGCCGTATCCCTGGGTGCACGGCGCCGGGTCGTCGGCGTTCACCACAAGGCCGAAGTGGAAGGTTCCGTCGCCCGGGACGACCGTGTAGCTGCCCGAGACCAGCGCCGGGAAGGTGACGAGTGACTGCTCGACGCCGGGCAGGTGGGCCAGTGTGACCTGGCCGCCGCTGATCAGGTTGGCCAGCAGGACCGAAAGCTGCGGGCCGGTCGACTTCAGCAGGGAGTTGACCTCCTGCGCGGCCGGCGTGGCATTGCCGATCAGCTTGCGCAGGTTTCCGTCGCTCGACTTCAACTGCTGGGTGAGCAGCGCCAGATCGTGCGCGAACGACTTGATCGACGAGCCCTGGTCGGCCTGCGTCTTGAGGACCTTGCGGGAGTCCTCGATCAGCGAGATCGTCTGGGGCAGCGAGTCGGATGCCGACTCGACGAGCGCGTTGCCGGAGTCCACCAGCCGGCTCAGGTCGGGGCCGGTGCCGTTGAAGGCCTTGCCCAACTCGTCGACGGTGCCCCGGAGATCGTCCTGGCCGACGGAGTTCACCAGCCGGTCCAGGCTGAGGACGAGGTCGGTGGTGGGCAGCGGCACCCGGGTGCTGCCCCGCGGGATCGCGCTGCCGTCGAGGAGGTACGGGCCGTGCGAAGTGCGCGGCTGCAGGTCGACGTACTGCTCACCCACCGCCGAGCGGTTGGCGACCACGGCGAGGGTGTCCGCCGGGATGCGCGGCGCCCCGCGTTTGATGTCGAGGGCGACCGACACGCCGTTGTCGCTGGTCAGTCCCAGCGAGCCCACGCGGCCCACCGGCACCCCGCGGTAGGTGACCTCGGCGCCCGGGAAGATGCCCCCGGAGTCGGCGAAGTCGGCCCGCACGGTGTAGCCGCGGTCCAGGAGGCTGTCCACCAGGCCGGTGTACTCGGCGCTGATGTACGACACCCCGACAGCGGTGACGGCGGCGAAGGCGAGCAACTGTGCCTTGACGGTACGGGTGATCACGGCTGGACCCCCTTCAGCATCAGCTCGGCGAGCGCGAGGTCGATGCCCTCGGGTGCGCGGGCGCCGGTGGCGTAGGCGCTTGTGCACACGGGCGGGCACAGCACGTCGCCGCCGCCCGAGGGGGCCGAGGGGGTCGGCAGGCCCGGCGTGCTCGGCAGCGCGGTCGGTGTGGGGATGCTCGGCAGGTCCGGGACGTTCGGGACGTTCGGGAGATCCGGCATGTCGGGCGTGCTCGGTGGCTGCGAACCACCCCTGTTCCCACCGGAGTTGCGGCCCGCCATGTTTCCGTACAGGTCCGCGAGGTCGAGGTCCGCGGTGAGGTGGAGGTTGACGTAGTCGCCCTTGACCGCCTCCGTGGCGTTGCGCGGGAACGGGTAAGTCGTCAGCAGCTCCAGGGAGTTGGGCAGGTCGCTGCCCGCCTTGTTCAGCTGCTGCAGGATCGGCCGGAGGTTCTTGAGGTTCGCGACCGTGTCGTCGTGCGAGGCCTCGACCACCTTGGTGCCGGTCGTGCCGAGCTTTGACAGGGCGGTGAGCATCTTCGTCAGGTCGCGCCGCTCGCCGGCCAGGACCTTCAGCGCGGGCGGCATCGTGTCGACGGCCTGGGCAATGGTCACCTTCTCCTTGCCGAGCCGCCCCGCGAGCCGGTCGACGGCCTTGATCGCGCGGACGATGTCCGCCTTCTGCTCGTCCAGTCCGCCGACGAACGTGTTCAGCTCGTTCAGCAGCGACCGGACCCGGTTCTCCCGTCCGTCCAGGGCCTTGTTCAACTCCACGGTGATCGTCTTGAGCTGGGCCACCCCACCGCCGTTGAGCAGCGCGGACAACGCGGACAGCACCTCCTCGACCTCAGGGTTGCGGCCGCTGCGGGACAGCGGGACGCGGTCGCCGTCGCGCAGCCGGCCCACGGGGGGCGTGCCGGTCGGGGCGGCGAGCGCCACGTACTTCTCGCCGAGCAGGCTGGTCTGCCGCAGTTCCGCGACCGCGTTGGCGGGCAGCTTCACCGAGTCGGCGACCCTGAGCCGTACACGCGCGTGCCAGCCGTCCAGCTGCACTTTCTCGACCGCGCCCACGGTCACGTCGTCGACCTTCACTGCCGACTGCGGCACCAGGTCCAGGACGTCGCGGAACTCGACGGTGACGTGGTAGGCGTGCCCGTCGTCGGCGGCACCGCCGGGCAGCGGGACGTCGTACCAGCCGTTGAACGCGCAGCCGGACAGCAGCAGCGAGCCGACCGCCGCCCAGGCGAAGGGTCCCGCCGTGCGTCGTATGCTCATGCGCTCGCCCCCAGTATCCCGCCGAGCGTCCTGTCGGTCGTGCCCGTCACCGCGGTGCCCTGCGTGGGAGGTTCGGGCAGGGAGTCGAAGAGTTTCGTCAGCTCCCTGCAGTCGGGGTTCTTGCCGCCTTCGTCGCCCGTCGTCCTGAGCAGGGAGCACAGGAGCGAGGCCGGATCCTGGGCCTGCTGGGCGTTGTTGCGGGTGTCGAGGGTGCCGGAGGACGGGTTGTAGGTGTTGTTCAGGTTGGACAGACCGACGGGCGCGACCGTCAACAGCTCGTTCAGCGCGGCCCGTTGGGTGACGAGCACCTTGGTCACCTTGCTGAGGCCCTTCACGTCCGAGGTCAGCGACTTCTTGTTCTTCTTCACGAAGGCGGACACGTCGCCCAGCGCCGTGGCGAGGTTCGCGAGCGCCGCCGCGAGGTCCTTGCGCTCGCCCGAGAGCTGCTCGGCGACCTTGGCGAGGCTGGTGTTGAACGACCGCACGCTCTTGTCGTCGGCCGCCAGCGCCGCCGTGAAAACCTGCAGGTTCCGTACCGTGCCGAACAGGTCCGTGCGGCCGTCGGACAGTGTGGTGACCGCCTGCGAGAGGTCCTGGACCGTCTGGTTGAGGTTCTCGCCCTGTCCGCCGAGGTTGTCGGCGCTGACCCCGAGCAGCCGTGACAGGGAGCCGTCCTTGTTGGCGCCCTTGGGGCCGAGGGCGTCCGCCGTGGTGTGCAGGCTGTCGAAGACGCGGTCCAGTTCCACGGGTACGGCGGTGCGCTTCTCGGGGATGACGGCGCCGTTGTGCAGGACCGGGCCCTTGCGGTACACCGGCAGCAGCTGCAGGTAACGGTCGCTGACCACCGAGGAGTTGATGATCGCGGCCTTCGCGTCGGCGGGGACCTTGCGCCCCTCGTCGTACTCGAAGTCGACGCGCACCCTGCCGCCCTCGGGAGTGATCTTCTGGACCTCGCCGATGCGGACGCCGAGGACACGGACGTCCGAGCCGGGGTAGATGCCGACGGTGCGCGGGAAGTACGCGGTGACGTGGATCTTCCCGGGGCGCGGCCACAGCGCGTAGGTGAGCGCGGCGATCAGCGCCACTACGGTGACCAGAACCAGGTTCCTCCTCACTGTCCGTCTCCCGTCTTCGGGACCACCGGAGCGGCGACGAGGTTCTGGACGTAGGAGTCGAACCAGCGGCCGTTTCCGAGGGTGTTGGTGAAGACCCGGACGTACGGCGCGAGCAGCTTCACGCTGCGATCCAGGCTGGACTGGTTGCGTTCGAGCATCTGCACCACACGGTTCAGGCCCCTGAGGGCGGGCCCGATCTCCTTGTCGTTGTCGTCGACCAGGCCGGAGAGCTCGATGCCGAGCGTGGCCGAGGTCTTCAGCAGCTTGTGGATCGCCGTACCGCGCTTGCTGATCTCCTTGAACAGGCTGTTGCCGTCCTTGACGAGGGCGGTGAAGTCCTGGGAGCGGTCAGCGAGTACACCGGTGGTGCCGTTGGCGTGGTCGAGGAGTTCACCGAGGGCCTTGTCGCGCGAGGCCACCGTGCGGGAGATCCGCGACAGGCCCTTGATGGAGGCGCGTACCTCGGCGGGCGAGTCCTGGAAGGTGGTGGAGATGGTGTCCAGGGCTTTCGCCAACTGCTCGGTGTCGACCTTCTCCGATGTGGTGGTGAGGTCGCTGAAGGCCTGCACGACGTCGTACGCCGCCACCGTGCGCCGCAGCGGTATCTCGCTGCCGGGGCTCAACTGGCCCGGCCCCTTCGGCTGCAGGGCCAGGTACTTCGCGCCGAGGATCGTCTTGACCCGGATCGACGCACCGGTCTGCGTGCCGAAAGCCGGGTCGCCCTTGACCTTGAAGGTCACCTTGACGTGGTCGCCGTCCAGGTCGACGTCCTTGACCTTGCCGACCTTCACTCCGGCGATCCGCACCTCGTCGCCGGGCTTGAGACCGCCGGCCTCCGAGAAGGCCGCGCTGTACGTCTTTCCGTCACCGATGAAGGGGAGGCTGTCGGCATTGAACGCGGCCACCGTCAGCAGCGCCAGGACGGTGAGACCCACGGCACCGATGACGACCGGGTTGCGCTCGCGGAAGGGGATCAGGCGGGGGCGCCGGAGCCGTATGCGCGGGAGCCTGGGCGGGTCGATGCGGACCTTCATCATCGGCTGAGGCTTCGGCTGCGGCTTGCCGGGGCGTGGTGCACGCCGGGGAAGCCGTGGTCTGGGCAGCTTCGGCGGGTCGATGCGGACCTTCATCAGGGGTTCCGGTCTGCTACGGCGAGGTGCCCGACGGGGGAGCCGCAGGGTCGGCAGCTTCGGCGGGTCGATGCGCACCTTCATCAGAGGCTTTGGGCGCTGCTTGCGCGTCACGATCCGCACCTCGCCTTCGCCACGTGCATGTCGGGGCTCAGCACCTGCATCGTCTTCGGCAGCACGATCCGGCCGTCGAAGTCGCAGAGATAGAAGTTGAACCACGAGCCGTACGACGCGGTCCCCGTCAGTGCGTTGAGCTTGTTCGGCAGCCGCTTCAGCACGCCCTCCACGGTCTTGTCGTTGTCGTTCAACGTCGCGGTGAGATCGGTCAGTCGGGCGATGTCGGTCTTCAGCGGCGGCCGCGCGTCCGTGAGCAGCCCCGAGGTGGCGTCCGTCAGATCGCCGATGTTCACCAGCGACTCGCCGATCGGCTTGCGGTCTGCGGACAGTCCGGAGATCACCCGCCGCAGCTGCTTGAGCAGCCCGGAGAAGCGGGTGCCGCGCTTGTCCAGCGTCCCCAGCACGGTGTTGAGGTTGTCGATCACCGAGCCGATCAGCTTGTCGCGGTCGGCGAGCGTCGTGGTGAGCGAAGCCGTGTGCACCAGAAGGCTGTTGACGGTGCCGCCCTCGCCCTGCAGCGTCTTGATGATCTCGGTGGCGAGCTGGTTGACGTCCTGCGGGCTGAGCGCGGCGAACAGCGGTTTGAAGCCGTTCAGCAGGGCGTTGAGGTCCAGCGCGGGCTGCGTGCGCTTCAGCGGGATGGTGGCCCCGGGCCTCAGCCGGGTGCCGTCGCCCGCGCCCTCGGTCAGGGCGACGTAGCGCTGTCCGACCAGGTTGCGGTAGCGGATGACCGCATGGGTGCTGGTGAGCAGCGGCCGGTCCGCGCCGACGGTGAAGGTGATCTCCGCCAGCGTCCGGTCCTTGATCCGGATGCCCTCGACCTCGCCGACCCGCACCCCGGCGACCCGGATGTCGTCGCCCTTCTCCAGGCCGGTGACATCGCTGAAGACGGCACGATACGTGCGCTCAGGGGTGAAGGAGACGTTGACGATGGTGGCGGCCAACAGGGCCGTCGCCGCGATCGTGACCAGCGCGAAGACGCTGAACTTGACGAGGGGGGCCGCGGTCTGCCGCGCCGGGGTGGTCCTCATGCCACACTCACCGCCGTCCCGCGCGCCATCGGCCCGAACAGCAGGGTCGCGACCGGCGGCACCTCGTCGGCCGGCACGCCCATCACCGGCGACACCAGCGATCCGACAGCCCGCTGCTCGGCCCGGGTGGCGGAGACGCCGGGCAGGGACGAACTGTCTTGCTTCGAGCCGTCGTTGAGGTGCGCTCCGGGGGACGGCACATGCGGGCTGGGCAGATCACGGCAGTTCGGCCCCGAGTGCTCGCCGTAATGCGGCTCTTCCCCGGGCTGGTAGGCGCCCCGCTGTCGGACGGCTTCGAGCGTGATGTGCATCCTGCCGCCCCGGAATGCCTGATCGGAGACCTGTTCCTCGTGGACCAAGCCGGCCAGGAGGCACGGGTACTCGGGGGAGTAGCGGGCGAAGAGTTCCAGGGTGGGGCGGGAGACCCGGCCGAGGGTGATCAGCCGGTCGCCGTTCGCGTCGAGGAAGTCGTCCGCGGTGTCCGCGACCGTCGCCGTCGTGGTGAGCGCGGTCGCGAGCCGGTCCCGCTCCTCGACCAGCGTGCGGCTGGTGGTGACGGTGTTGCGCAGGATGTCCATCAAGTCGGGGGCCGCATCGCCGTACACCTTCGCGACGTCGGCCAGACGGGCGAAGTCCTCGGTGAGGGACGGCAGATGGGGATTGAGGCGGTGCAGATAGACCTCCACGCGTGTGAGGTTGTCGCCGATCCGGTCGCCGCGGCCCTCGAGGGCGGTGGCGAAAGCGGAGAGCGTGGCGTTGAGCTTGCCGGGCTGCACGGTCCGCAGCAGCGGCAGCAGGTCGTTCATCAGCTGCTGCACCTCGATGCCGACGCGGGTGCGGTCCTGGGTGATGACGTCGCCGGCGCGGATGGACCGGGCCGAGGTGTCCGCGGGCGCGACCAGGTCGACGTACTTCTCGCCGAACAGCGTCTTCGGCAGCAGGCGTGCCCGCACATCGGAGGGGATGTCGGCGACGTACTGGGGCTTGAGCGCGATGTCGAGCGTCGCCTTCGTCCCGTCGGCGTGCACCGAGCGCACCTCGCCGACCAGCAGGCCGCGCAGCTTGACGTCGGCGTGCGGGTCGAGCTGGTTGCCGAGGCCGTCGGCCTCCAGCTTGATCCGCACGACCGGGGTGAACGCCTGCTGATACACCGCGACGGACAGCGACAGCAACAGTGCGAGGACGGCAAGAAACACCACGCCGTACAACCGCAGTCTCACTACCCTCATACGCGTCACCCCGCAATCCGTACGGTCGTGTTGGCGCCCCAGATCGCCAGCGACAGGAAGAAGTCGAGGACGTTGATCGCCACGATCGAGGTCCGCACCGCGCGGCCCACCGCGACGCCGACGCCCGCCGGGCCACCGCTCGCGTAGTAGCCGTAGAAGCAGTGCACGAGGATGATCAGGACGGCGAAGACGAGTACCTTGCCGAAGGACCACAGGACGTCGACCGGCGGCAGGTACTGGGAGAAGTAGTGGTCGTAGGTGCCCGCCGACTGGCCGTAGTAACCGGTGGTGATGGTGCGGGCGGCGAGGTACGAGGACAGCAGGCCGATCACATACAGCGGGATCACGGCGACGAAACCGGCGATCATCCGCGTGGTCACCAGGAACGGCAGCGAGGGCACGCCCATGACCTCCAGGGCGTCGGTCTCCTCGCTGATCCGCATCGCGCCGAGCTGGGCGGTGAAGCCCGCGCCGACGGTCGCGGAGAGCGCGAGTCCGGCCACCAGGGGTGCGATCTCCCGAGTGTTGAAGTACGCCGACAGGAACGCCACGAAATTGGAGGTGCCCAGCTGGTTCAGCGCGGCGTATCCCTGCAGGCCCACCTCCGTCCCGGTGAAGAACGACAGGAACGCGATGACGCCGACCGTGCCGCCCACGACCGCGAGGGCGCCGCGGCCGAAGCTCACCTCGGCGAGCAGCCGCAGGATCTCCTTCTTGTAGCGCCGCAGCGTGCGGCCCGTCCAGGCCAATGAGCGGCCATAGAAGGAGAGTTGGCGCCCCAGCGCCTCGAGAGTGTCGAACAGCGCCATGCCTCAGCCCCTCTGTGGGACGACTTGGAAGTACACCGCGGTCATCACGAAGTTCGTCACGAACAGCAACATGAAGGTGATTACCACGGACTGGTTCACGGCGTCGCCCACACCCTTCGGGCCGCCCTTCGCGGTAAGTCCCTTGTACGAGGCGACGATCGCCGCGATCGCCCCGAAGACGAGTGCCTTGATCTCGGCCGCCCACAGGTCGGAGAGCTGAGCGAGGGTGGTGAAGGAGGCGAGGTAAGCGCCCGGCGTGCCGTTTTGCAGAACGACGTTGAAGAAGTAGCCGCCGGCGACGCCGACCACGGACACCAGACCGTTGAGCAGTACGGCGACCACCATGGACGCGAGCACCCGCGGCACGACCAGCCGGTGGACGGGGTCGATGCCGAGGACCTGCATCGCGTCGATCTCCTCGCGGATCTTCCGTGCCCCGAGGTCCGCGCAGATCGCCGTGCCGCCCGCGCCCGCGATCAGCAGCGCGGTGACGATCGGCGAGGCCTCGCGCAGTACGGCGAGGACCGAGGCGGCGCCCGAGAACGACTGGGCGCCGAGCTGTCGCGTCAGACTTCCGATCTGCAGCGCGATGACGGCGCCGAAGGGGATGGAGACGAGGGCGGTCGGCAGGATGGTGACGCTCGCGATGAACCAGGCCTGCTGGATGAACTCCCTTGCCTGGAACGGCCGTCGGGGCATCGTCCGGGCGACGTCCAGCGCCATCGCGAACAGGTTTCCCGACTGCCGCAGCGCACCGGTCGGTGACAGTCTCATAGGTCCGCCACCGCCTTCCGCCGCCGCAGCTCCGCTTCTCGCTCGGCGATCGCGTCCCAGCGGGGCGGTCGGAGGATGCCTGGGCCCGGCAGCAGGCGGGGAGTCAGAGCCTGGCTGCCGGGAGTCTGTGTGTTGCCCAGTTGGGCCAGCTCCTGCTCGATCTGGGCGGCGTCCTTCTCCTCCGCCATGCCGATCGGGCCCTGCATACGCCCGTTCAGGAACTGCCGCACGACCGGCTCGTCACTGGTCAGCAGTTCTTCCCGTGGGCCGAAGATGACCAGCTCGCGCCGGAACAACAGGCCGATGTTGTCGGGGACCTGGCGGGCAGAGGCGATGTCGTGGGTGACGATCAGGAAGGTCGCGTGGATCTGCGCGTTGAGGTCGACGATGAGCTGGTTGAGATAGGCGACTCGGACGGGATCGAGGCCGGAGTCGGGCTCGTCGAAGAGGATGATCTCGGGGTCGAGGACGAGGGCGCGTGCGAGCCCGGCCCGTTTCCGCATCCCGCCGGATATCTCGCCGGGGAGTTTCCGCTCCGACCCGATCAACCCGACCATCTCCATCTTCTCCAGCACGATGCGGCGGATCTCGCTCTCGGACTTGCGGGTGTGCTCGCGCAGCGGGAACGCGATGTTGTCGTAGAGATTCATCGAGCCGAACAGTGCGCCGTCCTGGAACAGCACGCCGAACAGCTTCCGCACCTCGTACAACTCGTGCTCGCGAAGCTTCGTGATGTCCCGCCCCGCGATGCGCACGCTGCCGCGGTCCGGCTTCAGCAGCCCGACGAGCGTCTTGAGGAACACCGACTTGCCGGTGCCGGAGGGGCCGAGCATGACGGACACCTCCCCGGCGGGCAGCGTCAGCGACACGTCCTGCCAGATGACCTGGTGACCGAAGGACTTGGTCAGCCCTTCCACACAGATCTCGACACCCATCCGGTCCACCTCTCGGCCCGTGGAGCTGCTCCGACATCTGCTCTACGGGGAGGGGCGGGCGGTCCGTCGCTCGGAAGGGAGATTTTTTCGGGTGGGTCTGCGGGGCGGAGTCTGGGCGGGTCTGAGGGGGCTCTGCGGGTCGGTTCGGGCACGGCCCGCGGACCGTTCGAGCGGGCCCGCAGGGGCGGTTCGGGTGGCCTTGTGGTGTTGATGCAGGAGGGATCGCGGCACAGGTCTGCTCGGCCCGCGGATTCCGGGACGGCCCCAAGCCCCTGCAGGTCAGTGTGTGGACGTGCGGCGCACGCGGCACCGTGCACGACCGCGACCACGAAGCAGCACGCAACGTCCTCTTCGAAGGACGCCGCATCGTCGCCGCCGGACGGGCGGAGACACTAGACGCCGCGTGGAGCGCCGGTAAGACCAGGACGAAAGTCCCGGCACAGCGCGGTGAAGCAGGCAGCCCTCGGAAGGGTCGGACGACTCAGGCCGGAATCCCTGGACTTTGGGCCAGGGAGCACGTCAAGGGGCCGACGGGAGCGCGCTCAGGGCGGAGGTCGGCAGTGAGGCGGACGGCACCGCGGGGGTGGGGACAGCGGGCGCGACCGGCGTGGTGGGCAGGTCGGGGAGTTCCGTCACCGTCGGCAGTGCGGACACCCTGGGCACGCTGGGTATCCCGGGCACCTTCGGGACCGTCGGCGCCGAAACCTGCGGCAGAGGCGGGACCGACAGCGGTACCACCTGCGTTCCGTCGCTTGGGGACTCGGCCGCCGGGGGAGTGGTCGACGTGGCCGAGGAGGCCGGTGCCTGCCGGGCCCGGCTCGTGCTGGTGCCATCGCTCCGCAGGGCCCCCGCGCCGGGAGTCACCGACGGATGCGGAGCCGTCGTGGTGGTGCGGCCCCCGTCCAGTGCGTACGGCAGCACGAACCCCGCCACCGCCAGCGTCGCCGCCGTCGACGCGACCGCTACAGCCTGTGCCTTGCCGCCGGCCTTGAGGCGCCCCCGGCCGAGCAGGAACAGCACAAAGCCGAGGGTCGCGGCCAGGGAGTTGCGCAGGGTTCGGCGGGCCCGGGCGAGCAGAGACTCAACGGTGCGGTAGCTCAGTCCCATCTTCACGGCGACCTGGCCGACGTCCAGGTCCTCCGACTTCAGCCACAGCGCCTCCGCCTGCCGGGCGGGCAGCTCACCGCTGCGCACCGCAAGCCACTTCGCCTCCGCCCGGTCGCACACCGTCTCCTCCACCGGCACCGGATCCGGCGCTATCAACCTCGGGCTGACGCGGACCTCGGCCTCGCGGTTGACCTGCCGGTACCGGTCGACGCACAGCCGCATGGTCACCGTCGTCAGCCATGCACCGAGCCGCTCCTCGTCGAGATCCGGCCGCTCGGCCGCGCGCAGCATCGCGTCGTGCACGGCGTCCTCGGCGTCCTCCTGGCTCATCGACCTGCGCCGAGCCACCTTGAGCAACTGCTCGCGGTGGCTCCACATGCGCCGCCAACGTTCGTCGGCGGCATCCATCTCCGCAGGTATCTCCGTCGCCATGAGGGCCCCTTCGCGCTCACTCGCCGGTGTCCCGGTCCGGCGGGTTGCGACATTACCGCCGGGTAGCCGCGCTTGTGGAGGGGGAGGAGGCCATCGAGTCCGCGCCGTTACTGGTCAGGGGCCGGTGCTGGGGAGCACGTCACCGACGGGGAGGTCGATACTCGGGGTGGGTACGGGAGCGACCGGTTCCGCCGTACTCCCGCTCGCCGGGCGGGAGTTGGAGGGAGTCGGCAAAGCAGAGACGGACGGCGTCGGGGCCGGGGAAGGGGTGGTGCTCGGGCGAGGGGACGGTTTCGGCTTCGGCTTCGGCCGTGAAGGCTCGGGGCCCGTCGAGGTCCGCAGCGCCGGATCCGCCGTACCCGTCGAACCGTCCGGCACCACCCGATGCCCCTCCAGGAAGTACGCGTACCAGGCCCGCACTGTCCGCAGATACGCCGCCGAGTGGTTGTAGCCGAGGATCGCCCGGTCCAGCCCGGCGGCCTCGGACAAGTCCCGTCCGGCCGCGCACAGATACCGCCCCGTAGCAAGCGCCGCGTCGAAGACGTTGTCGGGGTCGGACCGCCCGTCGCCGTTCCCGTCCGCACCCCACCGCGCCCACGTCGACGGGATGAACTGCATCGGCCCCACCGCCCGGTCGTACACCGCGTCCCCGTCGTAGGCACCACCGTCCGTGTCCCGCACGACGGCGAAGGCACCGCCGTCCAGCCGCGGACCCAGGATCGGCGTCACCGTCGTACCGTCGGAGGTCACCCGCCCACCGCCCGCCTGCCCCGACTCCACCTGACCGATCGCGGCCAGCAACTGCCAGCGCAGCCCGCAGCCGGGAGCGGTGCGGCCGAGCTCGGCCTCGGCGTGCCGGTAGGCGGCGAAGACGGTGGCGGGCACCGCTCCGCCTGTCGCCACCGACGCCGTGCCCTGGTGCCTGCGTGTGAGCGGCGGAAGATCCGTGCGGTACGGAGTGTCACCGGACACGCTCGGCCCGTGCTCTGCGGTCTCCAGAGTCGGCACGGCGGCCCGCGCCTCGGTCGCCGCTGGCGCCTGCGACGCCGTGAGCGCTGCCATCGCCGCCGCCGCGACCGCCGTAGCCCTGACACGTCTGACCCTCTGCCCTGCCATGTCCCGATCTCCTCCCGATGAGCGGTGAGCTGCTCTCGACTGCTCTACGGGGATGGGCGGCACGTCCGTCGGTGTGCTCAGGGCCTGCCGCGGATCAGCCTCCTCGGCATTGCAGCGGCACGCTTCCCCACCTCTCGGCTTCGTTCGAGCGGGGGTAGCCCCATGACCCCGTTTGGAGAGGCTGAGAGGCTCGGTTACTCGCGCCCGGCTTGATCCGCCGGGCAGGCCCTACCGTCAACTTGACCCGGCCCTAAGATCCTGTCGGGCATCCTGTTCGTGCTCTACACCGGTATTCCGTGGGAGTTCCTGCCGCAGGAACTGGGCTTCGGCTCTGGCATGACCTGCTGGTGCCGCCTGCGTGACTGGAACGACGCGGGAGTCTGGCAGCGTCTGCACGAATCACTGCTGGCCGAACTGAACGCCGCTGGCGCACTGGACTGGTTCAGGGCGGTGATCGACGGCTCCCACGTGCGGGCCATGAAGGGCGGCCCAAAACCGGACCGAGCCCGGTCGACCGTGCCCGAACAGGCTCCAAGCACCATCTGATCACCGAAGCGCACGGCATCCCGCTGGCAGTGACGCTGACCGGCGGCAACCGCAACGACGTCACCCAGTTCATGCCGCTGATCCAGGCCGTCCCGCCGGTACGCGGCCGTCGCGGACGGCCCCGCCGACGACCCGAGGCGCTGTACGCCGACCGCGGCTACGACCACGACAAGTACCGCAAGAAGGTCAAAGCGGTCGGGATCACTCCGATCATCGCCCGCCGCGGCACCCAACACGGATCCGGTCTCGGCGTGCACCGGTGGGTGGTCGAACAGAGCTTCGCGCTGCTGCACTGGTTCCGCCGCCTACGCATCCGCTGGGAGATCCGCGACGACATCCACGAAGCCTTCCTCACCCTCGGATGCGCCCTCATCTGCTGGCGGCGCCTGCGCTCCCTCTGAGGGGGACTGGGAGGCGGTGCATTCGGTTTCCTGGGCGGCCATGACCTCGTCGCCGTGGTCGAAGGCCCATGCTCCGACAGCGTCGATGGGTGCCAGCAAAGTCCGCCCTAGCTTGGTGAGTTGGTACTCAACTCGCGGCGGCGCTCCGGGATGAGCCTGCCGGTCCACCAGTCCTTTGGACTGCAGGCGTCGCAGCGTCTCGGTGAGGACCTTGGAGCTGATTCCCCCGATCTGCTCGCGTAATTCGACCGGGCGTCTGGGACCGTCGCGCAGTGCCCAGAGTAGGACGGGGTTCCAGGTGTTGGAGAGGAGGTCGAAGGCGAGGCGGGCACGGCAGTCGGCGAGGAAAGCGTCGGTCGTCACGTACCAAATGGTGCCCGACTGACCTTCTAGCGTCGGTGCAAACGGTCCGAGCAGGTCCTGGGAGGAATGCGTGATGAGAATCGGTGTACTGGGCACGGGCAGCATGGCGGACGCGCTTGCCACCCACTGGGTCCGGGCTGGGCACGACGTGGCCATCGGAGGCCGGGACGTGCACAAGGCGGAGGGGCTCGCGAGGCGCCTCGGGGGCAGCGCGAAGCCTGCTGGTCTCCGCGCGGCGGCCGAGTTCGGCCAAGTGGTTCTGGCCGCGCTGCCCTTCGG
This sequence comes from Streptomyces sp. NPDC005799, assembly GCF_040630525.1. Lineage (NCBI taxonomy): Bacteria > Bacillati > Actinomycetota > Actinomycetes > Kitasatosporales > Streptomycetaceae > Streptomyces > Streptomyces sp. NPDC005799. Next base: position 49,509 of record NZ_JBEXXQ010000046.1, read on the forward strand.
CGCGGGGGCGAGCGTGGCGAGGGAACTGCGGGCGGTCCTGGACAGCAAGGTGCTGATCGACTGTTCCAATCCGGTTGGTCCGGGCTTCCGGCTGCTGACACAGGGTGGGCTCTCGGCCGCACAGCAACTGGCCGCGGCGGCCCCGGGAACTCATGTGATCAAGGCGTTCAATCTCTGCCACGAAGACGTGTGGCGCATGTCCCCACCCATCTTCGACGGGCGACCACTGGCCGTTCCGGTCTGCGGAGACGACGAAACGGCCCTCGCGCTTGTGCACCAGCTGGTGCGGCATGCCGGCTGCGAGCCCGTGGCCGGCGGCGGTCTCGAACGAGCCGGACTCCTGGAAGCGACCGCCGCGGTCTTCATCGGGCTATGGGTCGGGGAGGGAGCCGATGTCCAAGCAATCGCACCCCCGCTGGCCTATGCCACCGGACCGAGACACGAGGAGCCAGAAGACGTCGAAAAGTCCTTTTGTTAGGGGTTCTAAAGGACCGGGCTTGGAGGTAGCGCCCAACTGGCTGCTGGGTGGGCTCCTCCGTCCAGGCGCCCCTATGGGGTGCCCGCGTGAACGTACGCTCGGCAGCACCCATCGCTCAGTCTCGCCAGCCATAGCGCCGCTCGGGCCGGCCGGCGGCGCCGTAACGCAGGGAGACATCCGCTGTGCCGGTGGTGTGGAAGTGCTCCAGGTAACGGCGGGCGCTGACACGGGAGATACCGGTGGCGGCCGCGCATTCGGCGGCCGACAGGGTGCCGTCCGCATCGCGAAGCGTGCGTTCGACGAGCTCGGCGGTCTCCACGCTCAGGCCCTTCGGGAGTCTGGCGACAGCAGCGGGGACAGGCCCTGCGGACAGAGCCCGGTCGATGTCGGCCTGGCCGCGCACCACCGTGGTGAGAAGCCGGCCGCGCCGTGCGGCGTACCGGTCCAGGCGGGGCTTCAGGTCCTCATAGTCGAAGGGTTTGAGCAGGTAGTCCACAACACCGTGGCGGACCGCGCCGCGCACGGTGTCGGCCTCGCGCGCGGCGCTGATGACCATGATGTCGCAGTCGTGTCCCGCGGTGCGCAGCCGCGGGATGACGTCCAGGCCGAAGACATCGGGCAGATAAAGATCGAGGAGAACGAGATCCGGGCGCAGTTCGTCGACGGCGGTGATGGCCTGCTCACCAGTGCCCGCGGTGCCGACGACCCTGAACGGAGGCACCCTCTCGACGAAGGTGCGGTGGACCCGAGCCACCATGAAGTCGTCGTCGACGACGAGAACGTCGATCGTGCCGGAGGTGTCCGTCAATGTGCTGCTGCTTCCTCGATCGCTCGCGTTGAGTGGCTCACGGACATGCGCGCGGTGAACCGGGCGCCTTCGGCGGTGTTGGTCACCCTGATCTCCCCGCCACGTCGTTCACAGACGAGCTGGGTGAGGGCCAGGCCGATGCCCCGCTCGCCCTCCGCGGCGGCCTTGGTGGTGAAACCGTGGTGGAAGACCTCCTGGGCGAGTTCGGGAGCTACGCCCGGGCCCGAGTCGCACACCACGATCTCCACGCTGGAGGCGTCCTGCCGGAGTTCGACCTCGATCCAGGGTTGCCGGTCGTCGAGGTCGCTTCCGGCTGCGGCGTCGATGGCGTTGTCGACCAGGTTGCCGACCACGGTCGCCACGTCGGCGGCGTCCTCCGAGGCGAGCCGGCCGAGGGAGGTGACGTCGGAGATCTTCAGGGTGATCTTGCGTTCGGCCGCGAGGGAGTCCTTCGCCATGAGGAGGGCGGCGATGGCGGGATCGTGGATGCGGCGGCCGATGGCCATGTCCAGGGACTGGCGGCGCCGGGTGAGCGCCCGGACGTAGCGTACGACCTCGTCCTGCTCGCCGATCTGGATGAGTCCGGAGATGGTGTGCAGCTGGTTGGCGAACTCGTGTGTCTGGGCCCGTAGCAGCTCGGACGTGCTGCGGAAGGAGCCGATCTCGCGTTCCAGCCGGGCCAGTTCGGTGCGGTCCCGCAGCGTGGTGACCGAGCCGAGCAGGCGGTCGTTCTTCGTGACGGTCATCCTGTTCATCACCAACACGCGACCGTGCCGTATGACCACTTCGTCTGGTCCGTGCTCCGCTTCGGGCCGGGTGCCGGTGAGTACGTCGTGCAGACGGCCGTCGATGCCGAGCTCGTCCAGCGTCCGGCCCACGCACTCCTCGGGCAGGTCGAGCAGCTGCCTGCCCACCTCGTTCACCAGGGTGAGGCGCTGCTGGGGATCCAAGGCGACCACGCCCTCGGCGATCCCGTACAGCATGGCCTCGCGGTGTTCGGCGAGCCCGGTGATCTCTCGCGGCTCCAGACCGAGCGTCTGCCGTTTGACCCGTCGGGCCAGCAGCCAGGAGCCGGCGAGGCCCAGCCCGCTGGCGATGCCCAGGTAGGCGAGGAGATAGGAAGACGCACCACTGAGCCGCTGCCACACCGTCGGGGAGGCCTCCCCGATCATGACGATGCCCAGGGTCCGCCCCAGGTCACCGCTCGCCGCGCCAAGCACCGGCACCTGCGCCACCAGTTCGCGGCTGCCGTCCCAGGTGAGCGAGCCGGACCAGCCTCGTCCGCGGGCCACCCCCGGTCCGAGCCGCAGCCGGTCACCGATGACCGTCGGGTTGGTCGAACTGACGATGCGACCGGAGGAGTCGGCGATCGTCACGGAAGTGACCCCGGACTGCACCAGCGTGGAATGCGTCAGCGGGGCCAGCGTCTCCTCCGGCGCCGGTCGCGGGAGCTGGTTGCGCACCAGTGGATTGGCAGCCAACTGCTCGGCCAGCGCACTCACGCGGCGGCCCTCGACCCGGCTGAAGGTGGCCTCCGACTGGGCGAGCGAGAGTGCCGCGACCGCCAGTAGCACGACCACGACGATGGCGAGCTGCAGCGCCAGCATCTGGCCCGCGAGGGTATGACGCCGAAAACTGATGACCACAACGAACTCAATCTCTACTGCTGACACAAACTGGGCGGCTCGCACCACGGGCCGCACAATCATGACGTCCATCGTGACGGCAGCGGAAGAGAGGTGCCATGAGAGGTCGATCGCACGCCATTCGCGGCGCCCTCCTCGCGCTGTCACTGTTTCTCTTTGCCGGGTGCCAGGTGCTGCCCGACGGGGAATCGGCCGACACCGGGCTGCGGATCATGGTTCCGAACACCCCTGGTGGCGGATACGACACCACGGCCCGGACAGTGGCCCGTGTGCTGCAGGAGACCGGCGTGGATTCCGGCGTGCAGGTCTTCAACCTGCCGGGAGCAGGCGGCACGGTCGGCCTGCAGCGCATCGTGAACGAGCGGGGCAACGGCCAACTCGTCCTGCAGATGGGTCTCGGAGTGATCGGTGCGTCGCACGTGGCACACACGAAGGCGTCCATCATCGAGACCACTCCGCTGGCCCGGCTGGTTGAGGAGGCCGGCGCGGTGGTCGTGCGCCGTGACTCGCCCTACCGGTCGATCGACGATCTGATCGCCGCCTGGAAGAGGAACCCCGCGCGCTTGAAGGTCGGGGGCGGATCCTCACTTGGCGGCCCGGACCACCTGCTGGCCATGGAGTTGGCCAAGGCCGTCGGTATCGGCCCGCACCGGGTCGGCTACGTCGCCTACGGCGGCGGTGGCGGCGACCTGCTGCCCGCTCTCCTCGACGGCAAGGTCGACTTCGCCACCACCGGCTTCGGCGAGTTCCTCGACCAGATCGACGCCAGTCAGCTCAGGGTCCTGACGGTGACCAGCCCACGACCGATCGACGCACTGCCCGGAGTACCGACCCTCAAGGCGTCCGGTATCGACCTGGTCTTCAGCAACTGGCGGGGAGTCGTGGCGCCGCCCGGCATCAAAGGCGCCGACCGGAGGCGGTGGATCGAAGCGCTGACAGCGATGCACCGGTCCCGGCAATGGAAAGCGGAACTGCGCCGCCATGGCTGGACCGATGCGTTCAGCACCGGCGACGCCTTCGCCGCGTACCTGTCCGAACAGGACACATCAGTGGCCCGTCTCGTCCAGGATCTCGGACTGGACTGACCGGGCTGCCGCCCGCCCCTCCTGACACCAGCCGCACAACGACCCTTCTGCGCTGCGGCTCACTTCGCCATGCCCGTCACCGTCCGTCGAAAGGCACCCGCATGACCACGCACACCTGGTGGTTGCTGCTCATCCTCACCCTCGCGATCACGGCCCTGATCTGCCTCATCAACTCCCGCTTGCGCATCCATCCGTTCGTCGCGCTCATCGTCGTCGCTGTCGGTACCGGCCTCGCCGCCGGTGAGCCCGCCGCCAAACTGGTGGCCTCCCTTGAGGACGGTGCCGGCGGCACCCTCGGGGACGTGGGCATCACACTGGCCCTGGGCGCCATGCTCGGGCGCCTGCTGTCCGACTCGGGCGCCACCGACGCCCTCGCCCACGCCCTGATCGACCGCTCCAGCACCCGCAGGCTGCCCTGGCTGGTCACGGCCGCGGCGTTCGTGATCGGCATCCCGATGTTCTTCGAGGTCGGCCTGATCGTGCTGCTGCCGCTGATCTTCAGCGTGGCGCGCAGGCTGGAGGCCTAGGGCGGCACGAAGGGCTCCCCGTACGTCCTGCTCGGCGTACCGGCCATCGCAGCGCTGTCCACCCTGCACGGCATGCTGCCGCCGCACCCGGGACCGCTCACCGCCATGACCGGTCTCCACGCCGACCTGGGCCTCACCATGGTCGTCGGCTTCGTCTGCGCCGTCCCCACCGTGATCCTGGCCGGCCCCGTCTACGCCCGGTGGATCGCGCCGCGCCTTGCCGAGGTCCGCCCGGACGAGGCTCTTGTCGCGCAGTTCACGGGTGCGTCGCAGTCTGTCCGAGAGAGGTCGCCCGTCAGCGTGACGGTCGGCGCCTCTAATGCGTCATCGGCGGAAACGGACGTCACGTCACGTTCCGGGATACCGACCGGGTTGGCCGTCACCGCGGTGCTCGTCCCTGTCGCCCTCATGCTGCTGCGTACCCTCGCCGAAACGGTGCTCGACGAGACGAGCACCGTGAGTTCCGCGCTGACCTTCCTGGGCGAGCCCGTGGTGGCGATGCTCGCCGGGCTGCTCTTCGCTCTCGGCGTGACCGCTCTGGGCACGGGCCGCTCCGGCGAGGAGGTCCGCGCATCCCTGACGGACAGCCTGAAGTCCATCGCCGCCATCCTGCTCATCATCGGTGGCGGTGGTGCGTTCAAGCAGGTTCTCCAGGACTCCGGCATCGGCGACGCGATCGCCTCCGCCGCCAAGGGGGCACATCTGAACGTCATCGTACTGGGCTGGCTGATCGCACTCCTGCTGTCGCTGACCACCGGTTCCGCCACCGTCGGTATCGTCTCCGCCACCGGCATCATCGCCCCCATGGTCAGCGGAGGCGGCCTGGAGGCATCGCTGCTCGTGGTGGCCATCGGGGCAGGCTCCCTCGGGCTGAACTACGTGAACCACGCCGGCTTCTGGCTGGTCAAGGAATCCTTCGGCATGGATCTCACTCAGGCCACGAAGACACAGACCGTGGTGCAGACCCTGGTGAGCGTGCTCGGCCTCGGAATGGCACTCCTCCTGTCCGTGTTCGCCTGACGGCCACTGAGCGGTGTGCATCGTGAAGGGTGCACACCGCTCAGTGACTCAATCGGAAAAGCGCCCTCGGCTCGGTTGCCCAGCTATGCGGCGGCCAACGGCTCACAAGGCTCCCTACCGCCTTCCCTACCGGCACTTGCTGTGGCCTGGTGCAGGGTGAGGCGGCTGTCGAGGAGTCGGCCGTTCTCGTTGAGCTGGCCTGTGCGGGCAGTGGCATCGGCGTGGTTCGCAATGGGGTCACAGCTTCAGGAAGACGGCCAGTGCCACCCAGAGGGCGAGCGCGAGGGGCAGGGCGGGGTTGAGCGAGCCTTCGCCGACCTGAAGTTGCTGGTCATGGGGCAGGTGTGGGTTGTTGATCGTGTCCTCGTGCGGGTCGCGGGCGGCTGTCTGCGGACAAGATCGTCTGCCAGTTGGCGACCTTGGTGCCGGCCGGCACGGGCAGCGCCCGCGGCAGCGTGGCCGCCGGGTACGCGGGGCTGCCGTTGCGCGATTGAGCCGTTCGGCCCATGGCCGGCCCGGTCAGCAGGCCGAGGGTCGTACAAGGCGCTCTACTTGCTCTCGGACTTCGAGGGGAGCCGGCCCATGACAGGACATCCGCCATCCGTCGAGCGCGCGCTTTCCGCGCCCATCGATCTCAACGGGACTGGGCACTACGTGCACTGGGGAGTGGTGCAGCTGTCTGTCGCCAACCTCGTGGTCATCGGGGTGATGCTGGTCGTCTTCGTGGCGGCCGTACTCCTGCCCTTCCCCCGGAGGCGAGGCCGAGGATGAGCGAGGTGGGAGGAGGCTGGACCGGAGCGGTCCGGCGGCGAGCGGTGCGGGCACTGCCCCCGGACAGGCTGCTGCCGGACACCCAGCCCGCGTACATGGCCTCATGGATCTACGTCTTCGGTGTGCTCACCGTGGCCGCACTGATCGTCGTCCTGGTCACCGGCGGGGTGCTCGCCCTGAAGGGGCCCGCATGGTGGCATGTCTCGGGAACCGGCAAGTACGTGAACGGCCTGCACCTGTGGAGCGTCGAGCTGTTCATGTTCTTCATGGTCATCCACCTGTGGGGCAAGTTCTTCATGGCAGCCTGGCGCGGTCGGCGGGCGCTGACCTGGGTCACCGGTGCGGTGTGTTTCTTCGCCTCGATCGGCACGGCCTTCACCGGCTACCTGATCCAGCAGAACTTCGACTCCCAGTGGATCGCCGGGCAGGCCAAGGACGGGCTCAACTCGGTCGGCATCGGCGCGTTCTTCAACGTGCTGGACTTCGGCCAGATGCTGATGTGGCACATCGTCCTGCTGCCTTTCGCCCTCGGCCTCCTGACGGTCTGGCACATCCTGCTGGTCCGGCTGCGCGGGATCGTGCCGCCGATCGACGCCGTCCCTCCCCTGGACGGAACCGACGAGGAGGCGGCGCGATGAACCGACGCAGGCGCAAAGCCGCCGTGCCGGACCCGGCCGCCTTTCCGGCCAGGCCGTACGACCTGATCAAGGAGTTCACGATCGCGCTGGTGGTGGTCGCGCTGCTCACCGTGGGCCTGGCCGCCATCTTCTCCTCGCCCGACGTCAAGCCGGTGACGCTGGCCTCCTGGTCGAGGGCCGACGGCGCCGACTTCACCACGACCGCCGTGTCCGAGCTCGGCGGGACCAGCGGTACGGCCGAGTACGGGCCGCCGTACAACCACACGCCAGGCGCGGCCCAGAAACTCGGGCCGGTCGGGCTGCAAAGCGCCGCGGGGGTCCGCATCCCGGTGGACACGGCGAACGACTTCGTGCTGCGCCCGCTGCGTGACGCGCCCGAACCGCCCGCCGTCAGCGCGGCCCTCGCCGCCTGGGACGCCGCCCCGGCTACCCGGCACCAGGCGTGGACCTCGGCCTACTCCGACGCCTTGGCCAAGGCCAACGGCGGTGCCCCCGCGAAGGGGGACTACGGCCCGGTCCCCGTCCTCATCGCACGCCTTCTCGAACTGGCTCGCAGCGGCGCGCTGGACGGCCAGCTCCAGGCACAGGGCAAGTTCTACGAGACCAACTACACCCGCCCGTTGCTCTTCCTTTCCGATGGTTCCTACCTGGAGTCCCTTGCCCGTGCCGAGCACCTCGGCGGCGACCAGTGGGGGATGATGAACGAGACCGGGAACTATCCGGGCCAGGCGTGGCTGTGGCTCTACACGTTCTGGTATCAGATCGAACCCTTCAAGTCCTCCGGCAACGCCGACGCCCTGATCTGGGGCCTAATGGCCCTGCTCAGCCTGGGCCTGATGCTCGTGCCGTTCATCCCCGGAGTGCGATCCGTACCGCGCTGGACGCGAGTGCACCGGTTGATCTGGCGCACGTACTACCGCGAACAAGCTGTGGAACGGGACCGGCAGAAGTAATCTCCGCCTCCGGCGCACGCCCGCTGCGGGCGGTTGCACCGTTTATTCCGCTGTGAGCCTCATTGTGCCGTCACTGCTCGCCCACGTCGGCCTGTACGGCCACAAATACGCCCTCGGTCCACGTAGGAACGGTCCAGGCGAATTTCGACCCTCTGCGGGCGGCCTCCGAGTACGTCCGCGGCCTGCAGCACCAGGTAGAGCATGAACAGCGGCAGGTTCTACAACACCGCCGCCTTCGCGGTGGAGTCCATCGCCGCTGGTGGACCCATCAGGGTTGGCAGGACTACCTCGACGCTTCCCGGCTGCTGATCACCGCTGACTCCGGAAGCGACGCGCACGCGCTCGCGGACATGGTCCGCATCGATCGGGTTCAGCTGCGGCCGGTGGCCGGGGACAGCGAGCAGGCGCAGGCTGTGAAGGTCGTCGCCCGCGCCCACCAGACCCCCATCTGGAACGCACCCGCACCTTTCAGCGGCTGCGGACCACGCTGCGCGAATACTTCCCCGCCGCCCTGTCCGTCTACGCAGACCTGGAGCTGACCAGTACGGACGCCCTGGAACTGCTGGTCAAGGCGCCCACCCCGGCAGCCGGGGCGAAACTGACCCGCGCCCGGATCACCGCGGTCCTGGCCCGTCATCGCCGCCACAACCGTGACGCGAAGGCGGCCACCATCCAGACCGCTCTGCGCGAGCCGCAGCTCGGCCTGCCCGAGCCCGTCACGGCCGCCTCGCGGCCACCGCCACCGCCCACGCGCGGCTGATCATCGCGCTGAACGAGCAGATAGCCGCACTGGAAGTGCAGGTGAAGGCCCATTTTCTGGCGCACCCGGACACTGAGGTCTACCTTTCGATGCCCGGTATCGCGGAGATCACCGGTGCCCGGGTGCTCGCCGAGTTCGGAGACGACCCCACCCGTCACGCGTCCGCGAAGGCCCGCAAGAACTACGCCGGCACCAGCCCCGCCACCCGGGCCTCCGGCAAGAGCCACACCGTCCAGGCCCGCTACGTCCGCAACAACCGCCTCGCCGACGCCCTCCAGCGCCAGGCATTCGCCGCCCTGCGCGCTTCACCCGGCGCCCGCCGCTAATACGACAAGCAACGTGCCCGCGAGGCCGGCTACAACCCCCGCCCTCCACCAGCTCGGCAACCGCCTCGTCGGCATCCTCCACGGCTGCCTCAAAGCCAGAACCACCTACGACGACGCGACCGCCTGGTCGCACCACGCCCACAGCCCCGCCACTTGACACCAAGCGACATGGGTGTCTGACCTGACGGAGTGACCGGCTCCGAGGCAGGAGAGCGCCTTCGGCGAGAGTTCCGCCAAGCGCGTAAGCCTGGCACCGGGAACCCGGTTCGTCACGGCTGCGTCTCTCGGTGCAGCACCACCGACTTGGCATCAATTCCTGTAGCGGCCACGGGAGATCACCCCATGGCCTTGAGGTGGAGGAACCAACTTTGCGCCGTGGCTACAAGTGGGTGGATCGCGAGTTGGCCCGCATGGATCCGGACGCCGAGTGGGAGAGGATGATCGCGCTCTACGTCAGCCACCGGGTACCCGAGTTCGCCCTGGCGATGATGATCTATCCGGGAACCATGCACATGATGCAACCGTCGCTTGGGGCAGCCACGTTGGACCACACGCGAAAACTGGAGACGAAACCGTACCGGCGCTTCCAGGACGGCAACGACTTCCTGGTGGCCTGGATGGTGGACGGCGTGTCCAGCTCGGCGGGCCGCGCAGCCGCTGAGCGGCTGAATCGCATCCATCTGGCCGTGGCCCGAAAAACGCCGAACTTACCCGGCAACTTCGACGACATCGACGACTTCGTCTATCCGCTGGTCCTGCTGGCCACCTTTGCCCACCGACTCCAGACCACGCTGGGTCTGCCCGGTATCCCCGAACACATGCAACGCGCTTGGCACCACTGGGCGCAGGCCGTCTTCCGCATCCTGGAACGCGAATCCGGACCCCTCGCCGAGGAACCCTTCCCCGAGGACTGGCAGGCAATGGAGGAGTTCGCCCGGAAATTCGACTCCCGTCCCTACGAGCCAACCGATTCCGGGCACCGGGTCGCCACCGCGATGATGCACTTCTTCGCCGAGCGCTGGTTCCCGGCCCCACTGCATGCCTTCGGCCGTGATCTGACCCGCTACCTCGCTGGAGAACGAGTCTGCCAACTGCACCGGATCGGCTGGATGGGGCCGCGCCGCGAGCGAGTGATCCGCCTGTTCCTCAAGACGCTGTTCCTCGCCCACCGTGTGCTGCCTGACGCCCGCACACCGCTGCCCGACCGCCTCCGCCGGACCCGGCGCACCAACGCCCAGCTCAGGGAGCTTGAAAGCTACGCCCGCCAAGGGCCCTCCCGTACAAGGTAGTTGACTGCACAAGGCCATCTAAGTGCTCCGCTATGCTCGGCCGCGTTCGAAGACAACGACGCCCGGCGGGCGCCCAGGCCGCCGGAAGAGAAACGTGAGAGAGTCCGTGATATCCGGAGATAGCGATCACCAGGCGGCAAGTCGTTCGGAATCCGGCTCGGATCGAGTGATCGCCGGCCGGTATCAGCTCCACGAGGTGCTGGGCCGGGGTGGCATGGGCACGGTATGGCGGGCCCATGACCAACTGCTGGACCGCCCGGTCGCCGCGAAGGAACTGTATATCCTTGCGTACGGCGACGAGGAGCACCGCGTCCGGATCCGCCGCGCAATCCGTGAGGCGCGCGCGGTCGCCAGGGTGCCGCACCCGCACGTTGTCGGCATCCATGACCTCGTGGAGGGCGAGGACCGGTTGTGGATCGTCATGGAACTCGTCGACGGGCCATCGCTGGCGCATCACATCGCCGAGTCCGGACCGCTCGCACCGCAACACGCCGCCGCACTCGGGCTACAGCTGCTCGACGCGCTGGCGGCCGTGCACGCCGCCGGTACCCTGCATCGCGACGTCAAGCCCGCCAACGTGCTGCTGCGTCGCGACGGCAGCGCCGTCCTCACCGACTTCGGTATCGCGGCCCTGGACGACGGCGAGTTCCTGACGACCACCGGGGAACTGGTCGGCTCCCTTGAGTACATGGCGCCGGAGCGGGTGATGGGAGCGGAGGTCGGCCCGGCCTCCGACCTGTGGTCACTGGGCGCGACCCTCGCCACGGTCTGCGGTGGTCAGTCTCCTTTCCGTCGGCCCGCGCGCCCCGCGACGCTGCACGCGGTGGCGTACGAGGAACCCGCTCTGTCGGATCGGCTGGGCCCGCTGCGCCCGGTGATCGAAGCACTGCTGCGCAAGTCCCCGGACGAGCGCCCCTCGGCGGCAGGTTCTCGTTCCGCCCTGCAGCGGGTCGCGGCGGGGGAGGCGGACGCGGGGCCGCTGCCGTCGGCGACCGTGCGGGTAGCGCGGCCGACGACTCCGCTGGCCGACGCGGACACCGTCACCAGCGGCCAGGAGCGGCTCGTACCGGCCGGGGAGACAGTGCCGACGGTCCTGCACACCACATCGCTCAAGCCCACTCCCCGGCAGGCGTCCCGCTCGGCGGGCCCGAAGCGGCTGGTGTGGGCACTCGCCGGTACTGCGCTGCTCGCGGCAGGCGTCGTGGGCGGTCTCTTCCTCACCGGGGCCCTGCCGCCCAAGGATGGCCCGAGGACGACGACCGTCAGCCAGGTCGTCCAGGCGGCGAACAGCTGGCAGCCGGTGGCCGGAGTCTCCGTGCAGCGGGGGGACAAGGTCACCGTGCGCTTCGTCAGGGGACAGTGGACCGCCGACTACCGGAACTGGCCCCTGACCGGGCCGAGCGGATACGACGCCGCCACCGACAAGGCGATGTCCGGTGCGAACGGCTGCAAGGTCAAGTCCGCGGCCCCGTTCGCCTCCCTTCTGGCGCGCCTCGAGGGTGAGAAGGACTTCCCGGTTCACTCCGTCGGGCAGAGGCTGACCTTCCTGGCCGCCGGAAAGGGCACCCTGCAGCTGGGGATGAACGACACCGCCGGGTCCTGCTCCGAGGACAACAGGGGCTCGCTGACCGTGCGGGTCAGCGTCACCCACGGGTCCTGAGGGCGACGGTCAGCGACGCTCATGTCGTGCCGAGTGTGACTCCCGCGGCCGGATCGCGTGGAAGCGGTGCAGGCACAGGCTGCCCTTGGGAGGGGCCGGCGACCGGTTGAGCGGCGCCTGGGCACCAGTGCGGTGGAACGTCGGCGGGAGCTCGCCGAACGGGCCGTGTTGATTCGGAACCCCAGAAGGCATGCACGTGTCGTTGTCGAAGATGACCACTGGGACGGGGATGGGGCGGAGGGTGGCCGGGCTGCTGTCGGCGCCTCCGGATATGGTTTCGCCGCTGTCCCACGAGTATGTGTAGGTGTGCGCGGTGTTGTGCTTCTGGACGCGCTGCCCAGGGAAGCAGCGGCGGTGCGGCCGCAGTGCACGGCAGGGCAAAGTGACAATGCCGAACATCCCCCGGTACACCGCCCGCCCGTCGGCCGGTCGGCGCACGGCTGGAGTTTCGTCGGTGCCCCTTGCTGGGGGACGGTGCTTGCCGTACACCACGTCCGTGGACGTGACCACGCCTGGCGGGGTGCGGAGTCAGCCCGCGAACGGCACTTGAGCCGAAGCCACTTCCTGCTTCCCTGCCGGATGCCGCCACAGGCCCTGTGCGGCGAGCCGTGGCAACACTCCCTCCCCGAACCAGTACGCCTCCTCCAGATGCGGATACCCGGACAGCACGAACTCCTCTATTCCCAGTGCGGCGTACTCCTTGATCCGCTCGGCGACCTCGTCATGACTGCCGACCAGCGCGGTTCCCGCACCACCGCGCACCAGACCGATGCCGGCCCATAGATTGGGGTGGATCTCCAGAGCGTCCCGGCTTCCGCCGTGCAGGGCGAGCATCCGCCGCTGCCCTTCGGACTCGCTGCGCGTGAGCCCGGCCTGCACCGACCGCACGGTCTCCGGATCGAAGCCCGCCAGAAGACGGTCCGCTTCTGCCCAAGCCTGCTCGGAGGTATCGCGTGTGATGACATGAAGCCGGACACCGAAGCGCGGCGTCCGCCCTTCCTTCGCCGCGAGCCCGCGAATCCAGGCGATCTTCTTCGCGACCTGCGCGGGCGGTTCGCCCCAGGTGAGGTAGACGTCGATGTACTTGGCGGCGACCTCGCCGGCGATGGGGGAGGAGCCGCCGAAGTACACCTGCGGTACCGGATCTGGCACGCGGGCCAGCTTCGCATCCTCTACCCTAAGGTGCTCCCCGGCCAGGTCGACGGTCTTGCCCTCCCACAGCTCCCGAACGATCCGCAGAAATTCACCGGTACGGCGGTATCGGGCGTCCTTGTCGAGGAAGTCCCCGTACGCCCGCTGTTCGTGGCTCTCGCCGCCGGTGACGACGTTGAGCAGGAGCCGTCCGCCGCTCTGCCGCTGGAAGGTGGCGGCCATCTGGGCGGCGAGCGTGGGCGAGACGAAGCCGGGGCGGAAGGCGACCAGGAACTTCAGGCGTTGGGTGTGCTGGCTGACCATGGCGGTGGTCAGCCAGGCGTCCTCGCACCAGGCTCCGGTGGGGGTGAGCGCGCCGACGAAGCCGAGATCCTCAGCGGCGCGAGCGATCTGGCTCAGATAGGCGACCGTCGGTGGCCGGTCTCGTCCGGAGGCGGTGGCCGGGGTGCCGTGGCCGCCGCCGACGACGTGGCGGCTGTCGCCGTTGGTGGGCAGGAACCAGTGGAAGGTGAGGGACACGGGGTCTCCGATCAGAGATGTGGGGAGCGGGACGGCGTCGATGTCCTTCAGAGCAGGCCGTGGCGGGGCGGCCGGGCGCCGTTGAGTACGTGTCTACCGATGTGCTGGATCTTCCAGCGGGCAGGGTCGTGCAGGGTGTGGGTACGGGCGTCGCGCCAATGCCGGTGCAGATTGAGGGAGTTGAGCGCCGATCGGGTACCGGCCACTTCGAAGAGCGCGCTCGCCACGTCCACGGCGGCGCTTGCTGCCTGCACCCTGGCGGCGGCCACCGCGATGGACGCCTCGGCGGCGGAGTCGTCGGTGAGGTCGGCTCGCGCCGCGTCGACGGCATGTGCGGCCTCGCGCAGCAGTGCTTCGGATGCTCGTACCCGGAGGGCGAGTTCACCGAACTGCTGGATCAGCAACGGGTCCTCGGCCGCCGTCTCGGCACCGCTCTCGAACCACGGACGGCTCTTGGTCCGTACGAACTCCGCAGCCTCTGCCAGTGCGCCGCAGGCGATCCCGGTGTCGATGGCGGCGTGCAGCAACTGCGCGACGGCGCCGTGGAGTTGCGGACCCTCAAAGGTGAGGTGGTGGGGCAGGACCCGGTCGGCGGGTACGGGGACGCCTTCCAGGCGGACGGTTCCGCTGGCGGTCGTCCGCTGGCCCAGGCCGTCCCAGTCGTCGATCACCGTGAGGCCAGGGGCGTCCCGCGGCACGTACGCGACGTGCAGGTGGTCGTCCACGGCTCTGGCCAGCACCGGGATCCAGTCGGCGAACAGGGCGCCGGTGCAGTAGTGCTTGACGCCGTTCAGGACGTACGAGCCGTCCGGCCGGGGCTGAAGCCGGGTGCGGATGTCCTGGACGTGCTTGGTGCCCGCCTCCGACTGGGCGTTTCCCAGGCGGCGGCCGGCGAGCAGCTCGGCGAAGAAGAACTTCTGCTGCTCTGCGTCACCCTGACGTCGGATCACATTGACGTAGGCGAAGTGGCTCTGCGGAATCTGGGCCAGGCTCGCGTCGGCTGTGGCGAGCAGCCTGAAGATCTCGGCGAGGGTCAGGGCGCCGACGTCCGCTCCGCCGTGTTCGGCGGGCACGGTGACGGCGAGCAGCCCGGAGGCGGAGAGCTTGTCCAACTCAGCACGGGGGAGCCTTCGTTCGGCGTCCCGGCTGGAGGCGCCGGCACGGAACTCGGCGGCCAGAGCGGCTGCGACGGCGAGGGCTTCGGCGTCGTCGGCGATCACTTGCACGGACATGGCGCTCAGCTCGCCGTGGCCAGGACCGGTGTGGTGCGGCCGAGGGCCGCCGAGAACTGGTCGACCACCTGGGTGAGGGCCTCACCGGTGGTCGGCGTGACCGTCAGGGAGCCGTCCTCGTGCACGGTGATGTCCTTGTCGAGGGTGAACCAGCCCTGCACGATGTGGGCCGCGCCCATGGAGCTGAGGACGGGGCGGAGGGCGTAGTCGATGGCCAGGACGTGCGCGACGGAACCACCGGTGGCGAGCGGCAGCACGGTCTTGCCGGTGAGGGCGTACTGCGGAAGCAGGTCGAGCAGTGCCTTGAGGACACCGGAGTACGACGCCTTGTACACGGGAGTTCCGACGACGACGCCGTCGACGCGGTCGAAGAGTTCGGTGGCCTCGATGATGGCGGGGTGGCGGAAGTCCGCACCGAGCAGGGCCTCGGCGGGGATGGTACGCACGTCGAGCGGGATCACTTCGTGGCCCTGCGCACGCAGCCGGGAGTCGAGGTGACGCAGCAGGCGGTTGGTGCGGGACGAGGCGGAAGGGCTGCCGGAGACGGACAGGACGCTGGGCATGCGGTCCTCTTTCTGGAAGCCCGGGGCACCCGGCGGCGTTGTGCCGGGCGCCCCGGTCGGAGCGGGTCAGGAGTACCAGGTGGGCTCGGGCAGTTCGCCCTCGAGGACCCAGCGGCCGACCTCGCGCCGCTTGTAGGCGACGGGGTCGTGCAGAGTGTGGGTGCGGACGTTGCGCCAGAAGCGGTCGAGGCCCTCGGCGGTGTTGGTGGCGCGGGCGCCGGTCACCTCGAAGATGCGGTTGCCGATCTCCAGGGAGACGTCGGTGGCGCGGGCCTTGATGGCGGCCACCCGTACCTCGAATTCGCCGCGGGTCTGTGCGGTGACCGCGTCCGGGTCGTCGTGCAGCTTCTGTCCCTCCGCGGCGACGGCGTCCGCGAGAGCCTCGGCTGCCCACAGCTTCGCGGTGAGATCGCCGTAGATGTCGATGACGTAGGGCTCGTCGACCGCGCGCTCGTAGCCGCCGTGCAGCCACGGCCGGGACTTGGTGCGGGTGTATGCCGCCGCCGTCTCCAGGGCGCCGCCGGCAATGCCCAGGTAGAAGTTCACGAAGACCAGCTGGATGGTGGGGACGTTGAGGGTGTTGTACGTCCGTGGCTGGAACTTCTTGTCGACGTAGCCGAGCGCGGACGCCCACGGCGTGCGGACGCGGTCGATGGTGGCGCCGCCGCTCTCGGTGAGCCGCTGGCCGATGTTGTCCCAGTCGTCGTGGAAGGTGAGGCCTTCGCTGTCCGAGGGGACGACGGCGAAGACGTGCAGTTCGGTGCCGTCCAGGACGCCTTCGAGGACGGTGACATCGGAGACCTTGCTACCGGTGGAGAAGGTCTTGCGGCCGGTGAAGACGAGGTCGCCCCCGTCCTCGGTGACGATGACGTCTTTGTCACGTGGGTTGACGGCCCCGCCGAAGAACCAGCGGTCGCTGGTGGCCTCGGCCTCGATCCGCTGCCACTGGTCGCGGGTGCCGACCAGGCGGGCGGCCCAGAACCAGAGGTAGTGGTAGCCCAGGAGCTGTCCGATGGAGCCGTCGGCCTTGGCCACCTCGCGGACGACGCGGTAGGCGGTGGGCCAGTCCTGGCCCGCGCCGCCGTGCTCGGTGGGACCGAGCAGGGTCACCAGGCCCGCGTCCTTCAGGAGCTGCACCTCGGCATAGGGGGTGGCGCCGGCACGGTCGCGTTCGGCGGCGTCGGTGGCAAGGACGGCCGCGACCTCGGCGGCGCGCGTGGTCCAGTCCTGGGCGGTCTGCGGGGCGGGGCTGCTCTGCCAGTCGGCGGGCGTTGCGGTGCTCATCGGGATTCCTCCGTGGATACCCCCGCCTTGGGGCGGGGGAGGAAACGGACTCCTGCGGAGCAGGGCAGGGAAAGCCGATGCGCCGCCAGGGCGGATCGGCTTTCACCGCCAACCAGCCGCAGGTAAGGGGTAGTTTGTTTGGCGTCCGGTCGGCGATAGCCACGCTGGCCGGGCCTACCGCCGGGCTGGCGGGATGTCAGGTCTGTGGAGCTGGCGTAAGACTGCTGGGCGTACCCACGTCCCTTGCCGTTGGTTCGGGGCAGCTGCTGTCTGAGAAGCAGAAAGCTCAACCCGCGAGGGAAGAATCTCCCTGCTTCGGCTGGGGGAGAAGTCAAGAGTGTCGGTCTCTTTTCGCGGTGAGGTGCGGAGGGGACGAAGCGTCAGACGTGTGCGGTGACGGGCGCGGGCTCGGCGTCCGTTGCCGGAAGCTGGGCCTCGAGCTCGCGGACCAGGGGCAGCACGCGCTTGCCGAAGTACTCGACTTCCTCCTTGTAGTGCAGGAAGCCGAGGAGGAGGAGGTCGACGCCGAGCTTCTTGTAGGCGACGACACGTTCGGCGATCTGTTCGGGGGTGCCGATCAGGCCGGTGCGGAAGCCGTCGTTGTACTGGACGAGGTCCTCGAAGGTGGAGTCCTGCCACATGCCCTTGCCGTCGGCGGTGGACTGCCCGGCCTGTTTGACGGCCGCGCCGAAGCCCTCGACGGCGTCCGGGTCCGCCTTGGCGACGATCTCCCGGAGCGTCTCGCGAGCCTCGGCCTCGGTGTCGCGGGCGATGAGGAAACCGTTGAGGCCGAACTTGGGGGCCGTTCGGCCGGCTTGAGCCGCAGCCGCTCGTACGTCGTTGAGCTGCTCTACGACACCGTCGAAGTCCTTGCCGTTGGAGAAGTACCAGTCCGAGACCCGGCCGGCCATCTGCCGGGCTGCCGTGGAGTTGCCCCCCTGGAAGATCTCCGGGTGCGGGCGCTCGGGAGAGTTGAGGGGCTTGGGCTTGAGGGAGAAGTCACGCAGCCGGTAGAAGTCACCAGCGAGTTCGGTGTGGTCCTCCGTCCAGATCTGGCGCAGCGCGCGGATGAACTCCTCGGAGCGACGGTAGCGTTCGTCGTGTTCCAGCCAGGGCTCGCCCAGGGCTGTGAACTCGCCTTTGAACCAGCCCGAGACGACGTTCACCGCGAAGCGGCCGTTCGACAGGTGGTCGGCGGTGGCGCCGAGTTTGGCCAGCACGCCGGGGTGCCACAGGCCGGGGTGGACGGCGGCGATGACCTTCAGGCGCTGTGTGGCCAGCAGCAGGGCCAGGCTGAAACTGGTCGACTCGTGCTGGTACTCGGCGCCGTAGCTGGCCATGTAGCGGACCTGGCTGAGGGCGTACTCGAAGCCGTTGTTCTCGGCGAGGACAGCGAGTTCGCGGTTGTATTCGTACCCCCAGTCGGTGCGCTGTTCGATCTTGCTCGTGACCAGCCCCCCACTCACATTGGGGACCCAATAGGCGAATTTCACGGGCGCGGGCATGCGGAACTCCTGTTGCGGAAAGAAGTCTCGGGCGCGCCGAATCCCGCCTAAATTGTGAAGGCATGCGGAATTCAGGCGATAAAGAGAATCGGGGAAACGCGGCACATGGCCTGTCCGTGACAGGTGCGGCGTGGCCGAAGGACGCGGTAGATCCGGAGAGTCAGGCCGCAGCGCAACAAGAGGCGCTGGAGACGCGCGCGAGGTCGACGTGGCGTCGCCTCGTGAGATCCAGTCGCATCTTCATGTCACCGATCGTGACAGGGGCCGGTCCGGGTAGTCAAGGAAAACCCGACCGGTCTTGTATCGCGGACCATTGAATTTCACGAGGGTGTCACAGGGAAACCCTTGAACAACCGCAGCCGAACGCAAATGCTTTGTTCGTGCGGACAGAACAGCTGGAGTACATCGCTGCGGTGACCAGACTCGGCTCACTGCGCCGGGCCGCGGAGGAACTGCGCCTTTCACAGCCCGCGCTGAGTGAGACCGTCAGGAATCTGGAACGGGAACTGGGAGTCGATCTCCTGGAGCGCAAACGGACCGGAGCGACGATGAGTGCGGAGGGGCGGGAGCTGCTGCCGTACATCATCAATGTGCTGGAGGCGGTGGACCGGTTGCGGACCGCGGCCGGCGAACAGCACCACATCAGCCGCATGGTGCGGGTGGGCACGGTCAACGCCGCGACTGTTCCCCTGCTCGTTCCGGTGGTGAGGGACTTCCGCGCCGCGCATCCGCTCACCCAGGTCGAGGTGGTCGCCGCCCAGCAGGCCGACATCAGCCGGGCGCTGTCGGAGGGCGGTTTCGATCTGGGCCTCGTCAACCACCTGGACGGTGACGACATGCCCGCCGGCTTCGAGTCCACGCAGTTGCTGCATGGCCGGCCGGTGGTGTGCGTGCGCCCCGACAGTCCGCTCGCGTCCCTGCCCGCGGTGTCGGCGGACGACCTGCTCGCCCAGCCGCTGATCGCCATGCGCTCCGGCTATGTGATGCACCGATATGTCCACCGGCTCCTGGGGGGCCGCACCCCATCCTTCTCGTATTCCACTGACGGCGCCGAGATGGGCAAGCTGATGGTCGCCGAGGGCCTGGGGGCGACGGTCCTGCCGGACTTCAGCGTCATCGGGGATCCGCTGGAGAGGCTGGGCACGATCACGTACCGGCCGATCGCCGGGGACATGACCCGGGTGCTGCTGATGCTGCAGCGACGCAAGGCCGAGTCCGTGCCGCAGGCGGCGCGGGATCTGCATGAGGTGTTCGTGCGCCGGGCGCGGGAACTGGGAGGAGGGCTGACGGCCGAGCGGCCCGGCTGAGGGCAGCGAAGCCAGCGTTCCGCCGGGAGCCGATCGGAATCCGGCGGGCGCTCGGGAATCGATGAACCAGGATCGGGGAACGATCACCACCCACATGGGGAGGGATCTTCAGAGCCTGATGCCGTCGCAGGTCACGCGTATTCGTGAACATCCCGCAGCGCGGACCTGGCCCGCGACGACACCGCCGGCTGACACGCCACCTCACCCCACCCCGGCAGGCGGTGCCTCTTGCTTACCCGTTCTGCCTACACCACACACGGTTCGCTGCTCCCTCCCCGAACGGCGAGCATCCATACGGGGGCGCAAGCCACCGGACGGTCAGGCAACGCTCCAGGCGCGCATTTGACGGCCGATCAGGCCAACCCCTATCGCGCCGGAAGCCGCGTCCCGCACCAGGGCGACCGCTTCCTTCGGCGGATAGGCCAGGCGGCATCCGTTCAGCGCGAGGTAGGCCTCCGCGTAGTGCCAGGCGAACGCCTCGTCGGAGTGCTCCAGACACGCCAGGCGCACCCGACATCAGGGCGGACCACTCCTGTCATGCGGGCCCGGGGCGAGGGTGAGGAAGAGGACCGCGTCGGCAACCTCTGTGGATGTGGCGAGGCGGCGGAGCGGGATCGGGACTCAGCTCGGCTGTGTGTTCGCCGGGCGTGCTGCACCAGACGTCGACCGACGCCTTCGCCGACAGCGTGCGCGGGCTCGGACCTGTGACTCTACTTTTCTTCTTCCACTGTGGAGACTGTGACCGGAGGGATAGTTGGGGGCATGGCCCCCTCGGTGACCGGGCCCAGGATGATCCGCTCAACACCAGTCGCCTAGGCTGGTCTTATCGTCAGCCGGTAAAGGGGTCCAGGCTGCGGCAGCGTGGGCTCGCCGTCCGTCCGAGGGAGGCGTTCGAGTGGCAGGTGCCAGGGGTCAGGCGACGAAGAGGCTCCAACGGGGGACTCTTTCCCAAGGGCTCATCGTTGAGACTGCGCTGCGGATCCTCGACGAGGATGGGCCGGACGCGCTGACCTTCCAGCGACTCGGCAAGGAGCTGTCCTCCTCCGCGACCGCGGTCTACCGGCACTTCGCGAGTCGCGACCACATCATGGTCGCCGTCGCGGAGGAGCTCGACAGGATCTCCCTCGACGGGTATGAGCCGCACCAGTCGTGGACCGATTCGCTGCGGGATCTGGCGATCCGTGCCTGGAACACCGCGCTCGACCACCCGGCGGCCGCCGCGCTCTCCATGGGGAGAGTCACCCGGGGCGTTCACGAGTTGCGCGCCGTCGACGCCGTCCTGGAAGCGTTCCACCGCGGCGGCTGGCGCGGCCGGGAGGCCGTCCTGCACTACCAGGCCATCTCGAACTTCATCCTCTCCATGGCGAGCAACAACGCCTGGCGGCTCGTCAACCAACGGTTCGGCGCCGAGGTGAACTGGGTGCAGGAATACCAGTCGGCAGATCCTGACGCGTACCCCTACGCCGAGGCGGCGAAGGAGTACCTGCGCAGCGTCGACATGACCGAAGTCTTCCACCGGCAGATGGATATCCTCCTTGCCGCCCTCGAGGCGGAGGCGGCGACGCTTCCGCGCGACTGACACGCGTCAGCCTTCGCGGCCAGCGCCCAGCAGCGTTCTCATCGAAATCGGCGGCAAGGGTGACGCGTGTGCCAAGTTAGTTAACGCTATTGACTACGTCGTTCACTTGGCGGCATCCTCTCCACACCGAGTGCTCCACGGCTCGCTGCCGAGCAGCGTCCACCGAGCTCCGCGCGCACCGCCTCCACCCGAACTGCTCGCGCTCGCCCCGCTCGATCCCTTGCGACCTGCGCAGAGCGCAACATCCCTCTCCAGGAGCACCCATGCGCCAGACCCGTACCCACGTGGTCCCAGTGACCGCAGCCGTCGCCATGACGGCCGTGCTCGCCGGCTGCACGACCACAGGATCGACGTCCCAGAACTCGGGCGGCGACGGTGCCGCAACGGTGACGAAGATCCGGACGACGATCGACGTGCCGGCCGGCTTCGATCCGGCCAAGGCGTTGTCCCTGCCGGACTACCTGCTCGCCCGCAACAGTTACGACACCCTCGTGCGCAAGGACGAGGGCGGGCTTGTCGGCGGGCTCGCCACCAAGTGGACGAACACGCCGACCTCGGCCACGTTCACCCTGCGCACCGACGCGACCTGCGCCGACGGGACGCCGATCACGCCGACGGTCGTCAAGGGCTCCCTCGACCGATTCGTCGACCCGAAGACGGCGGCGCCCGATGTCCCCACCGTCTTCGGCCCCGGCAACACGGTGACAGTGACCGCCGACGACGCGGCGCGAACGGTGAAGATCACGCTCGCCAGGCCGTGGGGCGCCATGGTCACCGGCCTGTCGGTCGCGAGCACGGGCATTGTCTGCCCGGCGGGACTGAAGGACCTCAAAGCCCTTGCCGTGGGTAAGGCCAAGGGGTCCCAGTCCGGCCCTTACCTTCTTCAGAAGTCCCAGTCAGGCGTCTCGTACTCGTACACGCTTCGCCCGGGGTACAAGGCATGGCCGGCCTGGCGTACGAAGATCCCCGGCAAGGTTGCCTCCACGATGGAGTACCTGGTCTCGCCCGACCCCACGGCGACCGGCAACCTCGTGAGGAGCGGCCAGCTCGACATCGGCAAGATCGACGCCTCCGGTATCCCGCGCTTCGACGGCGCAGGCGGCTACTCCGTGAGCGTCAGCCGGTTCTCCGACTTCTACCTGCTCTTCAACGAACGACCCGGCACGGTCTTCGCCGACGTCGCCACCCGCCGGGCAGTCGCCCAGGCCGTCGACCGCGCCGCCTTCGCCAAGGTCGCCTCGAAGGACACGGGTGAGCTGTCGACGATGTTCGTGCAGAAAGGCACCCCCTGCAACGATCCTGGCACCTCCTACCTTCTGCCGACGGACAAAGCCTCGGCGACGACCGTGCTCAAGGGCAAGAAGATCCGCCTCGTCGGCCCCCAGGTCGTCGGCCCGGCCGGCGCCGGAAACCAGTACATCCAGGAGGCGCTGCGGGCCGCGGGCGCGGACGTCACCCTCTCCAACGTCGACGTCGGCACGTGGGTCGGGACCGTGTTCGGCAAGCCCGACACCTGGGACCTCACGGTCTTCGCCGACCTCAACTTCCTCGGCAGCCTCGCCAACCCGCTCGGCCACTTCGTCGGTCCGACCGTCCAAGAAGGTGGCGGCAACCTCGGCGCCGTGAAGAACCCCGTGGTGAACAAGGCCTTCGCCCAGGGCGCCGAGGCGACGACGGAGAAGGCTCGCTGTGCCGCATACCAGACGGCTGCCAAGGCCCTGATCTCGCAGGCGGACGCGGTGCCGCTGGTCAACGACCCGTTTATCTATGCGCTGCGCAAGGGATTCAGCGCACAGATGCTGGGCGGCTCGCTCGACGACCCCATCCTGCGCATCACCCGCTGACAGACAGGCGTCCACACACGGCGGAGACCCGCGCGGTCGGATCCAAGCGTCCCGCACAGAGGGGCCCCGCGCCGTTTCGACGTCCTGCACCGATACCTTGCACCGTTCCGACAGGAGCCCCCTGGTGATCGACCCTTTCAGCACCGCCCAGCAGATCGCCGACCTCGTGCGCACGAAAGAGGTCAGCCCGGTGGAGGTGGCCGAGACCTACCTCGACCGCATCGAGCGGATCAATCCGGCCGTCAACGCCGTTGTCTGGCTCGACGCCGACGCCGTGCGCGCGGCGGCCGTCCATGCCGAGCGGGCGGTGCTGCGCGGCGATCCGCTCGGCCCGCTGCACGGCGTCCCTATCCCCATCAAGGACCTCAACTCCGTTGTGGGACAACCCAACACGATGTCCTCACTGGCTATCCGGGACACCCCGCAGACGGTCACGGACCCCGACATCCAGCTCCTCCTCGACGCCGGCGCGATCCCCCTCGGCCGGACCAACTCGCCGGAGTTCGGTGCGCTGACCGTCTCCGAGAACGCCCGGCACGGCAAGACGCGCAACCCGTGGAATCCCGCGCACACCTCCGGCGGGTCGAGCGGCGGTGCGTCGGCGGCCGTCGCGGCCGGGCTGGCCCCGGTGGCACACGCCTCCGACGGCGGCGGATCGATCCGGGTTCCGGCGTCCGTCACCGGCCTCGTGGGCCTCAAACCGAGCCGGGGACGCGTGCCCGCGTTCGTCCGAGGCTGGGAACACTCGACGACCGAAGGCGCGATCACCCGAACCGTGCGCGATGCGGCCCTCATGCTCGACGTCATGGGCCGTGCCGACCGGCTCGCCTGGTACAGCGCGCCCGAACCCGGCCGCCCCTACATCGAGGAGGTCGGTGCCGACCCCGGCCGGCTGCGGATCGGCCTGCTGCTCGACGCGCCCACTGGGCTGCCGGTCGACGAGGAGTGCCGCAAGGCGGCGCTGACAGCCGCGCAGGCATTGCGCGACCTGGGACACGACGTCGTCGAAACCCACCCGACGATGTTCTCGTACGAGGCGATCATGGGCTTCACCTGGACGATCATCAGTGCCTCCACCTACGCCATCGAGCTCGACGATCCCGACGCGGTGGACCCCTACATCCGGCGCCGCCGGGAGACCGCCCTTGAGGTCACCGCGGGCGACTACGCCCGGACGGCGGCCCGACTGCAGGCCGAGTCACGCGAGGTGGTCGCCCAGTGGGGCCGGGACTTCGACGTTCTCCTCACCCCGACCACGGCGGTCGTGGCCCCACCGGTCGGCCCCGTGTACGACGAGGCGAACTCCGACCCGGACGGGCCGCGGGCCACCGAGACCCGGATGGTCTCGTTCACCGCGTTCGTCAACATCGCCGGGCTGCCCGCCATCTCGTTGCCCGTCCATACGACCGCGGACGGCCTGCCGGTCGGTGCGCAACTCATTGGCGCGCCCTACGACGAGGCGACGCTGTTGCGACTCTCTGCCCAGCTCGAACCGCGGTTCCGCTGGTACGAGCGGCATCCGGACGACGCTGCGCTCGCGGCGGGGGCGCTGTGAGCGCCGGGGCCGCGGTCCCGACCGGGCCGCTGCAGGCCGCACCCGTCAGCCGCGTTGCCCGGCTGCGGCTGGGCGGTGGCTGGACCGGGTTCGCCGTTCGGCGGGCGGGCGGGCTGCTGATGTCCATGCTGCTGCTCATCGTCGTGACATTCCTCATCGTGCCCCTGCTGCCCGGGGACCCGGCCCGCGCGATCGCCGGAACCAACTCCTCCCCGGCCACGCTCGCGGCGATACGCGAACGACTGGGCCTCGACGAGCCGCTGACGACGCGGTTCGTCCACTACCTCGGCGACATGGCGTCCGGACGGCTCGGCACCTCGTTCCGGTTCAACACACCGGTCGCGGACATCGTCGCGACCCGGTTGCCGTACACCATCCAGCTCGTCGTCCCGGCCGTCCTGCTCTCCCTGGTCATCGCCGTTCCGCTCGGCATGGCCGTCGGTGTCCTCACTCGTGACGGACGCCGCCGCCGGCTCGGCGTCGGTTTCGGCACGCTCGCCGGCCTCCTCGCGTCGGCGCCGGTCTACGTCGTCGCGACCCTCCTCGTCGTGCTGTTCTCGATCAGCCTCGGGCTGCTGCCGTCCGGCGGCGCCGCGACACCGAGCGCGCTCATCCTGCCGATCTCCGCGCTCTGCATCGGCCCGGCCTTCGCCATCGCCCAGGTCGTCCGGCAGGAGACGGCCTCGGTACTCGCCCAGGACTACATGAGGACCGCGCGCGGCCACCGCCTGGGATCCGTGCGGCTCCACCTCCGCCACGCGCTGCCCAACCTCGTGACGAGCGTCCTTACCCTGAGCGGTCTCGTCCTCACGTCCCTGCTCGGCGGGACGATCATCCTGGAGAACGTCTTCACCTACCCCGGGCTCGGCACCGAGATCGTCCAGGCGATCATCTACAAGGACTATCCGGTGATCCAGGGCATCATCCTCGTCGTCGGCATGCTCGCCCTCCTCGTCAACCTCCTCGTGGACGTCGTCCTCGGGATCGTCGACCCGCGCACGCTCGAGGGAGGTCGTCGTGGCCACTGACGCGACCGTGCGCCGATGGCGCCGCAACCCGTCGCTGCTGTCCGGCGCGGTGATCCTCGGTCTGCTCCTCGTCGTGGCCGTCGTGGCCCCGCTGCTGCTGAGCGGCTCCGCCGAGACCCTCACGGGCGACGCCCGGCTCGGGCCCGGTGCCGAGCATCTCCTCGGCACCGACGCCTTCGGCCGTGATGTCCTCGCCCGGGCGCTCGTCGCGACCCGGCTCACCCTGCTCATGGCCGCTGCTGCCACCGCTGCCTCGTTCGTCGTCGGCGTCGCGATCGGCGCGCTGGTCCACCTCGCACCCGGGTGGCTGCGCGAGACCTGTCTGCGGCTCATCGACTCGGCGGTGGCCTTCCCCTCACTCGTTCTCGCCCTCGTCATCGCGGCGGTGCTCGGGCCCGGCATGGGGTCGGCGATTGTCGCGATCGCCGTCGCAGGCATCCCTGGGTTCGCGCGGTTGACGGCGAATCTCGCCGCGACCGTCGCGGACAAGGACTACGTCCTCACCGCGCGCCTGCTCGGCGTCCCCGGCCTACGCATTCTGGGCCGGCATGTCCTGCCGAACATCAGCGGGCCGCTGCTGGTGCTCCTCAGTTCGAGCTTCACCCTGGCCTTGCTCGACATCAGCAGTCTGTCTTTCGTCGGCCTCGGTGTGCAGAACCCGCAGTACGACTGGGGCCGGCTGCTCAACGAGGCGCTGCCGTCGATCTTCGCTCAGCCGTCGGTCGTCCTGGCTCCGTCCATCATGCTCATCGTCACCGGTGTGGGCGCCATGCTTCTCGGAGACGGCGTGGCCTCACTCGTCGACCCGCGAACCCGCGTCACAGCGCACGCCCCGGCCAAGACGGCGGACCCGGCAGGACCGGCCGTTCCCGCACAGGACGGCGCGGCACAGGCGCCTTTGGCGTCGGGCACTGAGGGGGCAGCGGCCGGCACGGAGCCGGACGGCCTGCTGACCGTCGCCGGGCTGACCGTGCGGGCCGGCGACCGGACACTCGTCGACGACGTGTCGTTCACCATCGGGGCCGGTCAGATCGTCGGCCTCGTCGGCGAGTCGGGTTCGGGCAAGTCCACCATCGCCATGGCGGTCGCGGGCCTGCTCCCCGAGGGCGTGCGGGCGAACGCGTCGCGCCTTGCCCTCGGCGACCTCGACCTGCTCGGAACACCGCCGCAGCGTCGCCTCGCGACCGAGATCGGCATCGTCTACCAGGACCCGATCGGCACGTTCAATCCCGCGCTGAGGCTCGGCACGCAGCTCACCGAGGTGGCCAGGGTGCATCTGGGGACGCCCCGGCGTCAGGCCGCGCGGGACATGGTCCGCGCCCTGGCCGACATCCACGTCACCGAGCCGGACCGGCGGCTGCGCCAGCACCCGCACGAGCTCAGCGGCGGCATGCTCCAGCGGGCCTCGATCGCCTCCGCGATGACGTCGAAACCGCGGCTGCTCATCGCCGACGAGCCGACGACGGCACTCGATGTCACCGTCCAGGCGGAGGTGCTGCGCCAGTTCCGCCGCATCAACCGCGAGCACGGTACGGCGATGCTGTTCATCTCGCACGACATCGGCGTGGTCGGCGTGCTCTGTGACACCGTCCTGGTGCTCCACGGCGGCCGGGTCGTCGACCGGACGACGGGCGGCGACCTGCGCCGGGGGACGGTCACCCACCCCTACACCCGCGCGTTGCTCGCGGCGACGCCCGCCGCGGTCGAGGCCGGAGGAACCCTCAGCGCGGTCCGGTGGACGGCCGACGCGCACGCGGCGCAGCCGGGCGGGACGCCGTCGGACGACCTTTCCGACAAAGCCGCGGACCGCCCCCAGGCCGCGGAAGGGAGCCGCTGATGTCCGCCACCACCACACCGGACCCGCAGGCGGCCATCCCGCTGCTGCGCGTCGAGGACCTCACCGTCGAGCTCGGCCACGGCGTCGCGGCCCGCAGGGTGCTCAAGGCAGTCTCGTTCGACATCACCCGGGGCAGCACCCTCGCACTCGTCGGAGAGTCCGGGTCGGGCAAGACGACGCTCGCGCGGACACTCGTCGGCGTCCACAGGCCGTCGAGCGGCCGGATCCTCGTGGACGGCGCCCCGCTGCGCACCTCGCGCGGACGGGCGGGAGCCGCGACGGTCCAGATGATTCCCCAGGACCCGTACTCCTCCTTCGACCCGCGGCGCACCGTGGCGCAGTCGCTCGCCGAGGCACTCGATCCGATCCGGGCCAGGGTCAAACCGGTCCGGACACGGATCGCCGAACTGCTCAGCCAGGTGAGCCTCGACCCGGATGCCATGGACCGCTACCCGCACGAGTTCTCCGGCGGCCAACGGCAGCGGCTGGCGATCGCACGGGCCCTCGCACCACGTCCCCGGTTCGTCATCGCCGACGAGATCACCTCAGCCCTCGACCTGACGACCCAGGCCGAGATCCTCAACCTGCTCGCCGATCTGCGCCGTCGGCTCTCGCTGACGATGCTGTTCATCTCACACGACCTGGCCGTCGTCCGGCACATCAGCGACACGGTCGCGGTCCTGCTGCACGGGGACCTCGTCGAGCTCGGCCCGACCGGACCCACCTTCACCAGGCCGAACCACCCTTACACCGCTCAACTCCTCGCGTCCGTCCCGGGCGACCCGAGGTTCCGCCTCGATGAGCCCGCCACGACGTGACGCAGGAGGTCGTCGGCCTGCTGAAGGCGCAGACCGACGCGCGCGGCCGCCGCCTGGAGGTCGTCGAGGTGCCCGCCCCGAGGCCGCCGGCCGCTGGGCCGACAACTCCCACATCAACCACTGTCTCTGCAACGGCGGCGTCGTCCTGTGCGGCTTCGGCGCCCCCGGGACGAGATCGCGGCCGGTATCTTCCGTCGGCTGTTCCCGCAGCGGGCGGTGACACTGGTGGACGCGCGGCCGATCTTCGCGGGCGGCGGCATCCACTGCATCACGCAGCAGCAGCTGAGGACCGTGGTCGGGTAGCACTTATGGGTGAGCGCGCTGACCTGTGTCACCCGCGGACGACGGCTGGCCCGGCCGCTGCGGCTGCGGCTCCTGCCCGAGGCGCCGACCTGCCCGGAGCACGACGGGCGCACGTACCTCGACGGCGCCATGGGGGACCTCGGCGTGCAGGGATTCATGATGGCCGCCGGGCCGCGTGACACCTTGGTGATCCATCCCGAGGACACCCGCGGCCCTCTCCTCTACTACCTTCGCTCCAAGGACGAACTGCTGCTCCAGGCCCTGGAGTCGAGCGAGGGCCGGCCCCGTGCCGAGCGCGGCCGACTGCTGACCCGCACCACGTCCGCACGTGAGTGGCTTGACGCGTACGTCGACCTGTACGTGCCCGACGGCCACCGGGACCCGCACTGGACGCTGTGGCTGGAGGTCTGGAACCGCTCGCAGAACGCCGACGACGCGGCCCGCGACCGCCAGGCCGCGATCGAGGGCACCTGGCACCGCGACCTGGTGGCACTACTGGCGCAGGGGGGTGTCGAAGGGCGAGTTCCGGCGGGTCGACCCGGACCGTTTCGGCGCCCGGCTGCGGGCGCTGCTCGACGGGTTCTCCATCCAGGCGGCGATCGGGCTGCGGGGCACGGACCGGGCGCAAGTCATGGGCCACGTACGGGAGTTCCTGGACGACAGCCTCCTCGCGGCCTCTTGAGTCAACGTCCAGGTCGTACGCGATCCCGCGGATCGCCCCTGTAGCGCTCACGGGAACCCGCACACACGATTCGCTCGATTCCATCGCCATAGCACTTGAATCAAGCGTATAGATCAGGCATTGTGCTTGAAACAAGCGCAATGCCTGCCGTTCGCGCAGGAGAGAGGTACTGCATGGACGACATCGACCGGGCCATCCTGCGGGAGCTGCAGGTTGACGGCCGGATCCCTTATGCCGATCTGGGCCCGAAGGTGGGGTTGTCACCCTCGGCCGCGAGGCTCCGGCTGCAGCGGCTGATCGACACCAAGGCGGTCCAGGTCGTCGGAGTGACCGACCCGATGACCATGGGCCAGCAGACGATGGCACTCCTGGGCCTGCGCATCGACGGCGATCCCCGGGCGGTCGCCGATGAACTCTCCCGGCACGACGAAGTCGTGTACACGGTCCTGACGGGCGGCCACTTCGACGTGTTCGCGGAGGTGGTGTGCCCTCAGCCCCGGGATCTTCTGGACTTCATCAACGACGTCGTACGGCCCGTCGAGGGCGTCGCGTCCGTGGAGAACTTCCCCTACTTCGCGATTCACACGCACCGCTTCCTGTGGCACGTCGACTGAGGCATCCGAGCGTCCCAGCCTGTTCGCCCACACCAGCCGAGGAACCTGCATGCTGCCCGACCGACACCGCACGATCGACTTCTTCACCGAGGACGCCCTTCCCACACCCCGGATGGTGCCGGCCGAGGCCGAGCTCATCGCTGCCGAACACCTCGGCATCACTGCTCGCGCGCAGGCGCTGGGCAGCCAACAGGACGCCAACTTCCTGCTGCACACCGACGACGGGACGCCGGCGGCGATTCTGAAGATCGCCAACCCCGCCTTCGGTATGGCCGAGATCGACGCCCAGGACGCGGCAGCCGACCTGATCGCCTCAACCTGCCCGGAACTGCGCATCGCCACGGTCCTGCGCCGTCCTGACGGCCGCCCGCGGCGCACGACGGTGGACACCGAGAACGGTCCGGCCGTCGCGCGCCTGCTGCGCTACCTGCCGGGCGGCACGCTCTCGGGACCACGGCACCTGCCCCCCGGCACCGTGGCGGCCATGGGCACGATCGTCGGAAAGGTCAGCACCGCCCTGCGCGACTTCCGGCACCCGGGCCTCGACCGCGTGCTCCAGTGGGACCCGCAGCACGCCGATCGCGTCGTCGCCAAGCTCGCCGGGCACATCGACGAACCCGACCGGCGCACCGCCGTCCAGACCGAGACCGCCCAGGCCTGGGCACACGTCCACAAGCTCGCCGCCACGCTGCCGTCCCAGGCCGTGCACCTGGACCTCACCGACGACAATCTGATCCGCTGTCCCGACAGCCGTCCGCCCATGCCGGACGGGGTGATCGACTTCGGTGACGTCACCACGAGCTGGGCGGTCGGCGAACTCGCCGTGTCACTGTCCTCGATGCTCCACCACGACGGCATCGAGCCTCACCACGTGCTGCCGGCCGTCCGCGCCTTCCACGCCGTTCGGCCGCTTTCCCCCGAGGAAGCCGACGCGGTGTGGCCACTCGTGGTCCTGCGCGCCGCCGTCCTGGTGGCCAGCGGGCGACACCAGGCCGCCGTCGACGAGGACAACGCCTACGCCAAGGACGCGCTCGACCACGAATGGCGCATATTCGAACAGGCCACCTCGCTGCCCCTGCCGGTGATGATCCGCCTCATCAGGGACGCCACCGGCATGGCCGACGTACCTGCCCGGGCCGCGCAGGCCGGTGCGCCGGTGCGCCCTCTCCTGCGGGACGTCGTCGCCGACGACATCGCCGTCCTCGACCTGTCCACCGACGCCGATTCCCTCGACCACGGAGCGTGGACGGACGCCGGCACCGAGGCCCGGTTGGTGACGTCCGCGCTCGCGGACGGAGCGGCGGCCGTCGCCACCCGGTACGGCCGGGCGCGACTCACTCGGACACCGGCGCTGTCGGCGGTGTCCACCGCCACAGTGCCCACCGGAATCGACCTCTGGCTCGGCCGGGATGCCGTGGTGCAGGCGCCCGTCGCGGGGAAGGTCCTCACGGCGGCGCCGGGCCACGTGCAACTCACCTACGACGCGCAGGTGCTGTCGCTGTCCTTCCCCCACACGGCCCAGCCCGTGGTCACCACCGGTGCGACGGTGCAGGCGGGTGAGGACATCACCCACCTCAGCTCCGGTACCTCGGTCCACGTTGCGCTGCGCGATGCCGACGGCCCCGCCGCCCCGCGCCTGGTCCGTCCCGAGTACGCCGCCGGCTGGCTGGCGCTCACCGCCGACCCCGCCCCGCTCCTCGGCCTCCCGGCCGACTCCGGCCGTACGCGCGAGAGGGACCTGCTCGACCGGCGCGACGCCGCGTTCGCCACCGTACAGGAGCACTACTACGCCAACCCTCCCCGTATCGAACGTGGTTGGCGCCACCATCTGCTGTCCACCGACGGCCGGTCGTACCTCGACATCGTCAACAACGTCACCCCATTGGGCCACGCCCACCCCCGCGTACAGCAGGCGGTCTCCCGGCAGTTGCGGCGGCTCAACACCAACTCGCGCTTCCACTACGCCTCCGTGGTGGAGTTCACCGAGCGCCTCGCCGCCCTCCTCCCCGACCCTCTGGACACGGTGTTCCTCGTCAACTCCGGTTCAGAAGCTGTGGATCTGGGCCTTCGCCTGGCCATCGGGACCTCCGGGCGGCACGACGTCGTCGCGCTGCGCGAGGCCTACCACGGCTGGACGTACGCCTCCGACGCGGTCTCCACCTCGCTCCAGGACAACCCGAACGCCCTGGCCACCCGCCCGAGCTGGGTGCACACCGTGGACTCGCCCAACTCCTACCGCGGCCGCCACCGCGGGCCGGACGCCGTGCGCTACGCACCCGAGGCCGTCGCGGTGATCGACGAACTGGCCGCCGCCGGACGCCCGGCGGGAGCATTCATCGGCGAGACCTTCTACGGTAACGCCGGGGGAGTCGCCCTTCCCGACGGCTATCTCGCCCAGGTGTACGCGGCGGTACGGCGTCACGGCGGCCTGGCCGTCGCCGACGAGGTCCAGGTCGGATACGGCCGTCTGGGACACTGGTTCTGGGGCTTCGAGCAGCAGCAGGCCGTCCCCGACATCGTCTGTGTCGCCAAGGCCATGGGCAACGGACACCCCCTCGGCGCCGTCATCACGTCCAAGGCGGTCGCGGACCGCTACCGCGACCAGGGCTACTTCTTCTCCTCCACCGGCGGCAGCCCCGTCTCCAGCGTCGTGGGCCTCACTGTCCTGGACACCCTGCGCGACGAGGACCTCCAGGGCAACGCGGCGCGCGTCGGCGGCCATCTCAAAAGCCGCCTTGAGGCACTGGCCGACCGCTACGGCATCATCGGCGCCGTCCACGGCTCGGGCCTCTACCTCGGCCTCGAACTCGTCAGGGACCGCGTCGGCCTGGAGCCCGCCACGGAAGAGACCGCCGAACTCTGCGACCGCATGCTCGACCTCGGCGTGATCGTCCAGCCAACCGGGGACCACCTCAACATCCTCAAGATCAAGCCACCGCTGTGCATCGACACCACCGCGGCCGACTTCTTCGCCGACATGCTCGACCTGGCCCTCACCCAACTCGGCCACTCCCGCTGACGTCCTGCAGCGGAGCGCCTCTCGTCCGGCTGGAGCAGGGCGGCACCGAGGTGCGTCTCCATGTGAGAGGTCCCGCCGGTGAGAAGGTGCTGGTGCGTGCCCAGTACGTGGTCGCCGCGGACGGCGGCCGCAGCACGATCCGCACCCACCTGGGGATCCCCCTGGTCGGGGACACCCATCCACGCAAGTGGGTGGTGGTCGAGTGCGACAACGATCCGCTCGACGCCCCCTACACCGGCCTGCACTGTGATCCGAAACGGCCGTACGTCTGCGTGGACCTGCCCTACAACTACCGGCGCTGGGAGTTCGTGCTCTTCCCCGGCGAGGACGCCGAGGCGATGCTCCAGCCCGAGAAGGTATGAGCTGCTCACCGGCCATGTGCCCGACCCGACGGCGCTCAACATCGTCCGGGCCCGCGTCTACACCCACCACTCGCGCGTCGCCGCCCGCTTCCTCGACGGCCGGATCTGCCTGGTGGGCGACGCCGCCCATCTGATGCCCCCGTGGGCCGGTCAGGACATGAACACCGGAATCCGGGACGCCACCAACGTCACCTGGAAGCTCGCAGCCGTGGCCACGGGCCGGGCGCACCCGCGGATCCTGTCCACGTACGACACTGAGCGACACGCGCACGCCACGGCGATGCTCGGACTGTCGGACACCCTTGGCCGCGTGCTCTCATCGACCAGCGCCGGGGCGGCACGCACCCGCGATGTTCTGCTCCGCGCTCTCACGAGGGCGCCCCAGGTGCGCGACTGGCTTCTGGAGGGCTGACGGAGCCCCGACCGGGCGTTCTTCGACCTGCCTCGGCCTTTTGGCCAGGCCGGCATGACACACTGCGAGGTACCAGCCGCCGCTCACTTAATCATGACCGTACCGGCCGCACGCTCGATCGACTCGACCACCACACCGGCTGTATGTGGCAGCAACCGCCGCATACCCTCTGAACCGCACACCCGGTGGATGCCCAATGCAGACTGGGTACGTCACAAGATCCCCGACAGAGCCGAATCCCGTGGCCGTCAGGGGGGCGGTAAGTGGCCGCCTATGGGGAGCTTGTCATGGCGCCATCAGTGAGCCTGGGCTGCACCGTCGCCGGCCTACGTCGAATCCCGCTGCCGGCGACGCCTTCCGGCCGCCTCCGAGCTACCGGGAGCACTCCGCCTGCGGCCTGGTATTGGCTTCGGCCGGGCGTCCATGGTGGCGAAAGGGAGACTCACCCTCCGCTTCTCAGCCACTGTGCGCAGCCTGCCGGGGGAGCCAGATCTGGCCCTTGACGCGATCCGGGTGCCAGGAGCCGACCGGGCCGTAGGTCACGTACTGACGCACGGGGTCGTGGAGCCGGTACAGCCGCTGGCCGTCGGGGGGCGCAGTGACCGCATACGCCAGGTGGCGGTCGACCAGTTCATCGAGGAGATCCGCGGCCATTCCCGGTGACGGAGTCACCTCGGTCACCATGTCGTCGGCACTGAAGTCGCCGTTCACGTTCCTCAGCCGGAGCAATGCGGCCCGGAGCGGAGTCGGCAGCGAGCTGTAGTAGGCCGCCACACTGGCTTCCAGCGACAGATCGCCGATGCGCAGGAAGCGAAGCCGGTCCTGCTCGTTGGTCAACCGGTCCGCCAGATCACGCAGCGACCGGTGCGGTCGCCCTGATAGCCACAGCCCGGCGATGTGGAGAGCCAGAGGCAGACCGCCGCAGAACCGCAACACCCTGGACGCGGCCGATCGCTCTGCAGCTGTGCGGGCGGTGCCGAGCAGGTCCTGCAGCACCCGAAGGGCGTCCGTGTCGCTGAGGGCATCGATACTCTGACGAAATTGCCCGGTAAGAGCGGGCAGTTCACGGCGCGCGGCCACTAGGGAGCGTATTGCGTTGTGATCATTGGGTGGTCCGGGTGAGTTCTCTGAGCCAGATCATCGAGCCGCGGAGGTGAAGGCCGGCGAGGTAGCT
>NZ_JBEXXQ010000047.1:0-83816 GCF_040630525.1 Streptomyces sp. NPDC005799
GGCGCGTGGACGGGCTCGACCAGCGGATTCAGGAACTCCTGCGCTGCCAGGTGAGGGAGAGAGCCCGGCGATTAGAGGCCCCGGCCCGCACCCCGCCTCCCCGGCACCACCGCCCATCCGGCACCACCGCCCAACCGCCGCCAGTGCACACCCGGCACCCGGCCACACCGCCACCCGTACAGCCGGCACCCCCGGCACCACCGCACCCGTACACCCGGCACCACCGCCACAGGTACACCCGGCACCCCCGGCACCGGCACACCCCCAACCACCGCCACCCCCCACCACCGACTCATCCACCGAGGAGAACCGTTGAGCAGCCATCGAAAAGCACGACCTACCCGCAACCCCCTCACCCGTCGGGCCCTCGGCATAGGGCTGTTCGCGGCCGGTGTCGCGGGGGCCGCGACCGCCGTGCCGGCGCAGGCCGCGGGCGGGGTGTCGCACGCCGCGTTCGCGTCGGACCATGTGTTCACGCACGCCGACCGGGCCCACCACACCCAGGCCCGGGACTCGTTCACGGTGCGCCAGTTCGGCACGGTGAACGCCGCCGCCGCCCGTAACCAGGCCAACGCGGTCTCGGCGGGCTGCTCGGCGGACGACGCCTGCCGTTCCGTCGCGCTGTCGTTCCAGATCGTCACGATGGCGGGCGAGCACACGCACCTCAACGCCGTGAACCTCAGCGACGCGGCCAACAAGAAGTGCACCGGCTGCCAGACCCTGGCCGGGGCCTACCAGTTCGTCGTCTCCACGCCGACCGCGTTCAGCCTGAACGCCGACACCCAGCACAAGCTCGCCGACATCCACCAGCGGCTGGACGAGCTGACCCGCTCCTCGCTGCCCGCGGCCGACCTCAAGACCCGGGTCGACGGCCTGGCCGGCGAGGTCACCGCCGTACTGCGCGACGCCGTGGCGAACGCCCCCAAGGGCGATGTGAAGCCCGACGTCACCCTCCACCGTCACCTCGACGGCTGGCCCCCGGCGCACTGATCCCGGCGGCCCCGTGCCGACCGCCGTGCCCGTCTCCCACGGCACGGCGGTCGGCCATTGACATCCCCCGGAGGCGGGCGCAGACTCACATCCCAGAAGCTGGTGAAGTAAATTTCACTCAGCGAACAAATGGCGAACAAGACGACCAAGGGATGCGGGATGCGTACCACCGTCGGCATCATCGGCGCCGGCCCGGCCGGCCTCCTCCTCGCCCGGCTGCTGCACAACGCCGGGATCGACTCCGTCGTGCTGGAGAGCCGCGACCGGGCCTACGTCGAGCACCGCCAGCGCGCCGGGATCCTGGAGCAGGGCACGGTGGACGTGCTGCGCGCGGCCGGCGCCGGCGAGCGCATGGACCGGGAGGGCCTCCCGCACGACGGCATCGAACTGCGCTACGACAAGAAGCGCCACCGCGTCGACTTCCCCGCCCTCACCGGCGGCCGGTCCGTGATGGTGTACGCCCAGACCGAGGTCTGCAAGGACCTCATCGCCCTCCAGCTCAAGGAGGGCGGCCCGCTGCTGTTCGAGGCGGAGGCCCTCGCCGTCGAGGGCGCGGACACCGACAGCCCGTCCGTGCGGTTCCGGCACGAGGGGCGGGAGGACGTGCTGGAGTGCCGGTACGTCGTCGGGTGCGACGGGTTCTGGGGGGTGGCCCGGCAGGCGATTCCCGCCGAGCTCACCCGCGTGTTCGAGCGGACGTACCCCTTCGGCTGGCTGGGCATCCTCGCCGACGTCCCGCCCTCCCACGACGAGCTGGTCTACGCCCGCCACGACCGCGGCTTCGCCCTGCTGTCCATGCGCTCCCCGTCCGTCTCCCGCCTCTACCTCCAGGTGCCCACCGGCACCGACGCCGAGAGCTGGGGTGACGAGGAGATCTGGGACGAGCTGGAGCGCCGCTTCGAGACCGCGGACGACTGGCGCCTGGAGCGCGGCCCGATCACCCAGAAGTCCGTCACCCCGATGCGCTCCTACGTCCACGAGCCGATGCGGTACGGCAGCCTCTTTTTGGCCGGCGACGCGGCGCACATCGTCCCGCCGACCGGCGCCAAGGGCCTCAACCTGGCCGTCGGCGACGTGGTGACCTTCGCGCGGGCGCTGTCGCACGAGAAGGAGACCGGCTCGGCCGAGCTGCTCGACGCCTACTCGCAGACCTGTCTGCGCCGGGTCTGGCAGGCCGAGCGGTTCTCGTACGACATGACGACGATGCTGCACCCGGCCCCCGACGCCACCCCCTTCGACCATCGCCTGCAGCTCGCCCGTCTGGAGCGGGTCGCGGCCTCGCGTGCCGCCGAGGCCGACCTGGCCGAGGGCTACACGGGTTTCCCCCTGGACTGACGGCCGTGTGAACCCCCGCGGTGAGGGGAATCACGGACCCGCGTAGCGTGTTGCGCTGCACGACGAGGGAAAGATCCTCCCCAAGCACTAGGGTCAATCCTTTGCCTACCTATTACTCTTGAGCCAAGGCTGCGACGTGCGGCCATGGAGGAGTGAAATGAGGAGCAGAAACCCGGTCTTCTCGCGACGGGGGTTCAGCCGCGACAACGGCTACGCGGGCTTCAACACCGCGCCGCAGGCCGGGGGTCCCGCTGTCGGAACGCAGGCCAACCCCTACGCGGGCGGCAATCCCTACGCGCAGAACCCGTACGCCCAGCAGGACCTGCAGTACGGCGCCCCGCCCCAGGCCCCGGCCACCACCGGCCGGATGACCATGGACGACGTCGTCCTGCGCACCGCGTCCACCCTCGGCACCCTGATCGTCACGGCCGCCCTCGCCTGGGCGCTGCTGCCGGTCGACGACGCCCACATCAGCCGCTCCTACGGCATCGGTGTCGGCGCCGCGCTGATCGGCATGGTCCTGGCGCTCGTGCAGTCCTTCAAGCGCAAGGCCACGCCCGCGCTGATCCTGTCGTACGCCGCGTTCGAGGGTGTCTTCCTCGGCGTGGTCTCCAGCGTGGTCGACAACCGCATCGCGAGTGGCGCGGCCATGCAGGCGGTGATCGGCACGATGGCGGTGTTCGCCGGTGTGCTGGTGGCGTACAAGGCGGGCTGGATCCGCGTCAACCGCCGTTTCTACGGCTTCGTGATGGCGGCGGCGCTCGGCTTCGTGCTGCTGATGGTCGTGAACCTGCTGTTCGCGGTCTTCGGCGGCGGTGACGGCCTCGGCTTCCGCAGCGGCCCGCTCGGTGTCTTCTTCGGCATCGTCGGTGTGCTGCTCGGCGCCTGCTTCCTCGCCCTGGACTTCAAGCAGGTCGAGGACGGCATCGCCTACGGCGCGCCGAAGGAGGAGGCGTGGCTGGCGGCTTTCGGGCTGACGCTGACGCTGGTGTGGATCTACATGGAGTTCCTGCGGATCATCGCCATCCTCAACAGCAACGACTAGCCGTCCCGCGGCTGTCACGAAGGGCCTCCGGTGCTCTCACCGGGGGCCCTTCGGCATGTTGTGGTGCGCGCCTAGAGCAGTTTGCGCGCTGCCCTCCTCAGGTCGTATTCGTGGACGATCGCCTTCGCGTGGCCGTACGCGAGGTTGTGCTCGTGGCGGAGCCAGCTGACCTTTTCCTCGAAGCGGAAGAGGGCGGGGCCTTCTTCGACGGTGCGGATCCAGTCGGACACTTCACGACCGGTGCAGTGGGGGATGCGGGCGAGCATGTTGCGGTGGGTCTCCTCGGAGAGGACGTGGGACATCGGCGCCTCCGAACGCAAAGGGGATGTAAGCCGGTCCTTCAGGTCACGGTGCCTGAGCGTTCGCCTGTTGGCAACAGTCTGGCGGTGCCGCGTACGCTCGTTCCGTGGTTGATACGACGCCCTTGACGCGAGCCGTGGATCACTTCGCCGACCGGTTGAGGGCGGCTCCGCAGAGCCGGCTGCAGCGGGGAGCCGCCGCCGAGGCCCTGCAGCTGGCCCGGGAGTTGGCCTGCCGGGCGCAGGTCCTGGAGGACCCGGGAACGGAGCCCCGGCTGATGCCGGACGCCGGAATGTTCGCCGCCGCCGACCAAATCACCGTCGCCGTACACGACTTGGCCCTCGTGCTCAAGGACGAGGGCCAGCTGGAACAGGCGGTGGAACTGGTGGCTCAGGCGCAACAGCGCGCCGGCGTCTGATCTCCCTACGGGGACGCTGATCCCTACAGGGACGCGATGACCCGGTCCGCCAGGATGTACACGTTCTCCTCGCCGCACTCGAAGGTCAGCGTGTAGGCGCCGGAGACGCCCGAACCGCCGAGCAGGACCGGCGTCCGGCCCGCGCGCAGGGCGGCCGCCAGACGTTCGGCCGTCTCGCGGTGGCCCGGGGTCATGCACAGGGTCGTGCCGTCGGCGAAGACGTAGACGTCCAGCGTGCCCAGCGGGCCGGGGCGGACGTCGGTCAGTTCGGTGCGGGTGGCGGCCAGTTCCTCGAGGGTGGCCACCGTGCGCTCATGGTCGTTCGCCACGGGTGACTGCACCGGGACGAAGTCCGGGTGGGAGGGGTGACGGCGGCGGGCCGCGGCCAGTTCGGGGGAGTCCCCGGCGAACTCGTCGGCGTCGGCGGCCTGCTCGGTCACCGGCTCCAGCGGCTCCAGCCCCACGAAGTCGCTCTGCCGGGGGAGGTACAGCTCGCTGTCCGGCAGGCCGAGGAGCGAGGGCGCGTCGGAGCCGTCACGGGACTCCTGCGCGGCCCAGAAGGCGCGCGCCTCGGCCAGTTCGCGTTCGCGCTCCTCGGCGAGCGCCTCGGCGACGGCGGCGCGTATCTCGTCGGCCTCCGTCGACAGACGGGCGGCGGGCACGAGACCGTGCGGGGCGTGCTGCTCGGCGAGCTGGGTGTGCAGGGCGGCGACCTCACGTCGCAGCACCATGAGGGTGCGCAGGACGGCGACGCCCACGGCGCCCGTGGCGGCCGTGATGAGCAGCAAGGCGATCGGCATGGCGCTCACTGACGTACTCCCGGTTCAAAGTCGACCCCCGACTTCCTACATCAGCTTGAAGGGCGGACTGACCAGCTGTCAGTGCGTAACGTCACGAACCGGACAGGACTTTGGGTCCCAGAAGGGTTGTCGTACCCGCACTGAGCTGCGTGAATCCCCCCGCTAAGGGAGATAGGTCACATCCTGGGGGAGATTGGATCACAAAACGGCCCGGAGGCCGGTGGTGTTCCGGACTCCGGGCCAGAGGCTCACCATTGGTGCCTCAGTGGTTACTCAGCGGGTTCAGCTCAGGCGCTCGATGACCATCGCCATGCCCTGGCCGCCGCCGACGCACATCGTCTCCAGACCGAACTGCTTGTCGTGGAACTGCAGGGAGTTGATGAGGGTCCCGGTGATGCGGGCGCCGGTCATGCCGAAGGGGTGGCCGACGGCGATCGCGCCGCCGTTGACGTTCAGCTTCTCCAGCGGGATGCCCAGGTCGCGGTAGGAGGGGATCACCTGGGCGGCGAACGCCTCGTTGATCTCGACCAGGTCGATGTCGTCGATGGTGAGGCCGGCCAGGCGCAGGGCCCGCTGCGAGGCCTCCACCGGGCCGAGACCCATGATCTCCGGGGACAGGCCCGAGACGCCGGTCGACACGATGCGGGCGAGCGGGGTCAGGCCCAGCTCACGGGCCTTGGTGTCGCTCATGATGACCACGGCCGCGGCGCCGTCGTTCAGCGGGCAGCAGTTGCCGGCGGTGACCAGGCCGTCGGGGCGGAAGACCGGCTTGAGGCCGGAGACGCCCTCCAGGGTCACGCCGGGGCGCGGGCCGTCGTCCTTGCTGACCACCGTGCCGTCGGGCAGCGTGACCGGCGTGATCTCGCGCTCCCAGAAGCCGTTCTTGATGGCCTCCTCGGCGAGGTTCTGTGAGCGGACGCCGAACTCGTCCATGTCCTCGCGGGTCACGCCCTTCCAGCGCGCCAGGTTCTCGGCGGTCTGGCCCATCGCGATGTACGGGTCGGGGAGCAGGCCGTCCTCGCGCGGGTCGTGCCAGGTGGAGCCCTCGGAGGCGGCCGTGGCGTCGGTGCGGGCCTCGGCGTCGGCGAAGAGGGGGTTGCGTCCGCTCGGCATGTCGGAACTGCCGTTGGCGTAGCGGGAGACCATCTCGACACCGGCCGAGATGAAGACGTCGCCCTCGCCGGCCTTGATGGCGTGCAGGGCCATACGGCTGGTCTGCAGCGAGGAGGAACAGTAACGGGTGATGGTGCAGCCCGGCAGGTGGTCCATGCCCATCTGCACGGCGACGATCCGGCCGAGGTTGTGGCCCTGCTCGCCACCCGGCAGGCCACAGCCGAGCATCAGGTCGTCGATGTCCTTCGGGTCCAGCTCGGGGACCTTCGCCAGAGCGGCCTGGATGATCGTGGCGGTGAGGTCGTCCGGGCGCAGATCCTTGAGCGAGCCCTTGACGGCACGGCCGATCGGGGAGCGGGCGGTCGAGACGATGACTGCTTCGGGCATGACGGCTCCAGACAGGAAGAGGTGGCGCGCAGCGCCTCGTTGAGGGGTGGTGGTCGGGCGACGGGCGGGCGTACGAGACGGTCGGGGCTGCTTGGGAAGTTACCCGTACGTATGGTCAGGGTCACGTCTGTCGCGGTGTGACCCTGACCGCAATTTTCTAAGCGCTTGCTTTGTCGCTCAGGGGGCCGGCTGCGTCGAGGAGACGGAACTCTGCTGCGGCGCCGGCTCGTGCACCCGCCGCCTGCGCCTGCGCTTGAGCAGCGCCCACGGCCCGCGCGGACCCGTCGGCATCGCCGCCGTGACCTCGGTGCCCGGCTCGGACGCCGCTTCCGCCGCCGCCCTCGCCACGGGCAGGAAGCCCTCCCGCCGCGACACGTCCGGACGCTCCTCCTCGGCCGGCCACAGGCCGAGCGCCGCGCACACCGTCGGCAGGACGGCCATCGCCGCCGTCGCGTAGCCCTCGGCGGAGGGGTGGTAGTTGTCCGGGCCGAACAGTTCGCGGGGGTTGGCCTCGAACTCGGGGCCCAGCAGGTCGCCCAGGGACACGGTGCGGCCGCCCTGTTCGACGGTTCCGATCGTCTGGGCGGCCGCCAGCTGGCGGGAGGCGCGGCGGGCCAGCCAGCGCAGCGGCTGCTGCACCCGCTCCACCGTGCCCAGGTCCGGACAGGTGCCGACCACCACCTCCGCGCCGGCCGTGCGCAGCCGCCGTACCGCCGCCGAGAGATGGCGGACGGAACGGGTCGGGGGCATGCGGTGCGTGACGTCGTTCGCGCCGATCATGATCACGCAGACGTCCGGGACCAGGGCGGGGTTGGCGAGGACCAGGGCCACCTGGCGGTCCAGGTCGTCGGAGGTCGCCCCCGGAAGGGCCACGTTGTGGAGCTCCACCGGGCGTTCGGCCACCGCCGACAGCCCCGAGGCCAGCAGCGCGCCCGGCGTCTGGCCGGCCCGGTGCACGCCCTGTCCCGCGGCCGTGGAGTCGCCGAGCATCGTCAGCCGCAGGGGAGCTTCGTCGGGCACGGTGTAGGCGGTGCCGTACAGGCCGTCCGCCACCGGCACCCGGCCGCTGCTGCCGTTGCCCACATGGCGCTTGGCCAGCTGGACCTCCGCCAGCAGCAGTCCCATGGCGGCCGCACCGGCCAGCCCGATCCCGCCGCCGCCGTATGCGGCACCGGCCGCGATCCGCCGGGCCACCCGTGCCCTCGACATGCTCGTCATACCTCGCCGCCACCTCCTTCGTTGCCGTACATCCACTCCTTGCCCCGTACCGACCGTTCGCCAATCTCAACGGGGAGTGAACGACCGCCGTGGGCGGACGACAGGGCCTACGCTGGCGGAACCACTAGGACCACTTTCTTTTGCAAGCAACCGGAGACAACGGTGCAATTCCACGACTCGATGATCAGCCTCGTCGGCAACACCCCGCTGGTGAGGCTCAACAGCGTGACCAAGGGCATCAAGGCGACCGTCCTGGCCAAGGTCGAGTACTTCAACCCGGGCGGCTCCGTGAAGGACCGCATCGCCCTGCGCATGATCGAGGCGGCCGAGGAGAGCGGGGCGCTCAAGCCCGGCGGGACGATCGTGGAACCGACCAGCGGGAACACCGGGGTGGGGCTCGCCATCGTGGCGCAGCAGAAGGGGTACAAGTGCATCTTCGTGTGCCCCGACAAGGTGAGCACCGACAAGATCAACGTGCTGCGGGCGTACGGGGCCGAGGTCGTGGTCTGCCCCACGGCCGTCGACCCGGAGCACCCGGACTCGTACTACAACGTCTCCGACCGGCTGGTGCGCGAGACGCCGGGCGCGTGGAAGCCCGACCAGTACTCCAACCCCAACAACCCGCTCTCCCACTACCACTCGACCGGCCCCGAGCTGTGGGAGCAGACGGAGGGGAGGATCACCCATTTCGTGGCGGGCGTGGGGACCGGAGGCACCATCTCCGGCACCGGCCGCTATCTGAAGGACGTCAGCGACGGCAAGGTGAAGGTGATCGGCGCCGACCCCGAGGGTTCGGTGTACTCCGGCGGCTCCGGGCGCCCGTACCTGGTCGAGGGCGTCGGTGAGGACTTCTGGCCCACCGCCTACGACCGGACGGTCGCCGACGAGATCGTCCCGGTCTCCGACAAGGACTCCTTCCAGATGACCCGCCGGCTCGCCAAGGAGGAGGGGCTGCTGGTCGGCGGCTCCTGCGGGATGGCGGTCGTCGCGGCGCTGGAGGTCGCGCGGCGCCTCACGGAGGACGACGTGGTGGTCGTCCTGCTGCCGGACAGCGGGCGCGGGTACCTGAGCAAGATCTTCAACGACGAGTGGATGGCGGACTACGGCTTCCTCGAGGACGAGGGTCCCAGCGCCCGCGTCGCGGACGTGCTCAGCGACAAGGAGCACGGCGCCATCCCCTCGCTCGTCCACATGCACCCGGACGAGACCGTCGGCCAGGCCATCGAGGTCCTGCGCGAGTACGGCGTCTCGCAGATGCCGATCGTGAAGCCGGGGGCCGGTCACCCGGACGTCATGGCCGCCGAGGTCGTCGGCTCGGTCGTGGAGCGG
The DNA here is from genome assembly GCF_040630525.1 of Streptomyces sp. NPDC005799. NCBI lineage: Bacteria > Bacillati > Actinomycetota > Actinomycetes > Kitasatosporales > Streptomycetaceae > Streptomyces > Streptomyces sp. NPDC005799. Next base: position 8,936 of record NZ_JBEXXQ010000047.1, read on the forward strand.
GAGCTGCTGGACGCGCTGTTCGCCAAGCGGGCCTCGCTGGAGGACCCGCTGGAGAAGCACATGTCGGCCCCGCTGCCCCAGGTGGGCTCCGGCGAGCCGGTCGCCGACCTGATGACCGTGCTCGGCGCGGCGGACGCGGCGATCGTCCTGGTCGAGGGAAAGCCGACCGGGGTGATCAGCCGGCAGGACCTGCTGCACTTCCTGGCCAAGGGCGGAAAGTGACGGCGAACGTCCGGTGAACGGAGCCTCACCACGGCGAACTTGCGGTTGCCTACCGAAGTGGTGGACTTCGCGGAAGTGGTACGAGCGTGTCACGTGCACGCAGCACACGCTTAACACGGCTCCGGCACATTAGTGGGTGTCGGCAGGGCGGGAGCGGCTCCCCGCCCCAGCCGGCGCCGAACGTCCAAGGACCTCCGGAGCGGCTCCCGGACCTCCATGGACGCCGGACGCGAGACCCGGCCCTGACCCGGTCAGCGTCCTTCGCGGGGACCGCCGTCGTCCCGCCCCCCGGCAACGGGGGTGCGGCGGTCCCCGCGCATTACTTTGCGCCTGAACCGGCGCCGCTCTCGCGGACGTGGTTGCTCGCCGTCGGGGTTCCTCAATTGATGGTGGCGGCCGTCGTCGCATGACAAACAGCAGTCACTCTTCCCAGCGGTCCTCGTCCTTGTCGCGCTTACGGCGACCGCCGAACAGGCTCGGGTTGACGCGGGCCGCCGAGAAGGCGTTGACGCCGACGATCCCCGCCCAGGCGACCAGCAGGCCGGGCAGGTGTGCGATGCCGCCGCCGATCGCGGACAGCGGGATCGCCAGGACCAGCGAGACGATGCCGAAGCCGAAGCGCTCGCCCCAGGAGTCGGTGGGCTTCGGCGCCCGCGCCCCCCGGGCCACCACCATCTGCTGCTCGGCCATCTGCCGCCGCACCCGGCGCTCCACCGCTCCGTCGATACGCTGGTCGACCTTCTCAAGGAACGAGTCGACCAGCGCGGACTCGTACTCCTCACCCAGTTCCCTGCGGGCCTGCAGAGTGGCGTTGAGCTCCTTCTTGAGCTCGGCGTCCCGCGCGTCCATGCTCGTCTCCATTCCCGTCATGACAATCCACGGTAAGGAGCCGCGCCGCCGGCCGCACTGGGGTTAGCCCCCCTGTTCGGGCTGGGGATCAGACCAGCCCGTGCTGCTTGGCGTAGGCGTTGGCCACGTCCTCGGGGTCCTTCTTGTCGTTGTCGACCTGGCTGTTGAGCTGGGTGAGCTGCTCGGTGGTGAGGATGTTGCCGAGCTTGGCCAGGGCCTTGCGGACCGTGTCGTCGGACTTGCGGTCGGCGATGAGCGGGACGATGTGCTGGCTGGGGATCAGGTTCTTCGGGTCGGCGAGCACCACCCAGCCGTTGGCGGCGATGTCGGTGTCGGTGGTGAAGAGGTTCGCCACGTCGACGTCCCCCTTCTTCAGGGCGCCCTTGACCAGCGGACCGTCGGAGTCCAGCGACTTGAACTCCTTGAACTCCACGCCGTAGAAGTCGTTCAGGCCCACCGCCCCCACCCGGCGCTTCTTCACCTCGGGCGCGGCGCCGATGACCAGCCTGCCGTTCTGCTTGGCCAGGTCGGCGAGGGTGGTCAGGCCGTATTTACGGGCGGTGGCCCGGGTGACGACGAAGCAGTCCGAGTCGGCCGCCTGTCCGTAGGGGAGCACCTGGAGGCCGGCGGGCAGCGCGAGGGTGAGCGCGTTCTGCATGGTGCCGGGCTCCGAGGAGTTGTCCTTCGGTGCGAGGTAGTTCAGGAGGGCGCCCTGGTACTCGGGCAGCAGGTCGATGTCGCCCGCCTTCAGCGCGGGGATCACGATCTCCCGAGTGCCGAGGTTGGGGCGGACCTTGACCTTGACGCCCGCGGCCTTCAGGACGGCCGCGTAGAGGTAGCCGAGGACCTGGTTCTCGGTGAAGTTGGCGGTGCCGATGGTGATGCCGCTCTTGCTGGAGCCACCGCCGCCGGACGTGGAGCCCTGGCTGTCGAGCGAGGTGATGCCGCTCGCGCAGGCGGACAGGGCGGGGACGGACGCGGCCGCGAACAGGCCGCCGAGGAGGGTGCGTCGGTTCATGGTCGGATTTCCCTAGGCGGTGCGGTGGCGGAAGAGGAAGCGCTGCAGGCCCGACAGGGCCAGGTCGAGGACGACGGCGACCACGGCGACCAGCACCGCGCCGCCCAGCACCTGTACGAGGTCGCGCTGGGCGAGGCCGTCGAAGACGTAGCGGCCGAGGCCGCCGAAGGAGACGTACGCGGCGATGGTGGCCGTGGCGACGACCTGGATGAGGGCGAGCCGCAGACCGGTCATGATCAGGGGGAGCGCGAGGGGCAGCTCGACCTGGAACAGGACCTGGTGGCCCCGCATGCCCTGCCCGCGCGCCGCGTCCTTCACGTCCGGGTCCACAGCGGTCATCCCGGCGTAGGTGTTGGTGACGATCGCCGGGACCGCGAGGGCGACCAGGGCGACGTACACCGGCAGCATCGACAGCCCGCCCGCCAGGAAGACCAGCACGACCAGGCCGACGGTCGGCAGCGCGCGGCCGAAGGACGCGAGGTTGATCGCGACGAAGGCGCCCTTGCCGGTGTGGCCGATGAGCAGGCCGAGCGGGAGGCCGATCGCGGCGGCGATGAGGGTCGCGAGCAGCGAGTACTGGAGGTGCTCGGCGAGGCGGTGGGCGATGCCGTCGTTGCCGGACCAGCTCGCGCCGCTCGTCAGCCATGTGCCGAGGTTCTTGAAGAGCTCGTACATCTCAGGCCCGCCTCCTGCGCCACGGGGTCAGCACGTACTGGAGCGCCACCAGCAGGGCGTCCGCGACCACGGCGAGCAGGATGGTGAGGACCACGCCCACGATCACCGGGGTCGGGAAGTCGCGCTGGAAGCCGTCGGTGAAGAGCTGGCCGAGGCCGCCGTCGCCGATGTAGGTGGCGACCGAGACCAGCGAGATCGACATGACCGTGGCGATGCGGACACCCGCCATGATCACGGGGAGGGCGAGCGGGAACTCGACCGTGAGGAGCGTGCGCAGGGGTCGCGTGCCCATGGCCTTCGCCGCCTCCTTGGTCTTCGCGGGGACCGAGTCGAGGCCCTCGACGGTGTTCCGCAGCAGCACGACCAGGGTGTACACGGTCAGGCCGATGACGGTGGTGGTGCGGGTCAGTCCGCTGACCGGCAGCAGCAGCACGAAGATCGCGATCGACGGGATCGTGAAGAGGACGTTCGAGACGCCGAGCAGGAAGCCGCGCAGCGGGCGGATCCGGTGGGCGATCACCGCGAGCGGCAGCGAGATGAGCACGCCGAAGAAGACGGCGGTCATGGCGGCCTGGAGGTGGGAGAGCGTGAGGGAGGTCAGGTCGTCGGTGTGGTCGCCGATCCACGACCAGTCGATGGTCATGCGGCCACCCGCGCTTCCGTGTGCGCCCGGCCCGCGTGCTCGTGGATGTCGTCGCGGGAGGAGACCCCGGTGAGGACGCCGTCCGCGTCGACGCGGGCGACCAGGCCGGTGGGGGAGGCGAGCGACTCGTCGAGCGCGGACAGCAGCGAGTCGGTGTCGCGCAGCGGCCGTACGGGGAGTTCGGCCTCCTTCGACGCCCAGTGCCGGGGCCTGCGCTGCTCGTCGAGGACGAGGGTCCAGGTGCCGCCCTCCGGCGCCGGGCCCTGCGGGACGTTGGCGAGGGTCTTCAGCGACAGCAGCTTCAGACCGCGCTCGGCGCCGAGGAAGCCGGCCACGAAGTCGTCGGCGGGGCGGGCGAGAAGCTCGGCGGGGGTGGCGCACTGGACCAGGTGGCCCCCGGTGCGGAAGATCGCGATCTGGTCGCCGAGGCGTACGGCCTCGTCCACGTCGTGGGTGACGAAGACGATGGTCTTGCTCAACTCCTTCTGCAGCCGCAGCAGTTCGTCCTGGAGCTGGGTGCGCACCACCGGGTCGACGGCGCCGAAGGGCTCGTCCATGAGCAGGACCGGCGGGTCGGCGGCCAGGGCGCGGGCGACGCCGACGCGCTGCTGCTGGCCGCCGGAGAGCTGGTGCGGGTAGCGCTTGCCGGCGTCGGCGGCCAGACCCACGGTCTCCAGCAGCTCCGCGGCGCGGGCGCGGGCCTTCTTCCGGTTCCAGCCGAGCAGGAGCGGCACGGTGGCGACGTTGTCCAGCACCGTGCGGTGCGGGAAGAGGCCCGCCTGCTGGATGACGTACCCGATGGAGCGCCGCAGCTCGGCGGCGTCCTGCCGGGTCACGTCCTTGCCGCCGACCCGGATGGTGCCCGAGGTCGGCTCTATCATCCGGTTGATCATCCGAAGGGTGGTCGTCTTGCCGCAACCGGAAGATCCGACGAGGACGGTCACGCCGCCTTCCGGCATCTCCAGGGAGAGGTCGTGTACTGCTGTCGTGCCGTTGGGGAAGCGCTTGTGCACCGCGTCGAACTGGATCATGAGTTGTCCCTTGCCCGGCTGCATAACGTCATGCAGAGTTCTTCGTAGCTGAATAGCTTGTCAACGGTTTGGCGTTAATCCGAGGTAACGGATGACCGCACAGCAAGATCAGGTGTCCGGATTGGGAAGGATTTGGGCTTGATGTCGTCTCGGATCGTGGACACGCCGGAAGCCGTGCACACGGGGCTCGTGGTCCTCGACGGGATCGGGCTGGGCGTCGCGGACGTCGTGCGCCTCGCCGACGGCACCGCGCGGCCGGTGCCCGGGACCGACGCGATGAAGCGGGTGACCGAGTCCTGGGACGCGGCCCGGCAGATCGCCGCGACCGGTCGCGTCTACGGCCGCTCGACCGGCGTCGGCGCCAACCGGAACGAGGACGTGCCCACCGAGGCGGCCGCCGAACACGGCCTGAGGCTGCTGCGCAGCCACGCCGGCGCGATCGGCGACGAACTGCCCTCCCGGCAGGTGCGCGCCATGCTCGCCGTACGGGCCAACCAGCTGCTCGCCGGCGGGGCGGGCCTGCGCCCGACGGTGGTGACGGCGCTGTGCGAGGCGCTGGAGAACGGGGTCCACCCGGTCGTCAACGAGTTCGGCTCGGTCGGCACCGGGGACATCGCGGCCCTGGCACAGGTCGGACTGGCGCTCGCGGGAGAGCATCCGTGGCGGGAGCCGGGCGCCCCCGTGGGCGGTGCGGCCGGCGTTCCGGGGTCGGGGGCGGCGGGCGCTCTGGGGTCGGGTGCGGCGGGCGCTCTGGGGTCGGGCGCGGCTGGCATTCCGGGGTCGGGTGCGGCCGGTGCTCCGGGGTCCGGTGCGGCCGGCGTTCCGGGGGCGGGTGCGGCGGGCGCTCTGGGGTCGGGTGCGGCCGGTGCTCTGGGGGCCGGTTCGGCAGGCGTTCTGGGGGCCGGTGCGGCTGGCATTCCGGGGTCGGGTGCGGCGGGCGGTCTGGGGTCGGGTGCGGCGGGCGGTCTGGGGTCGGGCGCGGCCGACAGTCCGGGGTTGGGTTCGGCGGGCGGTCTGGGGTCGGGCGCGGCCGACAGTCCGGGGTTGGGTTCGGCAGGCGTTCTGGGGGCCGGTGTGGCTGGTGCTCCAGGGTCCGGTGCGGCGGGCGTTCTGGGGGCCGGTTCGGCGGGCGGTCCAGGGGCCGGTGTGGCTGGTGCTCCGGGGTCCGGTGCGGCGGGCGGTCCGGGGTCCCATGTGGGTGCTGCTCCGGGGGCCGAGGTGGCCGGTGTTCCGGGGGCCGGTGCGGCCGCCGCTCCCGGGTCCAGGGTGGGCGGCGCTCCCGAGGCCCAACCCCTCGACAACAACGACGCGTTGGCCTTCATCAGCAGTAACGCCCTCACCCTCGGGCAGTCGGCGCTCGCCCTGTACGAACTGCGCGGGCTGATCGAGGCGACCCAGGTCGTCGCCGCGTTGTCGCTGCTCGCCGTCGACGGCTCGCACGAGGCGTACGCCGCCCCCGTGCACGCCGCCCGCCCGCACCGGGGGAGCGCCCGGGTCGCCGCGCGGATGCGGGAGCTGATCGGCGCCGCCGACCGGCCCAACCCGCCGCTCGGCCGGATCCAGGACCCCTACGGCTTCCGCTGCCTGCCGCAGATCCACGGCCCGGCGCACGACGCCGCCGACGCCTTGGAGGAGGTGCTGGCGATAGAGATCAACGCTGCTGCCGAGAACCCCCTCATCTCGCCCGAGGACATGGCCGCCTACCACCACGGCGGCTTCTACCAGGCCCAACTCGCCCTCGCCCTGGACCACTTCCGGCTGGCCCTGACCCAGGTGGCCCGTCTGTCGACCTCCCGGCTGTCCACCCTCAACGAGCCCGCCTACACCCGGCTGCGCCCCTTCCTCGCCGACCACGAGCCGGCCTCCTCCGGTGTGATGATCCTCGAGTACGCCGCCGGGGCCGCTCTCGGCGATCTGCGCGCGTTCTCCGCTCCCGCCTCGCTCGGGCACGCTGTACTCTCCCGGGGCGTCGAGGAACAGGCCAGCTTCGCCTCGCTCGCCGCACGTCAGACCGGGCGCGCCTGCCGCGCGTACCGGCTCGTCGTCGGCTGCGAACTCGTCGCCGCCGTACGGGCGCTGCGCCAGCGCGACCTCAGGCCCGAGCCGGACCTTCCGGTGGGCCGAGCGTTCCGGCTCGCCGAGTCCGTACTGCAGGAGGACCAGGCCGACCGGCCGCTCACGGACGACGTGACGGCGGCGGCCGCACTGCTCGACCGGTTCACGGAGATCTGGAGGGGGAGCGAGTGATGGGCGCGGAGAGGGAGACGGGTGTGACGGACAGTCCCGCGGGGCGACTGCAGGCGCTCTTCGAGGGGCACCGTCTGACGCCGACCCAGCGGCGCATCGCGCACAGCATGGTGCGGCGGGCGGCCGATGTGCCGTTCCTGTCCAGCGTGGAGCTGGCCGAACTGGCCGGGGTCAGCCAGCCGTCCGTGACGCGTTTCGCCGTCGCCCTCGGCTTCGACGGCTACCCGGCCCTGCGCAAGCACCTGCGCGAGGTCGCGCCCGCCGAGCCGACGGACCGGCCCGGTTCCTACAACGAGTACCAGCAGGCCGTCGAGGCCGAGATCGAGAACCTCAGGCACCTCGCCGACCTGCTCGCCGACCCGCGGCCCGTGCAGCGGGCCGGGCGGCTGCTGGCCGCCTCGCGTCCCCTCCCCGTCCTGGGCCTGCGCGCCGCCGCCTCCCAGGCCTACGGCTTCGCGTACTTCGCCGCCAAGGTCCACCCGGACGTCCGGTTGCTCAACGAGGGCGGCACGATGATCCAGGACCGCATCGAGGCCGCCGTGCTGGCCGGAGCGAGCGCCCTGCTGTGCTTCGCGCTGCCCCGGCATCCGCGCGAGGTGGTCGACAGCCTCGCCTTCGCCAAGGAGGCCGGGCTGACGGTGGTGACCGTGGCCGACTCCGCCTTCGCGCCGGTCGCCAAGGTCTCCGACCTCCTGCTGCCCGCCGCCGTCGGCACCGGCCTCGCCTTCGACACCGCCTGCGCGCCCATGCTGCTCGGCCGGGTGCTGCTGGAGGCCATGTGCGACGACCTGCCCGACGCCCAGTCCCGCCTGGAGGAGTTCGACGCCCGGGCGGCGGCGCGGGGCCTGTTCGTGGAGTAGGAGCGCGTTTTCACAGTCGTCTCAGATTCGCTCGTTAGCCTTCGGCCCCACAGGACTGTGCCAGGACGACGAGGAGGCGGAACGTGGCACGCGGAGGTCTGGGACTGGCTCGGGTGGCTGTCGTCGTACGGGCCGGGGCCGCGCCGCTGTGGTGGGCCGGGGTGTTCGCGGCCGGTGTCGGGGTGCTGCTGCCGGGCGTCACGGGGCGGCGGATCGGGGTGATGGCCGGGGCGGCGCTGTTCCTCGTCGCGGCGGCCGTGATGTCGTACACCCGCCGCAGGCGCTACGTGGCCCTCGCCCGCTCGGCGGTCCGCGCCGGCAAGCACGACGTGCTGCAGGACCGGGCGGTGAGTGTGCGCACCTGGCGGCGCGGGCACCGCTGGTGGCTGCTGCTGGCGTTCGTGGTGGCGCTGGCCGCCTCGTTCGTCGTGCCGACCGCGGGCGGCATGCTGCTCGCCGGTGCCGGCACCGGGCTGCGGCTGAAGGCGGCCTGGCTGGGGCGGCGCGAGCGGGCCGAGGACGCGCTGCTGTGGGTCCGTGTCGACTGGCTCGCCGGCAACGGCGGCCGCCCGGCCGGCAAGGCGGTCAAGGCCTACCGCAGCACGGGCATCGCGGCCGGCGACGCGGCCCCGGGCGGGGCGCGTCGCCGCACCGCGGCGCTCGTCTAGCCGGATCGGCGGGGGAGGGTCAGACCTCCAGGTCCTCCTCGATCTTCCGCAGCTGGTGGCGGGCCATCGCCAGGTTGGCCCGCTTGGCGTCCAGGACCAGGTAGATGAACAGGCCGTTGCCGCCCCGGCCGCTGATCAGGCGGATCAGGTGGTACTGGTCGGACAGCGTGATCAGGATGTCCTCGATCTGGCCCTTCAGGCCCAGGTGCTCCATCGTGCGCATCTTGGCGCGGACGACGTCGGTGTTGCCGGCGGCGGCCACGTTCAGGTCGAAGGTCTTGCCGCCGCCCAGCGTGCCGAGCGCCATGCCGCTGGTGTAGTCGACGAGCGCGACGCCGGTCGCGCCCTCGATGGAGGCGAGGCACTCTTTCAGCGTGGTCTCGGTGTTGGCCATGGTTGTGATTCCTCGTTCCCTTGTCTTCTCGACTGTGTCGACCATTCGGGTCGACTATTCGGTGGTGCGCGCGTTGGTCGTGGTGCGTGCCGCGCGCGGGGTTCTGGTTCGTGCGGCCGCCGTCCTGGCGGCCGGTTTGGCCGGCTGCTTGGCCGGTGCGGCCCGGTTCGCCGCCGCCGTACGGCTGTCGAGGAGCTCGGCGACCCGGGCCGCCGCCCGGCGCCCCTCCAGCAGCAGCCGGCCCACGTTCACCCGGTCCTGGGCGAGCAGGGTCAGTACGGCCGTGGGGGCGCCGCCCGCCGCGAAGGTCGCCGCGTAGCCGTACACGCCGCGCACCAGCAGCTCGCGGAACTCCCCCTGGCCCGTGGCGTCCGCGAGCTCGGATGCGGCCGCGTGCGCCTGGACGGTGAGCGCGGCCGTGGCCCTGGGGTCGACGCCCGGGGTGTCCTGGGCGAGGACGGCTCCGTCGGGGCCGGTCGCGAGCGCGCCGGTGAGCTGCGGGACCCGGGCCCTCAGCCGGCGCAGCTCGTCCAGGATGTGGGGGTCGGCGGCCATCCGGTGACTCCTCTCAAAGGGCCTCCAGCGCATCTCTGAGCCTCTTCAGCAAGGTGATGTGGGGATCGGGCGGCAGCGGTTCGGCGGGGACGGGCGGTGCGTAGCCGTCCGCACCGGCCGGGTCCGGCCGGTGCGGCTGCCCACGGCCCTGCGGTGGCCGGCCCCGGCCGGGCAGTTGGGCGTGGCCCGTCGGGGGCTGGTCGGGGGGTGGCGGCGGCTGCCCGCGGTCCGAGGCGTCGCGGGTGCCGCCCGGCGGTGGCTGGACGCGAGCCGGGGCGGCGGTGGTCACGACCCCGGCCGCCGTCAGCCGCCGCACGTCCACCAGGGTGTGGAAGGCCAGGTGGCCCAGCGCGCGCGCTATGTCCGTGGCCGTGCGGACGCCGTCGACCAGCTCCAGGACCGCGAGCTGACGGCGGGTGAGCGCGGGCGTGCCCGGCAGGTGCGTCCGGGCCAGCGGGATGCCGTCCATGCCGGGGTGGGGCCAGATGCGGTGCAGGACGTCACGGCGGCGCAGCGTCTCGCGCTCCAGCGCCTCCACCGGCACCGGGCGGACGGAACCGAGCCAGTGGACGGGCCCGTAACGGAAGCGGGGCGGAGTGCTGCTCGGGGCCAGGACGAAGTACGCCGCGTCGTACAGCGCCGCCAGATGGCACAACTCCAGGGCGCCGAGCGGGAGATGACCGGCGTCGACCAGATGGCGGCCGACGCGGTGGTGGTCGGCGGCCTCGTTGACCGCCTGGTGCCAGGCCTCCGGGGCGAGCGTGCCGTGCGCGGTGAGCAGGGCGCCGAGCCCGGGCGCGTGCCGGCTCTCGGCCTGGACGACCAGGCCCTCGGCGAGGTGCAGCGTGCCGTGCTCGCGGACCAGGACACCGGTGGCCCGCTCGGCGGCGAGCCGGGTCAGCATCGGCGAGACCCCGCCCCAGCCCCGCGCGCCGGCGGCCGCCTTGTCCCGCACGGGCAGCCGTGGGGGTTCGGTGGTCCGGACGACCGTCATGCCAGCACCAGCCGTTCCGCCATCTCGCCCAGCCGGATACGGGCCAGCGCCAGATTGCCCTCCGCGCGCGCCAGCCACAGGTGCAGAAAGACGCTGCCGTCGAAGGACGAGCCCACGAACCTGAGCACGTGATAGCTGTCCCGGTTGCTGACGATGAGGTCCTCCACCGGCAGCTCCGTGTCGGCGGCCGCCGGTGCCTCCGGATCGTCGTCCGGTGCGAAGGCGTGCTGCTCGGCGGCCAGCCGGGCGATCTCGGCGGCCTCCGCCGCGGCCGTCTCCTGGTCACCGCCCGGGGACTCGCCCACGGTGCCCAGGGCCAGCCCGCTCGTCCAGTCGATCAGCGCGGCGCCTCGGGCACCGGGCAGTCGCATGGCTTCCAGCAGACACTCGTCGATTCCGGGCACCGCGGTTCCCCTCCCGCCTGGGGTTCGGCTGAGTGACGCCGAAACTACGCAACGTGTGCGCGACGGGTGAGCGATCGGGCATTTTCCGGTGGAACATGCTGCGGGCGGCTAAGGTAGGTCGACTGACCCTGTTTTCACACGGGTTGACCTGCATGTCCGCCGTAGCGTGTCAACGGCGGCCCGGGGTGCGCAGGGTGGTGAGCGCGCGGGCGTGCGCCCCTCCCGACTCGGCGACGATCTCGGCCGGGGTCTGCGCCTCGCGCACGACCGCGAAACCGATGCCCCCGGACCCGTCCGGAGCGAAGCCGTGAATGGCGGGCCGGGCGAGGGAGTTGTACGCGTAGTGGTGCGCGAAGTAGTACGCGCCCGTGTCCAGCGCCGCCGCGTAGTCCCCCTGCTCCAGCAGCGGCAGCGCCCGCCCCTCGGCCAGCAGGTCGCCCGCGAAGCACGCCGGTCCGGCGATGTCCTGCACCACCTGCGGCCCCTCCTTCGGTCGCCCCTTGGCGTCGTAGGCGGCGATCCGCAGCGGCCACGACCCCGGTACGTACACCGTCCGCGTCGCCACCTGCACGCCCGCGTGCGTCACCGCGACCGGCCGCCCGCCCGCGCTCTTGGCGTACTCGACGCGGGCCACCACCGTCCCGTGCTTGGCCAGCAGCGACCGCCCGAACTCGGTCACCAGCCCGTACCGCCCGTCGAACAGCCCCGGCACCGTCTCCTCCAGCAGTCGCGCGTACTGGGCGTACGTCGGCGTCGCCGCGTCCGAACCGAAGTCGACCGGCAGTCCGCCGCCGATGTCGAGGGTGTCGATCTGCCGCCGTCCCAGCCGCCGGTTGATCTCCTCCGCGAGCGCGTACGCCTCGCCCACGCCCTGCGCCATCAGCGACAGCGGGATGCCCTGGGAGCCGGTGTGCGCGTGCAGCCGCGTCAGCCACGGCCGCTCGGCGTACGCGCGCACCACCCACTCCCGCGCCCCTTCGTCGCGCAGCGCCACCCCGAACTTCGAGGTGGCCGTCGCGGTCGAGGTCGCCGCGATCGACCCGCCGCCGACCTGCGGGTTCACCCGGATGCCGAGCGGGGAACGGCTGTCGGCGGACCGCATGAGGGCGTCGATGCGGCCGAGCTCCTGCGGGTTGTCGGCGTTGACGGCGATGCCCAGCGCCAGCGCCTCGCGCAGCTCGGCCGGCGTCTTCGCGGGCGAGTCCAGGACCGTCAAGCTCGGCGGCACTCCCGCGGCCCGCGCCAGCGCCAGTTCGCCCGGGCTCGCCACCTCGGCGCCCAGGCCCTCCTCGTACAGCAGCCGCAGCACCGGCACCAGCGGGGTCGCCTTCACCGCGAAGGCGTGCAGCACGGGCGTGCCGGGCGCCACGACCGCGTCGAACGCCGCCCGCAGCTCCGCGGCCGACTCCCGGATGCCCTCGACGTCCAGCAGGCCGACGATGGGAGCGTCCGGCCCGAGCAGCCCCCGCTCCACGGCGGCCCGCACCGCCTCGTCCCGCCGTGCCGCACGCCCGGCCCCGACTTCGTCCCCGTGCCTGCCCTCCACGTCGTCCCCCGTTCTCCGTCGTCCACGTCCGTGCGGTCCCAGCCAAACACCTCCGGCGGGCCGATGCTGGCCCGCGAAGGTATTGACTAGTTCTATTCAGGAAGTCAGGATGTGAATAACCGCAGTAACAGTTCACCGGGAGCAATCCGCTAGGAGGCAGACCATGTCAGGACCCCGCCCCGTACGAGCGCCGCGCGGTACGGAACTGAGCGCCCTGGGATGGCAGCAGGAGGCCGCCCTGCGGATGCTGCAGAACAACCTCGACCCCGAGGTCGCCGAACACCCGGACAAGCTCGTCGTCTACGGCGGCACCGGCAAGGCCGCCCGCGACTGGCGCTCCTTCGACGCCATGGTCCGCACGCTGAGGACGCTCAAGCAGGACGAGACCATGCTGGTCCAGTCCGGCCGCCCGGTCGGCGTGATGCAGACCCACGAGTGGGCTCCGCGCGTCCTCATCGCCAACTCCAACCTGGTCGGCGACTGGGCCAACTGGGAGGAGTTCCGCCGCCTGGAGGCCCTGGGCCTGACCATGTACGGCCAGATGACCGCCGGTTCCTGGATCTACATCGGCACCCAGGGCATCCTCCAGGGCACCTACGAGACCTTCGCCGCCGTCGCCGCGAAGAAGTTCGGCGGCACCCTCGTCGGGACCATCACCCTCACCGCCGGCCTCGGCGGCATGGGCGGCGCCCAGCCCCTCGCGGTCACCATGAACGACGGCGTCGCCATCTGCATCGACTGCGACCCGCGCGCCATCGACCGCCGCATCGAGCACCGCTACCTCGACGTCCGGGCCGACTCCCTCGACCACGCCCTCCAGCTGGCGACCGAGGCCCGCGACGCCCGCCGTCCGCTGTCCATCGGCGTCCTCGGCAACGCGGCCGAGCTCGTCCCGCAGCTGCTCGCCATGGGCGCCCCCATCGACATCGTCACCGACCAGACCTCGGCCCACGACCCGCTGGCCTACCTGCCGCTGGGCACCGACTTCGAGGACATGGCGGACGCGGCGGCCAAGGACCCGGCCGGCTTCACGACCCGGGCCCGCGAGTCCATGGCCCGGCACGTCGAGGCCATGGTCGGCTTCATGGACGCCGGCGCCGAGGTCTTCGACTACGGCAACTCCATCCGGGGCGAGGCCCAACTCGCCGGATACGAGCGTGCGTTCGCCTTCCCGGGCTTCGTCCCCGCCTACATCCGCCCGCTGTTCTGCGAGGGCAAGGGCCCCTTCCGCTGGGCCGCGCTGTCCGGCGACCCGGCCGACATCGCCAAGACCGACAAGGCGATCCTGGACCTCTTCCCGGAGAACGAGTCCCTGGCCCGCTGGATCAAGATGGCCGGCGAGCGGGTCCACTTCCAGGGCCTGCCCGCGCGCATCTGCTGGCTCGGCTACGGCGAGCGGGACAAGGCGGGCGAGCGGTTCAACGACATGGTGGCCTCCGGCGAGCTGGCGGCTCCGCTGGCGATCGGGCGCGACCACCTCGACTGCGGCTCCGTCGCCTCCCCCTACCGGGAGACCGAGGCCATGCTCGACGGCTCCGACGCGATCGCCGACTGGCCGCTGCTGAACGCCATGGTCAACGTGGCCTCGGGTGCGTCCTGGGTCTCCATCCACCACGGCGGCGGCGTCGGCATGGGCCGCTCCATCCACGCCGGCCAGGTGACGGTGGCCGACGGCACGAAGCTCGGCGGCGAGAAGATCCGCCGCGTGCTGACCAACGACCCCGGCATGGGCGTCATCCGGCACGTCGACGCGGGCTACGACATCGCCGAGTCGGTGGCGGACGAGCGGGGCGTGCGGGTGCCGATGCGCGAGGGTGACCCGGCGTGAAGCAAGGCGGCAACTCTCCGGTGGGCGCCGAGGTCTCGTCGCCGGGCGCGGAGTCCTTCCAGGAGATGTGGCGCGAGCTGCTTCCCATCGGGCGGCACCCCGAGTCCCGCGGCTACCGGCGGTTCGCCTGGAGCGGGGCGGACCTCGAGTGCCGGGAGTGGTTCAGGGCGCACGTCGAGGCGCGCGGGCTCACGTACGAGGTCGACCGGAACGGGAACCAGTGGGCCTGGCTCGGTGACCCCACCGCGGGGGACGCCGTCGTCACCGGTTCCCATCTGGACTCCGTGCCCGACGGCGGCGCCTTCGACGGACCTCTCGGGGTCGTGTCCTCCCTCGCCGCCCTGGACGAACTCCGCCGCAGGGAAGTGGAGTTCACCAGGCCCCTCGCCGTCGTCAACTTCGGTGACGAGGAGGGCGCCCGGTTCGGGCTGGCCTGTGTCGGGTCCCGGCTCACCGCCGGGGAGCTCACCGTCGAACAGGCGCACCGGCTGACCGACGGGGACGGCATCAGCCTGCCCCGGGCCATGGAGGCCGCCGGGTACGACCCGGAGGGCATCGGCGCCGACGCCGAGCGGCTCGGCCGCATCGGCGCGTTCGTCGAGCTGCACGTCGAGCAAGGCCGCGCGCTGGACCTGTCCGGCGACCGGGTCGGCATCGCCAGCGCCATCTGGCCGCACGGACGCTGGCGGTTCGACTTCCGGGGCGAGGCCAACCACGCCGGTACGACACGGCTGGTGGACCGGCGCGACCCGATGCTGTCGTACGCCGAGACGGTCATCGCCGCCCGGCGCGAGGCGGAACTCGCCGGTGCCGTCGCCACCTTCGGCAAGATCGCGGTCGAGCCGAACGGCGTCAACGCCATCCCCTCCCTGGTGCGCGGCTGGCTCGACTCCCGGGCCGAGGACCAGGCCACCCTCGACACCGTCGTCGGCGGCATCGAGAACGCCGCCCGCTCCTACGCCGAGGCGCACGGCATCGACCTCGACGTCGTCCGGGAGTCCTTCACGCCCGTCGTCGAGTTCGACCACGCCCTGCGCGACGAACTCGCCCGGATCCTCGGCAAGGACACGGACCTGAGGGTGCCCGTCCTGGGTACCGGTGCCGGACACGACGCCGGGATCCTCTCCGGACGCATCCCGACCGCCATGCTGTTCGTGCGCAACCCCACCGGCGTCTCGCACTCCCCGGCCGAGTACGCGGCCGAGGACGACTGCGTGGCCGGGGTGCTCGCACTCGCCGACGTACTGGAAGGACTGGCCTGCACGTGACGCAGACGTACTGGCTGGAGCACGCCTGGCTCGACACCCACGTCGAGCCGGGCGTCGCCCTCGGCATCGACAGCGGCCGCATCACCACCGTCCGCACGGAGGTCGCGAGCCCGCCCCCCGGAGCCGAGATCCTGCGCGGACTGACCCTCCCCGGACTCGCCAACGCCCACTCGCACGCCTTCCACCGGGCCCTGCGCGGCACCGTCCAGGTCGGCTCCGGCACCTTCTGGACCTGGCGCGAGGTCATGTACTCCGTCGCCGACCGGCTGACCCCGGAGACCTACCACGCCCTCGCGCGCGCCGTGTACGCCGAGATGGCCCTGGCCGGCATCACCGCCGTCGGCGAGTTCCACTACGTCCACCACGCCCCCGGCGGCACCCCCTACGCCGAGCCCAACGCGATGGGCGAGGCGCTCGTCGCGGCCGCAGCCGAGGCCGGTATCCGCATCACCCTCCTCGACACCGCCTACCTCTCCTCCGGCTTCGGCGAGGCGCCCAACACCCACCAGCTGCGCTTCTCCGACGGCCATGCGGAGGCCTGGGCCGAACGCTGTTCACTTCTCAAGGAACGCGATCACGCACGGATCGGGGCCTCCGTCCACTCCGTACGGGCCGTGCCCGCCGGGCAGTTGGCGACGGTGGCGCGCTGGGCCGAGGAGCGGCGGGCGCCGCTCCATGTGCACCTGTCCGAGCAGACCGCCGAGAACGACGCCTGCCAGGCCGCCCACGGCTGCACACCGACCCGGCTGCTCGCCGACCACGGAGTCCTCGGCCCGCGCACCACCGGTGTCCACAACACCCATCTCACCGACGAGGACATCGCCCTCATCGGCGGCAGCGGCACCGGCACCTGCATGTGCCCGACCACGGAGCGGGACCTCGCCGACGGCATCGGCCCGGCCGTGGAGCTCCAGAAGCAGGGCTCCCCGCTCTCCCTCGGCTCCGACAGCCACGCCGTCGTCGACCTGCTCGAAGAGGCACGCGCGATGGAGCTCAACGAGCGCCTGCGCACGCGCGCCCGGGGCCACTGGACGGCGGCGGCCCTGCTGCGCGCCGCCTCCGCCGACGGTCACGCGGCCCTCGGCTGGGACGAGGCGGGGACGATCGAGGAGGGCGCGCTCGCCGACCTCACGACGATCGCGCTGGACTCGGTCAGGACAGCGGGCCCGCTGCCCAGGCTCGGCGCCGAGACGGCCGTATTCGCGGCGACGGCAGCGGACGTACGGCACACGATCGTGGGCGGACGGCACGTCGTACGCGACGGGGCGCACACCCTCGTACCGGATGTGCCGCAAGCACTCGCGCGGGCGGTCGAAGCCCTCCGCGCCTGACGACCACCCACGAGGACGCCATGAGCAGCAGCACCGTCATCACCAACATCGCCACGCTGGTCACCAACTCCCCCTCCCTGGGTGACGGATCCCCTCTCGGTCTGGTCCAGGACGCGGCCGTCGTCATGGAGGGCGACCGGGTCGTGTGGACCGGTGAGTCAAGCAAAGCACCCGCCACTGACAATCGGGTCGACGCCGGCGGCCGGGCGGTGATCCCGGGCTTCGTGGACTCGCACTCCCACCTGGTCTTCGCGGGCGACCGCACCCAGGAGTTCAACGCCCGCATGTCCGGCCGGAGCTACACCGCCGGCGGCATCCGCACCACCGTCGCCGCCACCCGGGCCGCCACGGACGAGGAGCTGGAGGCCAACCTCACCCGCTACCTCGCCGAGGCCCTCCGCCAGGGCACCACCACCTTCGAGACCAAGTCCGGCTACGGCCTGACCGTCGCCGACGAGGCCCGTGCCCTGCGCATCGCCGCCGCGCACACCGACGAGGTCACCTACCTCGGCGCCCACATCGTCTCCCCGGACTTCGCCGACGACCCGGCCGCCTATGTCGCCCTGGTCACCGGCGAGATGCTCGACGCCTGTGCCCCGTACGCCCGTTGGATCGACGTCTTCTGCGAGAAGGGCGCCTTCGACGGCGACCAGGCGCGCGCGATCCTCACCGCGGGCAGGGCCAGGGGCCTGACCCCGCGCATCCACGCCAACCAGCTCTCCCACGGTCCCGGCGTCCAGCTCGCCGTCGAACTGGACGCGGCCAGCGCCGACCACTGCACCCACCTCACCGACGCGGACGTGGACGCCCTGGCGAACGGCGACACGGTCGCCACGCTGCTGCCCGGCGCCGAGTTCTCCACGCGCGCCGCGTGGCCGGACGCCCGGCGTCTGCTGGACGCGGGCGTCACGGTCGCCCTCTCCACCGACTGCAACCCGGGCTCGTCCTTCACCTCGTCCGTGCCGTTCTGTGTCGCCCTCGCCGTACGGGACATGGGCATGACCCCCGACGAGGCCGTCTGGTCGGCCACGGCGGGCGGCGCTGCGGCCCTGCGCCGGGACGACATCGGCCGTCTGGCCCCCGGCGCCCGGGCGGACCTGCTCGTCCTCGACGCCCCGAGCCATGTCCACCTGGCCTACCGCCCGGGCGTGCCGCTGGTCAGCGAGGTGTGGCGCGAGGGCGTCCGGCGGTACTCCCGGCCGGACTGATCAGGACGCCCCCGCCCGCCACCGCTGCCCCGCGCCCCCGTTCAGCGGTGCCAGGGACACCCCGTCCCCGCCGGCCGGGGTGAGGCCCGTCTCGATGGCGATGGCCGGGCGGATCACGCCGTCGGAGTCGACGGTGAAGCGGAGGTTGTCGCCGTGGTCGCCGTCGAGGGAGTCGCACTCCCAGATGCCGACGCCCTTGTCCACGTCGCCCCGGCTGTCCAGGCAGAAGCCGGAGTCGGCGTACGACTGCACGACCCCGCGGGCGGTGTCGACCCGCCAGCGCTGGGTGGCGGACCCGGTGCAGGGTGCCGTCACCACGTCGGTGCCGTTGGACAGCTCGCCGTCGAGGATGTCCAGGCAGCGGCCCGTGGAGACGTTCACGACCTGGGCGTAGGTGCCGTTCGGGGCGTGGGCGGGGGAGGAGGTCGGCCTCGGTGACGCAGGCGGCGCGGAACTCTTCGTGGGGGACGGGGACTTGGCGCTCGGCGAGGCCGACGCCGACGGCGTCGTCGAGACCGTCGCCGTCACCGTGACCTGCGGCGCGGTCGTCGGGGTGCCCCCCGCCCCCGCCGACTGCCGGGCGGGCGCCGAGGGCGAACCGCGGGTGAGCAGGAACACCAGCAGCGGCGCGAGGGCCACGCCCAGGGCGGCCGAGGCCAGCAAGTAGCGCCGGGAGCGGGGCCAGGGCGGCGAGGCGGCGCGGGAGCCCGGGCGGCGGGGCGCGTCCTCGTCGGTCGCGTACGCCGTGCCCGCCCACGGCAGCAGCCCTTCCGCCAGCGCGCTGCGCGGCGAGTCGCGCAGCGCCGACAGCTCCTCGTGGGCGGTCGTGCAGTGGGCGCAGTGGGCCATGTGGGCGTGCAGGTCGGCGCTGTCGCGGGGGCTGTCCGGCCGTACCGACTCCTCGATCAGCCGGCGGAAGTCGGCGCACTGGGGGTCGTCGGAGGCCGCCAGCCGGGCCCGCAGGCACGTCTGCGCCAGCTGCTGGAGCGCCGGGTCGGTGCCGTAGGCCACGTCCTCGGGGGTGACGCCGAGGAACTCCGCCGTCGCGGCCGCCGGCTGCTCCTCCACCACGCGGTACCAGACCAGGCCCTGCGTCCGGGACGGCAGGCTCTGGAAGGCGGCCAGCATCGGCGGCACGGGGCCGCCGGGGCCCGCCGTGTTGAGGACCAGCAGGAGCCCGGCGTCCAGGCCGCCCGCCCGGTCGTCCATCGCCCAGGCCGCCGCCAGCCGGGAGGTCAGCAGCAGCAGTTGGTGGCGCCAGGGCCCGCCCGGGTCGATGCCGCGGGCCGTCTCCCGGGCGGCCAGGGTGAACGCCTGCGCCGCCAGCTGACGGGCCGCCGACTCGCTCGTGGTGCACAGCCGGGCGTAGCGCAGCACCCGCGGACGGTGCCGGGCGCGCAGCTCCTGCAGCGCCTGGAAGGCGCTCGCGGTGTCGGCGCGCAGCAGCTCGGTCAGCCGTGCGTCGGACGCCCCCGTATGAGCAAGTTCCCCGGTCTCGACATCCTTGTCGGTCCCGCCGGCCCGAGCCATCCACCGCCTCCTCGGCCCCTCGCCACGCGTGCCGGTCCTGACTAACCGGCCAGTTTGGGGGGTGACCATAGTGGTGGAAGGGAACCTCCGGAAAGGGGTTCCTGGGGGTAACCGGAGAAACGCCTGGTGCGGCGCACCCGTCGGCGCACCGCACTCACGAAGGCGGCTTCGGGTCCCGGACTCACCCGTCCTGCGGGACCCTCATTCCTCGATCGTCAGCCCCTTGCGCAACCGCACCAGCGTCCGCGACAGCAGCCGGGACACATGCATCTGCGAGATGCCGAGCTCGTCCCCTATCTCCGACTGGGTCAGGCCGGCCACGAAGCGCAGCGAGAGGATCTGCCGGTCCCGGGCGGGAAGTTCGGCGATCAGCGGCTTGAGCGACTCGACGTACTCGATGCCCTCGATCCCGTGGTCCTCGTAGCCGATCCGGTCGGCGAGCGCGCCCTCGGCGTCGTCCTCCTCCGGCTGGGCGTCCAGCGAGGAGGCGGTGTACGCGTTGGAGGCGGCCATGCCCTCCACGACCTCGTCCCGGGTCAGACCCAGCCGCTCGGCCAGCTCCGCCACGGTGGGCGCCCGGTCCAGCTTCTGGGCCAGCTCGTCGCCGGCCTTCGCCAGGTCGAGCCGCAGCTCCTGAAGCCGGCGCGGGACGCGCACGGACCACGAGGTGTCGCGGAAGAAACGCTTGATCTCGCCGACGATGGTTGGCATCGCGAAAGTCGGGAACTCCACGCCGCGTGAGAGTTCGAAGCGGTCGATGGCTTTGATCAGGCCGATGGTGCCGACCTGGATGATGTCCTCCATCGGCTCGCTGCGGGAGCGGAAGCGGGAGGCGGCGAACTTGACGAGCGCGAGGTTGAGCTCGACCAGGGTGTTGCGGACGTACGAGTATTCGTACGTCCCTTCCTCGAGGGACTCCAGCCGCTCGAAGAGGGTCTTGGACAGGGCTCGTGCGTCGACGGGCCCCACCTCGTCGTAGGGGGGAATCTCCGGAAGACCGGCGAGCAGGTCCTCGCCGCTGTCATCGTGATGGATGGTCTCGATGGGATCCAGATGTTCCGGAGGGGGTGCCGACGTCGCCTGCTGGGTATGCGATGCGTCGAGCCGGGGTGACATGATGTCCTCCATCGTTCTCGGCATATGGCTGCCGAAGCCAGTCCGTGCACTGCGGTGTGCGGCGCCTCCAAAGCCGGCCGTGTCGGTTACGTATCTCTACTAGCCCTACCCGCTTTACGACACCCGCCGCAAGTGCGCTACGTGCGGTTATGTCCGTTTGCGGGTGGTTGTTCGGGTGTCGGAGAGTGTGGAGAAGGCGTAGTGTTCGAGGGCGTCAGTCAGCAGCCTCGACGTCGGGAGAGAGAGACGGCATGGACCGCGGGACGGTCGGCAGCGCACAGTCTGGCCGGCTACTGGTGGAGGTCAGGGAAGAGGGCTCCAGTGCCGTCGTGACCCCGGCCGGTGAGTTGGATCACCATACGGCCGATTTGTTGCGTGAGCCGCTCGAGGACTGCCTCGACAAGGGATTCAGTCGGCTGGTCGTGGACTGTTCACGGCTGGAGTTCTGTGACTCCACCGGGCTCAACGTGCTGCTCGGGGCCCGCCTGAAGGCGGAGGCCGCCGGGGGCGGGGTGCACCTGGCCGCGATGCTGCCGGTGGTGGCCCGGGTCTTCGAGATCACCGGGGCGGACGCGGTCTTCAGCGTCCATGACACCCTCGAGGCCGCCCTTTCCGGCGAAGCCGGCTGAGTGGGGCCCAAAACCGGCCGCCCGGCCGGCGGTGTGCCCCGCTCACCCCTCGGTGACCGGCACTTTCCGGGCGTCACGCCTTCCGTGCCGAATCAGGGGGTGTTCTGCCGGTTCGGTCGGGCAGGAGACATCCTGGACCCGTCGGCGCGCACTTCGGCGCGACCGCCGGTGAGCTGCGTACAGACTTTTGAATTGTGAACTGGTGAATCGGTGAGGTGAAGCGCTGATGAGCACCACCCGGCCCTACTCGCCGGGCGACCGCGGCCCGGAGCCCAGCGGCGCTTCCGGGACGTCCGGTGGGGACGGGCCGGCGGCCGGGGTGTCCGGAGGGGACGCCGCCGCCTCGTCGGCGCCGGCCGCGCCGCCCGGGGGGCGCCAGGTCCGCAGGCTGAACTTCGACGGCGAGAGCGGGGTCGTCCCGCTCGCCCGTGACTTCACCCGCCAGGCGCTGTACGCCTGGGGCTGGCTGCCCGCCGACACGGCCGACCGGCGGGCCGCCGCCGAGGACGTGCTGCTCGTCGTCTCCGAGCTGGTCACCAACGCCTGTCTGCACGCCGAGGGCCCGGACGAGCTGCGCCTGGCCTGTGACAACAAGGTGATCCGTCTGGAGGTCGCGGACAAGGGCACCGGCCAGCCGTCCCCCCGCACCCCGCACCGCGCGGGCCGCCCCGGCGGCCACGGCATGTTCATCGTGCAGCGGCTGTGCCTGGACTGGGGGGTCGTACGGACCCCGGGAGTGGCCGGCAAGACGGTCTGGGCGGAGCTGGGCGCACCCGCGTAGTCAGTGGCCCGCCCCCGCGAGCCGAGACAGCCGCCGCCCCCACAGGTGCCCCGCCCTGGGGTTACCGAGGGTTAGCCCCCCGGGGGTGGGTCTCCACTCGAACCCCCTTTCCCACGCGCCGGATCCCCACAACTCCGGCGCGTACCTTCTCTTCCCTCCTCACGAGCCCGGGCGTACCTTGACGGCCCATCTGATGTGCCGTCAGGAACTCGAAGAGGGAGCGGAAACCGTGTCGTACCGGAATCGAACCGCCGCGTTCGCGTCCGTCGCGGCCCTGGCCGGCTCGGCGGTGCTGCTCGCCGCCCCCCTGGCCCGAGCCGAGGTCGTGGACGTCAACTACCAGTGCCAGACGCCGATCGGGCCCAAGAGCGCCGTCTCGCCCATCGACATCAAGAGCGTCAAGAGCGGCAGCGGGTACAAGCTGACCATGTCCTGGCAGAAGGGCGTCTCCTCCAGCCCGGTGGAGCTGGGCAAGGGAGCGGTCAACCCGAGCGCCCTCATCACGGTGGGCGGCGCCGACAGCGGCACCGTGACCGTCACCGGGCCCCCCAACGCGGCCGCCATACCGGCCAACACCCCCATCAAGATCAATGACCTGACGGGGACGTACACGCCGAAGAAGACCGGCAAGGTCACCTTCACCCCGGGCGTGCTCACGATCACGGCCCTGGGCACGAAGACGACCTGCAAGCCGTCCAACAACCCCAAGCCCGCGCTGACCCTCGACGTCACGGCCGCCGGCGGCGGTTCCACGGGCGGGACCGGCACGACCGGCACGGACTCCGGCGGTTCGCTCCCGCAGACCGGTCCCGACGACTCCGCGATCGCCCTGGGCACCCTCGGCGGCACCGTGCTCCTCGCCGGTGCGGCGGGCGCGCTGTGGATCACCCGGAGGAACCAGACGGCCCGTCGCTGAACCGCCGTACGACCGCACCGAGTACGACTGCTGGAGCCGCCGGATGTCGTCCGCCGCACGTGCCCTGTTCGTGTCCCTGCTACTGGTGATGGTCGCCGCGCCCCCGGCCCTCGCCGCCGACGGCTGGTCGCTCGTGCCCGCCGGGGGCGGGCGGCCCGCCTTCTACGCCGAGGGCGCCCCCGGGGCCGTGCTGCAGGACACCGTGTCCGTGGTGAACCGGGGCGGGCGGGCGGTCACCGTACGGTTGAGCGGCACCGGCGCGGCGGTCACCTTCGCGGCGAGCCGGGTCAGGGTGCCGGCCCGCACCCGCGCCGACGTGCCCTTCACGGTGAGCGCCCGCGGCGACGGCACCGGCGAGATCGTCGCCCGCGACACCGCCGGACGCTCCCGCTCCGTGCCGCTGCACCTTCGCGTGGGCGGACCGCCGCTGTTCGCGCTGACCGTCGAGCACGTCTCGGTGCACCCCGACCGCATCACGTACGACCTGGTCAACCGAGGCACGACCACCCTCGTCCCGCGCCTCGCCGTGCACGCCGACGGAGTCCTCGGCACGGTCCTGGACCGGGCCCCGCGCACCCTGCCGGTACACCTCGCGCCGGGCCACCGCCTGCGGCTCACCGAGCCCTGGCGCGACCGGCCCGTACTGGACGCGGTGGACGTGCGGCTGACGGTGACCGCGGCGGGCGGCGCGCACGACACGGCGAGCGGGTCGGCGCGGTTCGTGCCCTGGGGCGCGGTGACCGGGACCGCGGCGGCGCTGGCGGCGGGCGGCGCGCTGCTTCTCGTACGGCGTCGCAGGCGGCGTACGACCGACCTCGAGCCGGAACCCCCGCGGACGGAAGTCGAGTTGACGGGAGCGGTGACGTGAACGGCAAGCTGCGGACCACGGCGCTGGTGGCGGTGCTCGCGCTGCTCCTGCTGCCGCTGACGGCGGGCACGGCGACGGCCGAGGGCCCCACCGTGAAGGTCTCCACGTCCCAGGCCGGCGCCGGCGGTTCGATCACCGTCAGCGGCAGCGGCTGGCGGCCGCACGCGCTGCTGATGATGCTGGTCTGCGGACAGGCCACGCCCGCGCGAGGCGTCGTCGGCGGCACCAACTCCTGCGCCAACGCCGACGGAAGGGCCGTCACCACCGACGGCAAGGGCGGCTTCGGCAAGAAGATGCCGGTGTCCGAACCGCCGGTGCCGTGCCCGTGCGTGGTGCACGTGGCGACCGTGGAGGGCGCCAAGGCGCAGGCCGACGCGGCCTTCCAGGTGGCCGGGCACGCGGTGGAGCCACTGCCCGCGGAGCAGACCGGCGGCCGTCTGTCGATGCTGACCGACACCCGGCTGGACGGCTCCAGCGGTCTGCTCACCTGGTTCGGCGCGCCGGCCACCCGCACGCTGGTCTTCACCGTCGGCAACGCGGGCACGTCACCGATCAAGAACCCCGTCTTCCAGGTCGGCACCTCGCACGGCGTCTTCGCCCCGCAGTGGGACGACCAGGAATGGCGCGGCACGATCGCCTCCGGCAAGAAGGCGCGGATCGAGCTGCCCGTGGAGCTGACCGCGGGCGCGCACGGCGACTACACGGTCTCGCTGAAGTACGAGGGCAAGGTCCTCGCCGAGCAGCCCTGGGGCGTCGGCCGGCCCTGGGGCGTGACCCTGTTCTGGATCCTGGTCTGCCTGGTCGTGCCGGCCGCGGTCTTCCGCGCCGGCATGGCGATCGTGGACCGGGTACGGCCGCGCCGGGCCGGCGGGCTGCGCCACCGAGGCCTGCGGATGCCCGAACTGGCCCTGCGCGTACCGAGGTTCACCGCCCACCGGGCCGCCCGGCCGGAGCCCGCCCCGACTTCGACCCTGCCGTGGTTCACCCCGGACTCCGATCCGGGCACGGCGACCGGTCGGCTCTCCGCACCGCACGACGACAGTCCGACGAGTCCAACGACTCCCACCAGGAAGGGACCCACGTGAGACAGCGAAGGAGAGTCACAGCGGCCGGCAGAGGGAGGCTCGGCGCGGCGGGGGCCGCCCTGGTGCTCGGCGGCGCGGGTGCCCTGCTGGGGCTGGCCGCGGGAACCGCGCAGGCGGCGGAGGTGTCGTACGCGACGCACTGTGTCCCGCCGGCCGGCATCACCCCCGTCGACGGCACCTCGAAGGTCGAGATCACCGCGCCGGCCACGGCCAAGGTGGGCGACACGGTGAACGTGGTGTGGAAGTTCGTCCAGGCGGCCTCGAAGAACCCGAACATCATCGACCTGCCCGCCGACTCCGTGCAGCCGTCGGGCGTGCTGAAGGCGGCCGGCGCGCAGACCGCGGACATCGCCATGCAGGGGCCGCGGAAGAACCCGGCGATCCCCAAGGGCGGCGACATGGTGCTGTCCGACATGACGGGCTCGCTGAAACTGACCACGGCGGGGGAGGTGACGCTGACGCCGGACGCGTACACGGTCAACGCGATGTCGACGGACACCAAGTGCACGCCGACCGTGACCGTGCCGAAGGCGGCGACCATCGAGGTGTCACCGGGCGCCGGCGGCACGTCGAGCACGACACCGTCCCCGACGGACACGGCCTCGCAGTCCTCTTCCCCGTCGACGTCCCCCTCCGACACGGCGAGCGCCTCGGCCTCCCCCAGTGACGGCACCGGCGGCGGCCAGACCGACTTCACCGGCAAGGAGGTCGACATCCCCTACACCTGCCAGTCGCCCCTCGGCACGAAGAAGGCGACCTCGCCCATCCAGATCAACGCCAAGAAGGACGGCGGCAGTTTCGACCTCACCGTGCAGTTCAAGAAGTCGGTGATGGACAGCCCGGCCGACATCCCCAAGGGCTCGGTCAAGCCGTCGATGGAGGTCGTCCTGGGCGGCGCGGACAAGGGCACCGTGCATGTGGAGGGCCCGGCCAACGCCTCGGACATCAAGACCGGCGATCCCATCGAGATCCCCGACCTCACCGGCACCTACAAGCCGGGGGCGAGCGGCTCCTCGACCCTCTCCCCGGGCGTGCTGACCATCAGCGCCCTGGGTACGACGACGACCTGCAAGCCCGACAGGACGGCCGTCTCCCTGACCCTGGACACCACTGAGCAGGCCAGCGGCGCCTCGGGCGGTTCCTCCACCTCCGGAGGCACCTCGACCGGCGGTTCGTCGAGCGGCGGCCTCGCGGCGACGGGCTCCAGTGACCACGGCGCCCTGAAGGCGCTCGGACTGGTGGCCGGCACGGCGGTCCTGCTGGGAGCCGGCGTCTTCACGTTCATGCCGGGACGGCGGACCAGGTGACCCCGTAGAACGGAAAGGCCCTCCGCACCTCGATGAGGTGCGGAGGGCCCTTGGCCGGGACGTCGGTCAGTGCACGTCGCCCATGAGTTCGCGGACCTTCCTGCGGTACATCCACACCGCCGCACCGGCGACGACCGCGAGCACGGCCTCCAGCGTCACGATCCCCGTCTTGTTGAGGTCCACCCCGGCGATGGACAGCAGACCGGTCGTCGCGTCACCGGCGGTGACCGCCAGGAACCACACACCCATCATCTGCGACGCGTACTTCGCCGGCGCCATCTTCGTCGTCACCGACAGGCCCACCGGCGACAGCGTCAGCTCACCGACGGTCTGCACGAAGTAGATGCCGACCAGCCACAGCGCGGCCGCCTTGTGACCGCCGTCGGCGATCGCCAGCGGCGCCAGGAACAGGAAGAACGACGCCCCGATCAGCACCAGGCCCATCGCGAACTTCACCGCGGTGCTCGGCTCCTTGCCGCGCCGGGCGAGCGCCAGCCACGCCCAGGCGAAGACCGGCGCGAACGCCATGATCATGACGGGGTTGACCGACTGGTACCAGGAGACCGGGAACTCCCAGCCGAGGACCGTGTTCTTCGCGGACGCCTCGGCGAACAGCGAGACCGTCGAGCCACCCTGGTCGTAGATCATCCAGAAGACGGCGGCGGCGACGAAGAACCAGATGTAGGCGCTCATCTTCGACTGCTCGGTCCGGTCCAGCTCGCGGTCCCGCTTGATCCGGGCGATGACCATCACCGGGATGATCAGGCCGGCGAGCGTGATCGGCACCAGCAGCCAGTTCAGCGTGTAGTGGCCGGAGAAGCCGACGACCGCGTAGAAGACGACCGCCACGGCCGCCCACAGCGCCGACTTGCGCAGGGTGGCCGCCTTCTCGGCGGCGGACATCGGGGTGGGCACGACGTCCGAGCGGGCGTCCAGGTGCCGGCTGCCGAGCAGGAACTGGGCCAGACCCAGCGCCATGCCGAGCGCGGCCAGCGCGAAGCCCAGGTGCCAGTTGACGTTCTCGCCGACGGTGCCGATGACCAGCGGCGCGGCGAAGGCGCCCAGGTTGATGCCGATGTAGAAGACCGTGAAGCCACCGTCGCGGCGCGGGTCGTCCGGGCCGTCGTAGAGGTGGCCGACCATCGTGGAGATGTTGGCCTTCAGCAGACCGGAGCCGATCGCGACGAGGCCGAGGCCCGCGTAGAAGGTGCCGGCGTTCGGCAGGGCCAGGGTGAGATGGCCGAGCATGATGACCGCGCCCGCCACGGCGACCGTCTTGCGGGGGCCCAGGACCCGGTCCGCGAACCAGCCGCCCGGCAGGGCGAGCAGGTACACGAGCGAGAGGTACACCGAGTAGATCGCGGTCGCGGTGGCCGCGCTCAGGTGCAGGCCGCCCGGGGCGACCAGGTACAGCGGGAGCAGGGCCTTCATGCCGTAGTAGGAGAATCGCTCCCACATCTCCGTCATGAAGAGGGTGGCCAGACCGCGGGGGTGGCCGAAGAAGGTCTTCCCGGAGCCGGGGGTGCCCGGGCGGACCGAGTCCTTCGTCAGGCTGGACGCCATGGTTGATCCTTGCTGGTGGGGGTTTACCGCACACAAAGAAGACCTTCGGCGTCAAGTGCGCCAAAGGTCCCCGCAGTGCTACAGGCGTTCTTTCACCATACGGCAGGACACTGCCGGATATGGAAGGACTTGAGACACGAATCACAGGCGATCGTGGAACCGTACACCCTCTTTCCAAGGTCCTACGGGGCTACCGCCGTGTAGTCACAGGTTCGCCTCGAAGTGGTCAAAGGTAAGAACCCCGCGTGCCGATCACACCCCAGCACAGCTCAGGAGCGGACTACCATCAGCTCATGACCCGTGTACTGCTCGCCGAGGACGACGCGTCCATCTCGGAGCCGCTGGCCCGCGCCCTGCGCCGGGAAGGTTACGAGGTCGAGGTCCGCGAGGACGGCCCGACGGCACTGGACGCCGGAATGCAGGGCGGCTGCGATCTCGTCGTGCTGGACCTCGGGCTGCCCGGCATGGACGGCCTCGAGGTCGCCCGCCGGCTGCGCGCCGAAGGCCACACCGTGCCGATCCTCATCCTGACCGCGCGGGCCGACGAGGTGGACACCGTCGTCGGCCTCGACGCGGGCGCCGACGACTACGTCACCAAGCCGTTCCGCCTCGCCGAACTGCTCGCCCGGGTGCGGGCCCTGCTGCGGCGCGGCGCGGCCGAGCCGGCGCAGCCGCCCGCCACGCACGGGGTGCGGATCGACGTCGAGTCGCACCGGGCCTGGATGGGCGACGAGGAACTCCAGCTCACCGCCAAGGAGTTCGACCTGCTGCGGGTGCTCGTGCGGGACGCGGGCCGGGTCGTCACCCGCGACCAGCTGATGCGCGAGGTCTGGGACACCACCTGGTGGTCGTCGACGAAGACGCTCGACATGCACATCTCCTGGCTGCGCAAGAAGCTCGGCGACGACGCGGCGAACCCGCGGTACATCGCCACGGTGCGGGGCGTCGGCTTCCGTTTCGAGAAGAGCTAGTTCCGAGCCGGGAAGAGCCGGGAGGAGCTGGAGGGACTACGCGCGTCACAGTCGCCCCGAGGCACACTGGTCCGCATAAAACCGCTGCCCGGAGGGCCCCGTGCGTCGTCGTCTGATTCAGTCCACCCTCGCTGTCGTGCTGGTGGTCATCGCCGTCTTCGGGGTCTCCCTGGTGATCGTCGAGACGCGGACCATCAGCAGCAGTGCCCAGGAACGGGTGAGTTCCGAGGCGCAGCGGCTGGCCAGCATCGTGGACAGTCGGCTGAGCGGGGCCGGGACCGGGAAGAGGACCGTCAGTCCGGACGTGCTCAAGAGCCAGGTCACCGGCGAGCGGTACGCCATCGTGCACATCCCCGGGCAGCCCGCCTTCACCCTCGGCACCAAGCCCGAGGGCGAGGTCATCCGCGGGCACGCCAAGGGCGAGGAGGGCGAGACGGTCGTCATCGAGGAGCCCCGCTCGACCGTCAGCCGCGAGGTCGGCCGGACCCTGCTGGTCATCGGCCTGGTCGCGCTGCTCGCGGTCGTGGCCGCCGTCCTGCTCGCCATCCGGCAGGCCAACCGGCTCGCCTCCCCGCTCACCGACCTCGCCGAGACCGCCGAACGCCTCGGCTCCGGCGACCCGCGGCCCCGCCACAAGCGGTACGGCGTCCCCGAGCTGGACCGGGTCGCCGATGTGCTGGACTCCTCCGCCGAGCGCATCGCCCGGATGCTCACCGCCGAGCGACGGCTGGCCGCCGACGCCTCCCACCAGCTCCGTACGCCGCTGACCGCGCTGTCGATGCGGCTGGAGGAGATCACCCTCACGGATGACCCGGACACCGTGAAGGAGGAGGCCAACGTGGCGCTCACCCAGGTGGAGCGGCTGACGGACGTGGTGGAACGTCTCCTCACCAACTCCCGTGACCCGCGCGCCGGCAACGCCGTCTCCTTCGACCTGGACGAGGTCATCCAGCAGCAGCTCGCCGAGTGGCGGCCCGCCTACCGCAGTGCGGGGCGGGCCATCGTCAGCTCCGGCAAGCGGCATCTGCAGGCCGTGGGGACCCCGGGCGCTGTCGCCCAGGTGCTGGCGGCGCTGATCGAGAACTCGCTCATGCACGGCGGCGGCACGGTGGCGCTGCGCACCCGCGTCACCGGCAACCAGGCCGTCGTGGAGGTCACCGACGAGGGACCCGGCGTGCCGGCCGACCTCGGGGCGCGGATCTTCGAGCGGACCATCAGCGGCCGCAACTCCACGGGCATCGGGCTCGCGGTGGCCCGCGACCTGGCGGAGGCGGACGGCGGCCGCCTGGAAATGCTCCAGACGAAGCCGCCGGTGTTCGGCCTGTTCCTCTCCCGCACCCCCCCACTGAAGCGCCCCCAGCCGGAGGACGAGGAGCCGACGGTCAGGTGAGCGAGACCTCGGCCGCACCGGGCATCAGGCGAGCCGGGACCGCGCGGGCGTCAGGTGAGCCGGGGCTGGTTGGATCGGGCGCCGAAGGGCAAGGGTCCCGGCGGACCGGGCGTCAGACGGACCGGGTGTTGGGCGGGCTGGGGCCGGCTGGGTAGGGGCCGAGCGGGCCCGGTGCCGAATGGGGCGCGTGTCGGACGGTCCGGGTGCCGGGCGGTCCGGGTGTCAGGTGAGCCGGGTTTCGGGCGGATCGGGTGCGGGGCGGGTCGGGCGCCGGACGGGCGGGGTTTCGGATGGGCGGGCATCAGGCGGGCGGGCTGCCGGGCGTCGAATGGGCAGGCGTCAGGCGGGTCGGGCGCCGAAGGGGCTGGGACTGGAATCGCGGGGCATCGCGCGGGCGGAGTGCCGCGTGCCGAATGGGCGAGGTGTGGGGCGGCCGGGCGCCGACCGGGCGGGGTATCGAGCGGGCCGGGCCAGACGGGCGGGGTTTCGGATGGGGGGCACAGGCGGGCGGGCTGCCCAGTGCAGCGGGGTCGTCCCAGACATGAGACCGGGGCCCGCGCTCGACGCGCGGGTTCCGGTTCTCCGCTGGAAGCGAGTACCCGGCCGTGCCGGTTCAACCGAATGGGCCACGCGGGCGGGGGCGCCGGATGGGCGAGGTGTCGGGCGGCCGGGTGCCGGACCGGCGGGGTGCCGAATAGGTAAGGAGGACCATCAGTGCGCGGGGTGCCGGGGGCCGGAGCGGCAGGGTGTTGGCCGGGGTGGGTGTCAGCTGACGCGCTGTTCCGCCTTTGGGCTCAGTGAGCGCTTCATCGCCTCGGCCTCCAGCAGCGCCTCCGCGTCCGCGACCGGCAGGGCCTTGAAGACCCAGGTGCGGTAGGACCAGAACCGGAACAGCGTGCCCAGGCCGATGCCGACCACCTTGAAGATGTTGCGCTGCAGCGAGCTGTCCCAGCCGAAGCCGTAGATCGCGGCGTACAGCACACCGTTCTCGATCACCAGGCCGACCAGGCTGAACACCAGGAACAGCGTGAGTTCCTTGGTTCGGGCGCCCTTGTCGCGGTCACGGTAGGTGAAGTACCGGAAGCCGAGATAGTTGACGCCGATGGCGACCACCGTGGCGATCACGTTCGCGCGCACCGCCTGCAGCGTGGTCAGATGCCACAGCAGGTTGGAGACGCCGAAGTTCACGACGG
Source organism: Streptomyces sp. NPDC005799 (assembly GCF_040630525.1). NCBI lineage: Bacteria > Bacillati > Actinomycetota > Actinomycetes > Kitasatosporales > Streptomycetaceae > Streptomyces > Streptomyces sp. NPDC005799. The sequence continues at coordinate 40,026 of NZ_JBEXXQ010000047.1, forward strand.
TACCGAGGGCACCCACCGCACCGAACTTGGCGATCTCCTGTACGAGCCTTCGCAGCCCTGAGGAACCTTGTTCCATGGTCCTGAAGGCCCCCATCCGGGTCGTTGCGTCGTCGTTCTCGGCGCTCTCGGCTGTTCTCGCCAACTCAAGCCATGCTAACCACCCAGCCTCTCAATCTCCCGTGGATGAGTTCACGGGTCGGAAACAGCTTGGGAAGAGAGCGGGAAGAGGATGAAAAGTCCGGGAAGAGCCCGGTAAGAGGGCAAGATTTCGACCGGAAACCGGTCGCGGCCGCACGGCCGATACCCTAGGGGCGTGACGTTCCCGGTAGTCGGCATGGTCGGCGGGGGTCAGCTCGCGCGTATGACGCACGAGGCGGGCATCCCGCTGGGCATCAGGTTCAAGCTCCTCAGTGACACCCCTCAGGATTCCGCGGCGCAGGTCGTCGGCGATGTCGTCGTGGGCGACTATCGCGACCTCGACACGCTCCGCGCCTTCGCGCAGGGCTGCGACGTGATCACCTTCGATCACGAACACGTACCCACCGAGCACCTCCGGGCCCTGGAGGCGGACGGCATCCCCGTGCGCCCCGGCCCCGACGCGCTGGTGCACGCCCAGGACAAGGGCGTGATGCGCGCACGGCTCGACGCACTCGGCATCCCCTGCCCCCGGCACCGGATCGTGAGCGACCCGGCCGACGTGGCCGCCTTCGCCGCGGAGCTCGAGAGGGGCGGGCACGAAGTGCCCTCCGGCAAGGGCGGTGGCGGGCGACGGGCGGGCGGATTCCCGGTCGTGCTCAAGACCGTCCGCGGCGGCTACGACGGCAAGGGCGTGTGGGTCGTGGACAGCGCGGAGGAGGCCGAGGACCCCTTCCGCGCCGGCGTCCCGGTCCTAGCCGAGGAGAAGGTCGACTACGTCCGCGAGCTCGCCGCGAACGTGGTCCGCTCCCCGCACGGCCAGGCGGTCGCCTACCCCGTCGTGGAGTCCCAGCAGGTCAACGGCGTGTGCGACACGGTCATCGCCCCGGCCCCCGACCTCGACGAGACCCTGGCCCTGCGGGCCGAGGAGATGGCGCTGACCATCGCCAAGGAGCTGGGCGTCGTCGGCCACCTCGCCGTCGAGCTGTTCCAGACCCGCGACGGCCGCATCCTCGTCAACGAACTGGCCATGCGCCCGCACAACTCGGGCCACTGGTCCCAGGACGGCGCGATCACCTCCCAGTTCGCCAACCACGTCCGCGCCGTCCTCGACCTCCCCCTAGGCGACCCGCGCCCCCGCGCGAAGTGGACGGTCATGGTCAACGTCCTCGGCGGCGACTACCCGGACATGTACTCCGCGTACCTGCACTGCATGGCCCGCGACCCCCAGCTGAAGATCCACATGTATGGCAAGGACGTGAAGCCCGGCCGCAAGGTGGGCCACGTCAACACCTACGGCGACGACCTGGACGACGTCCTCGAACGCGCACGTCACGCAGCCGGTTACCTGAGAGGCACGATCACCGAATGAGCCCCGTTGTAGGCATCGTCATGGGGTCGGACAGCGACTGGCCCGTCATGGAGGCCGCCGCCAAGGCACTCGACGAGTTCGAGATCGAGTACGAGGTCGACGTCGTCTCCGCGCACCGGATGCCGCGCGAGATGGTCACCTACGGCGAGCAGGCGGCCGAGCGGGGGCTGAAGGTGATCATCGCGGGTGCGGGCGGCGCCGCCCATCTGCCCGGCATGCTCGCCTCCGTCACCCCGCTGCCGGTGATCGGCGTCCCCGTGCCGCTGAAGTACCTGGACGGCATGGACTCCCTGCTCTCCATCGTGCAGATGCCGGCCGGTGTCCCGGTGGCCACGGTGTCCGTCGCCGGAGCCCGTAACGCCGGTCTGCTGGCGGCCAGGATCCTCGCCGCGCACGACGAGGACCTGCTGCAGCGGATGCGGGACTTCCAGCAGGATCTCAACGACCAGGCCACCGAGAAGGGCAAGCGGCTGCGCGCCAAGGTCGAGGGCAACGGCGGCGGCTTCGGCTTCGGGAAGTGACGGCCGTGAGCTTCCTGGACGAGGCCCGGGAAATCCTGCGCGAGTTCCCGGTCGTCGACGGTCACAACGACCTGCCCTACGCGCTGCGTGAGCAGGTCCGCTACGACCTCGCCGCCCGCGACATCGCCGTACACCAGAACGCGCACCTGCACACCGACCTCCCGCGGCTGCGCGAGGGCGGGGTCGGGGCGCAGTACTGGTCGGTGTACGTGCGCTCGGACCTGCCGGACGCGGTGCCCGCGACGCTGGAGCAGATCGACTGCGTACGGCAGCTGCTGGCGCGGTATCCGGCGGATCTGGCGCCCGCGCTGACGGCCGCGGACATGGAGGCGGCCCGCGCCGAGGGCCGTATCGCCTCCCTCATGGGCGCCGAGGGCGGGCACTCGATCGCCAACTCGCTCGGCACCCTGCGCGGGCTGCACGCGCTGGGCGTCCGCTACCTGACGCTCACCCACAACGACAACAACGACTGGGCGGACTCGGCGACCGACGAGCCCAGGGCCGGCGGCCTGACCGCCTTCGGCCGTGCGGTCGTGCGGGAGATGAACCGGCTCGGCATGCTCGTCGACCTCTCGCACGTGGCGGCGACGACCATGCGGGACGCGCTGGACGCCACCAGCGCGCCGGTGATCTTCTCGCACTCCTCCTCCCGGGCCGTCTGCGACCACCCCCGCAACATCCCGGACGACGTCCTCGAACGCCTCCCGGGCAACGGGGGCGTCGCGATGGTGACGTTCGTGCCGAAGTTCGTGCTGCAGGCGGCCGTGGACTGGACCGCCGCGGCCGACGAGAACCTGCGCTCCCACGGCTTCCACCACCTCGACACCGGCGAGGAGGCGATGAAGCTGCATCGCGCCTTCGAGGAGCGCAACCCGCGCCCGGTCGCCACCGTGGCGACCGTCGCCGACCACCTCGACCACATGCGCGAGGTCGCCGGCGTCGACCACCTCGGGATCGGCGGCGACTACGACGGCACGGCCTTCACCCCCGACGGCCTGAACGACGTCTCCGGCTACCCCAACCTCATCGCGGAGCTGCTGGCGCGAGGGTGGTCGCCCTCGGATCTCGCCAAGCTGACCTGGCAGAACGCGGTACGCGTGCTGGGCGCCGCGGAGGACGTGGCGCGCGGTCTGCAGGCCACCCGGGGGCCGTCGAACGCCACGATCGAGGAACTGGACGGCTGACATTCGATACCAAAGGGTGGTCGTCATGACCATCAGCGCCAGTGAGGCACGTCGGGATCTGTTCCCCCTTGATCAAACGGGTCAACGATGATCACGTCCCCGTGCGCATCAGCTCGAAGGGCGGCGACGCCGTCCTGAACTCAGGAGGTAGATCGTCTCCAGCCAGGACTCGTAGTCGTCGGCCGACATCAGAGGGTTCATTGCGACCCCGACGGCTGGGAGGACTTGCCTCGGACCCAGCGAGGAGCCCTTCGCCGGTATCGGAAAACCCGAGCCTCTCAAGGGCGACCTGTCCGGCTACTGGTCCCGCCGGATCGACGACGAGCACCGGCTGGTGTACCGGGCGGACGAGAAGGAAGTGAAGATCCTCAAGGCTCGCTTTCACTACGACTGAGCGCGGGCTCGTCTTCGAGCGGCCGGTGTACTCCGAACGCTCCGCCCACCAGGAACGCCCCCGGATGCCGTGCGACGGTGACCGTACTGCTGATCTCGCCGCCGATCACGACGTACGGAGCCCGCCATGGCAGACCTCCAGGACGAACTGCACGCCGCCGCCGAGGTCGGCACGCTCGACGGACTGCCGGACTCCTTCGCGGCCGAGCCCTACACGCCCGTCTCCGACCCGGACGATGCGCCGCTGGAGCGCGCCCACGCCATCCTCGCCGCCCATCCCGTCGCCGACGGCTACAGCGGGCTGCCCTGGGCCCTCAGACACCTGCCCTGGTACGACCTGGAGCTCGGCGAGAGTTCCGTCGACACGGACGTGCCCCGGATGCGCGAGGGACACGTCGGCGCACTGTTCTGGTCGCTGCACCTGCCGGAGGGTCTCGCCGGGGACCGGGCCGTAGGGGCGACCCTGGAGCAGCTGGACCTGGTGAAGACCGTGGCGCGCGCCCACCCCGAGGGCCTGCGCCTGGCGTACGCCGCCGGGCAGGTCAGCGACGCCCGCAACTGCGGCCGCGTCGCGGTCCTGCTGGGCCCCGCCGGGGCGGCGGCCCTCGGCGACTCCCTCGGCATCCTGCGCTCCCTGCACGCCCTCGGCCTGCGCGCGCTCACCCTGTCCGGCGCCAGCTGGGCGAGCGGGGCCGGGTTGACCCGGTTCGGCGAGGAGGTCGTGCGGGAGATGAACCGGCTCGGCGTCCTCGCCGACCTCTCCGGCGCGTCCGCCGACACCATCCGCCGTGTCTTCGCGGTCTCCAAGGCGCCGGTCGTCTTCACCCGCTCAGCCGCCCGCGCCCTGCGCCCCCACCCCGCGAACCTCCCCGACGACCTGCTCGCCGAGCTGGGCGCCGTCAAGGGCCTGTGCATGGTGCCGCTGACGGCCGAGCAGACCGGCCCGTTCGTCCGTGACGTCGCCGACCATCTCGACCACGTCCGCGAGGTCGCGGGCCCGGAGTGCGTCGCCCTGTCCGGCACCTACGACGCCGGCACCGCGCACCCGCAGGACCTCGGCGACGCCTCCTGCTACCCGCACCTCGTCGCCGAACTCCTGCACCGCGGCTGGTCCGAGCCCGACCTGGCCCTGCTGACCTGGGGTAACGCCCAGCGGGTGCTGCGCACCGCCGACTTCACGGCCCGCGCCGCCCAGCAGCGCCGCGAGCCGTCGACGGCGAAGATCGCCGACCTGGACGGGTAACCGTCCCCGCGGGCCTACGGGTGCTCGATCCGGCAGAGGCAGAAGGGATGCCCCGCCGGGTCGGCGTACACCTGGAAGTCCTTCTTCTCCCGGTCCTCCAGGTCCAGCGGCCGCGCCCCGAGCGCCAGCACCTTCTCGTGCGCCGCGTCGATCTCCTCCCACGTCGACCCGGCGTCGAAGTCGAGGTGGAACTGCTGTGAGTTGCGGTCCGCGCGCGGCCACTCGGGCGGGGTGAACCCCTCCGCCCGCTGGAAGGCGAGCCGCGGCCCGTCCGGCACCTGGAGGACGACCCACTCGTCGTCCTCCGCCCGAGGGGTGCCGCCGACGACCTGGGCGTAGAAGTCGGCGAGCGCGCGCGGGTCGGGGCAGTCGAGCACTACGGAACGCAAGCGGGCCACGGTCACGAAGGTTCCTCCTGGTTCGGCACGGAGTTCAGCAGGCGGGGTTCAGCAGGCACAGAGGCAGAACGGGTGCCCGGCCGGGTCGGCGTAAACCCGGAAGCTGCTGCCGCCCTCCTGGGCCAGGGGCTTCGCACCCAGCGCCAGCACCCCCTGCTCGGCGGCGTCGAGGTCGTCGACGACCAGGTCCAGATGGAACTGCTGCGACTTTTCGGGCGAGGGCCACTGGGGCGGTACGAATCCCTCGGCGGCCTGGAAGGCCAGCGGCTGACCGCCGGGCACCTTCAGGTCCACCCACTCTCCTTCTCCCTCGACCGTGCCGCCCAGGATCTCGGCGTAGAACCCGGCGAGCGCTCGCGGATCGGGACAGTCCAGGACGACGGCGCCCAGCTTGGCGAGAGCCATGACTTCCTCCTGTTACCTGTAGAAGGACTCTTCCAGTAACGGTTACTGCATGCTGCCGCATTGGCGGTAACGTCGCAAGGGTGAGTGACAGATCGGCCGCACCGGGAAGCCTGGCCCTGGTGGAGGCCCTGGTGAACACGCTGGACATCGAGTCGGGGGCGGACGCGCTCGACACGGTGGACGGTCGCGCGCCGTTCGGCCTGACCCCGGACGAGGTCCCCGCCGGGCGCGAACTGCGCGAGTCCCTGCGCGCCACGCTGCTCGCCCACGCCGGCCACCCGCCGCACGCGCCGGTCACACCCCTGGACGACCTGCTGGCGTCCGCGCCGCTGCGGGTGAGGGTCGACCCGGCGGACGGCTCCGCCGCCCTCGCCCCCGCCGACGCCGGCCCGCTCCGCTCCCGGGTCGCCGCCGCCGTCGCCCAGTCCCTCGTCGACGGCACCTGGACCCGCCTGAAGGCCTGCGAGAGCGAGACCTGCCACTGGGCGTACTACGACCGCAGCCCGGCCGGGCGCGGCCGCTGGTGCTCGATGCAGGTGTGCGGGGCGCGGGCGAAGATGCGGCGGTACCGCGCCAAGTAGTCCCGCACCCATTCCCCGGCCGCCGCACAGGCCGGTGGTGCAGAATGCAACAAGACGCCGGTTCGGCCGACTGAGCCTCGGCCGAACCGGCGTCGCCTATTGATCGTTCGTTCGCCCCCGGGCGCTTTCAGCCGTGCCCCTCGGCTCTCTCACGCCGTGGGGCGACCCATGGCCCGGTACGTCCAGCCGGCCTTCCGCCACAGTGCCGGGTCCAGGGCGTTGCGGCCGTCGAGTACGACACGCGCCGCCACGACCTCGCCGAGGGCCGCCGGGTCCAGCTCGCGGAACTCCCGCCACTCCGTCAGATGCAGGACGACGTCGGCGCCGCGCACCGCCTCCAGCGCCGTGTCCGCGTAGCCGAGGGTCGGGAAGACCCTGCGGGCGTTGTCCATGCCCTTCGGGTCGTACACCGTGACCTGGCCGCCCTGCAGGTGTATCTGGCCGGCCACGTTCAGCGCGGGGGAGTCGCGCACGTCGTCCGAGTCGGGCTTGAAGGTCGCGCCGAGCACCGCCACCCGCTTGCCCAGGAACGGTCCGCCGCCCAGCACCTGCCGGGCCAGCTCCACCATCTGCCCGCGCTGCCGCATGTTGATCGAGTCGATCTCGCGCAGGAAGGTCAGCGCCTGGTCGGCGCCCAGCTCACCCGCCCGCGCCATGAACGCCCGGATGTCCTTGGGCAGACAGCCGCCGCCGAAGCCGATGCCGGCCCGCAGGAACTTCCGGCCGATCCGGTCGTCGTACCCGATCGCCTCGGCGAGCTTGGCGACGTCGCCGCCGGAGGCCTCGCACATCTCCGCCATCGCGTTGATGAAGGAGATCTTGGTGGCCAGGAAGGAGTTCGCGGAGGTCTTCACCAGCTCCGCGGTCGGATAGTCCGTCACCACGAACGGCGTGCCCTCGACGAGCGGGGTCGCGTACACCTCCCGCAGCAGCTTCTCGGCCCGCTCGCTGCGTACGCCGACCACGATCCGGTCGGGGTGCAGGGTGTCGTCCACCGCGAAGCCCTCGCGCAGGAACTCCGGGTTCCAGGCGAGCTCGGCGTTCTCGCCGGCGGGGGCGTTCTCGGCCAGGAAGCGGGCTAGCCGGTCGGCCGACCCGACGGGCACGGTCGACTTGCCGACGACCAGGGCGGGCCGGGTCAGATGCGGGGCGAGGGAGGCGAAGGCGGACTCGACGTACGACATGTCCGCCGCGTACTCGCCGTGCCGCTGCGGGGTGTTGATGCACAGGAAGTGCACGTCGCCGAAGGCCCCCACCTCGGCCCAGTCCATGGTGAAGCGCAGCCGCCCCGTCGATCCCTCGATCCCGGCGACATGCCGGCGCAGCAGCTCCTCCAGCCCCGGCTCGTACATCGGGGCCTCGCCGCGCTCCAACTTCTCGATCTTCTCGGGCACGACGTCCAGCCCCAGCACCTCGAACCCCAGCTCGGCCATGGCCGCGGCGTGGGTGGCGCCGAGGTAGCCGGTGCCGATCACGGTGATCTTGAGGCTCATGGGGGCTCCAGTGGGGACGTGGTTCGCTGCGCTGCCCGAGCATATCCGGGGCATGCCACAGGCCTTCAGCGGGCAACTTTCCCGCTGTCGCCAAGCTCACGTATCACTCCCGTGGGCCGCCCCCTAAAATTTGAGTTACTTAACGGTAATTAGCGTCGGCAAGCGCAGTTTCTTTGGAGCGTGAGACACCTTGGCCGGATCGGCTGACTTCGACCTGTACCGCCCGTCCGAGGAGCACGACATGCTCCGCGACGCCATCCGCTCCCTGGCCGAGGCGAAGATCGCGCCGTACGCCGCCGCGGTGGACGAGGAGGCCCGCTTCCCGCGCGAGGCCCTCGAGGCCCTGGTCGCGAACGACCTGCACGCCGTGCACGTACCCGAGGAGTACGGCGGCGCTGGCGCGGACGCGCTGGCCACGGTCATCGTGATCGAGGAGGTGGCCCGCGTCTGCGCCTCCTCCTCCCTGATCCCGGCCGTGAACAAGCTGGGTTCCCTGCCCGTCATCCTCTCCGGCTCCGAGGAGCTGAAGAAGAAGTACATGACCCCGCTCGCCAAGGGCGACGGCATGTTCTCCTACTGCCTCTCCGAGCCGGACGCGGGCTCCGACGCGGCCGGCATGAAGACGAAGGCCGTACGCGACGGCGACCACTACGTGCTCAACGGCGTGAAGCGCTGGATCACCAACGCCGGCGAGTCCGAGTACTACACGGTGATGGCCGTGACGGACCCCGAGAAGCGCTCCAAGGGCATCTCGGCCTTCGTCGTCGAGAAGTCCGACGAGGGCGTCTCCTTCGGCGCGCCGGAGAAGAAGCTGGGCATCAAGGGCTCCCCGACCCGCGAGGTCTACCTGGACAACGTCCGCATCCCGGCGGACCGCATGATCGGCGACGAGGGCACCGGCTTCGCCACGGCGATGAAGACGCTGGACCACACCCGTATCACCATCGCCGCCCAGGCCCTCGGCATCGCCCAGGGCGCCCTCGACTACGCCAAGGGCTACGTCCAGGAGCGCAAGCAGTTCGGCAAGCCGATCGCCGACTTCCAGGGCATCCAGTTCATGCTCGCCGACATGGCCATGAAGATCTCGGCGGCCCGCGCCCTCACCTACCAGGCCGCGGCCGCCTCGCAGCGCGTCGACCGCGACCTGACCTTCCAGGGCGCCGCCGCGAAGTGCTTCGCCTCGGACGTGGCGATGGAGGTCACCACGGACGCGGTGCAGCTGCTGGGCGGGTACGGCTACACCCGCGACTACCCGGTCGAGCGCATGATGCGCGACGCGAAGATCACGCAGATCTACGAGGGCACGAACCAGGTCCAGCGGATCGTCATGGCCCGCAACCTGCCGTAACACCCACGCACGACGGCCCCCGGCGTCCCGTCGGGGGCCGTCGTGCGTCCGGGCTCAGTCGTCCAGGCCCTCCGCCGCCCGCTTCTCCCGCAGCTCCATGATCTCCCGGCGCCTGGCCAGGCGGTGGGTGCGGCGGATCTGGGCCTCCTGGTAGCGGCGCCTGTCCTTCTCCGTCTCCGGGAGCACCGGCGGCACCCGGCGGGGCCTGCCGTCGGCGTCGACCGCGGCGAAGACGAGGTAGGCGGAGCCCACCTGGGTGGGCGGGGTGGACTCGTTCCAGCGCTCGGCGAGGACCCGGACCCCGACCTCCATGGAGGTCCGCCCGGTCCAGTTGACCTGCGCCTTCACATGCACCAGGTCACCCACCCGGACCGGCTCCAGGAACGCCATCTCGTCCATCGACGCGGTGACGGCGGGCCCCCCGCTGTGCCGGCCGGCCACGGCTCCCGCGGCGTCGTCCACCAACTTCATGATCACCCCGCCGTGCACGGTGCCCAACAGGTTGGTGTCGTTGTGCGTCATGATGTGGCTGAGCGTGGTCCGCGACGCCGAGGTGGGCTTGCCCGGAATGTCCGCGCTGCCCGTTTCCGCAACGCCAGCCTGGTCTGTCATGGCCTCCACCTTATGCCGACGTGACATCTGCGGACTTTGTGTTGGGTTCGCAACAGCGGTGCCCTGATTTTCCTACGACCCTTGTAAAGGACCTGGCCAGCACCGGCACACTAAGCCCCATGAATGATTGGCCCGAGGCATGGTCCGACGACAACCGCGGCAACCGCTACGGACGCGGCAGCGCGAGCGCACAGCCCGACCCTGCCCGCGTGATGCGGCAGGTCCGCCGGCCCGCCTCGGACGCGTACGGGGGCTCCGGCCCGTCCGCGCCTCCGTACGGCGGCGGCGTGCCCCAGCAGCCCTCGTACCAGGGCGGCCAGGGATACGGTGACGACGCCGGTTATGACGGGTACGACAGCGGCTACAACACCGGCCACGTCTACGGGTCGCCGGGCGGCGGCGGACCGGGCGGTCCCGCAGGCCCCGGCGCGGTCCGGCCGCGGCCGAACTGGCGGCGCCGTATCAAGTGGACGGCGATCACCCTGGTCACCGTGCTGGTCGTGACGTCCGTCGCCACCTACTTCTGGGCCGACTCCAAGCTGCACCGGGACGTCGACCTGTCCAAGGTCGTCGACCGGCCCGCGTCGGGCGACGGCACCAACTACCTGATCGTCGGCTCCGACAGCCGCGCCGGCCTGTCCGCCGAGCAGAAGAAGAAGCTGCACACCGGCTCCGCCGAGGGCAAGCGGACCGACTCGATGATGATCCTGCACGTCGCTGACAACGGCGACGACGTGCTGATCTCCCTGCCCCGCGACTCGAACGTGACGATCCCCTCGTACAAGGGGTCGACGTCCGGCAAGCTCTACCCCGCCACCGGCCGGCAGACCAAGCTCAACGCCGCCTATGCGGAGGACGGCCCGACGCTGCTCGTCCGCACGGTCGAGGCCAACATGGGCCTGCACATCGACCACTACGTGGAGATCGGCTTCGCCGGCTTCGCGAACATCGTGGACGCGGTCGGCGGCGTGACCATCGACATCGACAAGGGCTTCAAGGACAAGTACTCGGGCGCCGACTTCAAGGCGGGCAAGCAGACGCTGAACGGCGAGCAGGCGCTGGCCTTCGTCCGCACCCGGCACGCCTTCGCCGCGAGCGACCTGCAGCGCACCAAGAACCAGCAGAAGTTCCTCTCCGCGCTGGCCCACCAGGTGGCCACCCCGTCGACGGTCCTGAACCCCTTCAAGCTCTACCCGACGATGGGCGCCGGCCTGGACTCCCTCACCGTCGACAAGGGCATGAGCCTGTGGGACCTGGCGTCCATGTTCTGGGCGATGAAGGGCGTCAACGGCGGCGACGGCACGTCGATGAACATGCCGATCTCCGGCTCGGTCGGCGGCAACCTCGTCTGGGACAAGGCGAAGGTGAAGACCCTGGTGGACGAGCTCAACAGCGACCAGAAGGTCACGGTCTCGAGTGACTGACAACAACAACGCCAGACCGCCCTTCGGGGCGGTTCTGTGCGACGTGGACAACGTGGTCCGCACCTTCGACTCAGCCCGCCTGGAGGCGCTGGAGCGAGCCGCGGGCATAGCCGAGGGCACGACGAAGAAGATCGCCTTCGCCCCCGGCATGGACCTTCCCCTGCTGCTCGGCGAGATCACCTCGCAGGAATGGGCGGAGGCGGTGGCGGACGGCCTCGCCGGTCTGGTCCCCGAGCCGCAGGCGGCGTACGACCTGGCCCGGGCGCTCCTGGAGTCCCCCTTCCACGCGGACGAGGAGGTGGTCGCCCTGCTGCGCCGGGCCCGGATCCGCGTCCCCCTGGTCCTCGTCTCCAACGCGGCCCTGGAACTGGAGTCCGACCTCGCCTCCCTCGGCCTGGCCGATCTCGCCGACCACGTCGTCAACAGCGCCCGCGTAGGCCTCGCCAAGCCGGACCCGCTCATCTACCGCCTGGCCGCCGACCTCGCCGGCACCAGCCCCGACCGCTGTCTGTTCATAGACGACAGCGAGGAGAACGTGGCAGCGGCCGAGGCCCTGGGCATGCACACGGTCCACTTCCACGAGCCGGCAGACCTGGAACAGGCCCTGCAGCCCCTGTTCACCTGATCCACATCTGCCCCGCAGCCGCCGACCCACCCACCGGTGGGCCGCGTTGGGCACCCCTGGCGAGAGGGGTGCCCAACGTGCTCAACGTGTCCGACGTAACGGCGTCGGCGTCGGCGTCGTCACATGGTGGCGCCCGCCATCGCGCGGCACATCTCGGCGCAGCGGCGACACGCCTCGGCACATCGCATCATCTGCGGATCGTCGGGCATGGCCATACACGCCTCGGCGCACATGTCACAGGCCCTGGCGCACATCGCGCACATCTCGGCCGCCATGGGGGAGCGGCGCATCATCATGTCCGCGCACATGCGGGTCATCTCGGAGCAGTCGATCAGCGCGCGCATGACCTGCATCTGCGCCTGCCCGCCCATCTGCATGCAGGAACTCATGGTCTCCTCGCACATGCTGTGGCAGGACATGCACGCCTCGACGCAGTCCTGCATCTCCTTGCTCATGGCGCTCATGGGTCCGGTCTGGGTCATGGCTCCTCCTGGGAGGGAGAGGGGCCCGGGGCGGGCCCCGTGTGCCTCCCGTCCTACGCCCTCCCCGACCCGGGCGCCATCGGGCGGACGCACTCAATCCGTATTCTTCGCCGCACACGGAACGGTCGAACACATTCCGTCACGCCGCCATTGGAGTTACGACTGGAGTTACGCCCAGAGTCACGACCTCAGCCCACGGCCCTACGGGCACACCACCTGATCCCCGGTCACCGCCTCGAACCGCCCCTGTGCCGCATCCTGCGCCCCCACCTTCCGCACCGCCGTGAAGTCCGCCCCCGCGATCACCTTCAGGGTCGGCCCGAGCCCCTTGACCGCGCGCAGCTCGCTGCCCGGCAGCGCGGCCGCCAGGGACCGGGCGGAGCGGTCCCAGCGGGGGTCGTACGCGACGACCGTCCGCTTCTGCGTGCGGTCGGCCGCGTTCACGGGCGTACGGGTCGTGGTGAAGCCGGCGCCCGCCAGCGCGCCGTCCACCCGCTTGCCGAGCCCGGCCGTGGCGGTGCCGTTCTCGACCTGGACACGGATCCGTTGCGGGGCCACCTCCACCTCGACCACCTTGGCGGCGGCCGGCCGGTGCACGGTGAGGGGTTTGTCGTCGCGGAGGCCGCGGAAGAGGGCCGCGGCCCGCGCGGTGTCCCACTTCACGGTCGAGCCGACGCCCTTGACGACGTATCCCATCTGGCCGACGGGGACGGTCGTGAACTCCGAGGAGGAGGGGGAGAAGTTGCGCATCGCCCGGCCCAGGTCGAGGAGTTCGTCCGTGCCGAAGCCCTTGTCGGCGCGGACCGAGCCCAGCACGGAGGTCGTGACGTCGCGGAACCGCATCGGGTTCAGCAGGGTCCCGGAGGACGTGGCGCGTTCGATCAGCGCGGCCAGGAAGCGCTGTTGGCGCTTCATCCGGCCGAGGTCGGAGGCGCCGTCGACATGGCGGGCCCGGACGTACTGCAGCGCCTGGCCGCCCAGGAGGGTGTGGGTGCCGGCGGGCAGGTTCAGACCGGTGTAGGCGTCCTTCAGGGGCGCGGGGGTGCAGATCCGCACTCCGCCGAGCACGTCGACGGTCCTCATGAAGCTGATGAAGTCGACCTCCAGATAGTGGTCGATCTTCACATGGGTCATGTTCTCGACGGTCCGCACGGTCAGGTTCGGACCGCCCTCGGCGTAGGCCGCGTTGAGCTTGGCGGGATGCGTGCCGTGTCCGTCGGAGTCCGGCACCTCGGCGTAGGAGTCGCGGGGCAGGCTCACCACGCTGGCCCGCTCCCGGTCCTCCGAGATGTGCACGATCATGATCGTGTCGGTGCAGTGGCAGGGCGCCCCGCCCAGGTGGTACCGGTGCCGCTCGCGTTCGGTGATCCGGTCCCGGCCGTCCGTGCCGACCAGCAGGAGGTTCATGCCGTTGCCGGCGCGCGGACGGTTCTTCATGTCCTTGAAGGGGTCGACCCGGGTGATGTCCGCGTCGAGGCTGGTGACCACCGCGTGCCCGATCCCGGCCGAGGCGAGGACGACGACGGAGAGCGTCGTCACCGCGCGCATCGCCCAGCGCGGCTTCCTGCGCGGCACGGGGGGCCGGGGCCTGCCGCCGCGCTGCTGCGGGGTGCGGGGCGGCCGGGTGGGGCGCTGCGGGCGGGAGGGGGCGGCGGACCGGGGCTGCGTGGGCAAGGGGGAACACCTCCGGGCGACGGCCGTACGTGGGATCGTGAGCACCGTAGGCCGATACGATCTGTGGCCCGGTCCGCCGCCCCGGCGGGGCGCGGAGCTGTCCCCCGTTCGCGGTAACGTGAGCACCGATGAACGCCAATTCCGACGTGCGGCTCCCCGCCGTGTCTGTGATCATGCCCGTCCTGGACGAGGAGCGGCATCTGCGCGGGGCCGTCGAAGCGATCCTCGCGCAGGAGTACGCCGGCGAGATGGAGGTCGTGATCGCCCTCGGTCCGTCCACGGACCGCACGGACGAGATCGCGGCCCAGCTCGTCGCCGAGACCGCGGCCGACGCGAACAAGCGCGTCCACACCGTGCCGAACCCGACGGGCCGTACACCCGCCGCCCTGAACGCCGCGATCAAGGCCTCCCGGCACCCGATCGTCGTCCGCGTCGACGGCCACGGCATGCTCTCCCCGAACTACATCGCCACCGCCGTACGGCTCCTGGAGGAGACCGGCGCGCAGAACGTCGGCGGCATCATGCACGCCGAGGGCGAGAACGCCTGGGAGCAGGGTGTGGCCGCCGCGATGACCTCGAAGATCGGTGTCGGCAACGCCGCCTTCCACACCGGCGGCGAGGCGGCCCCGGCCGAGACGGTCTACCTCGGTGTGTTCCGGCGCGAGGCGCTGGAGCGGCAGGGCGGCTACAACGAGGAGTTCATCCGCGCGCAGGACTGGGAGCTGAACTTCCGGATCCGCGAGGCGGGCGGGCTGATCTGGTTCTCGCCGGAGCTGAGGGTGTCGTACCGGCCGCGGCCGAGCGTGCGCGCGCTGGCCAAGCAGTACAAGGACTACGGCCGTTGGCGCCATGTCGTGGCCCGCTACCACGAGGGCTCCATCAACCTGCGCTACCTCGCCCCGCCGACGGCGCTGCTCGCCATCGCGGCGGGCCTCGTGGTGGGCGCGCTGGTCACCCCCTGGGCTCTGCTGATTCCCGGCGGCTACCTCGCGGCGATCGTCCTCGGCTCCGTCCCGGCCGGCCGGGGCCTGCCGCTGAAGGCCCGGCTGCAGATCCCCGTCGCCCTCGCGACCATGCACATGTCCTGGGGCTGGGGCTTTCTGACCAGCCCCAAGTCCCTCGCGAGGAAGGTCATCGCCTCCCGGCGCCCCGCGGTGCTCACCTCCAACTGAGCTCGGCGGGGCCTGAATTCGACCCGGACTACCAGGTGTAGTCCGGGTCGACGTGCATGCAGGCCGTGGTGTCCGCGCCGTTCAGGGCGCTCGCCGAACTCGGCGTGCTGTCGTCGTCGTCCGCGGCCGTGTATGTCGTACCCGACCGCCAGTCCGCGCCGACGACCACGGTGACCCCGTCGACGTCCGTGGACTTCTTCACCTGGGCGGTGGGGACGCCGAGGGCCGCCGCGACCCGCTGGGCGTCGCCCTTCAGGTCGGCGCTCGGGTAGCGGACGACGGTGATGTCCTCCCTCAGCGGCGCCGAGGAGTCCGCCACGGCCTCGTCGAAGCCCTTGCCGGCGAGCAGTTCGGCGACCGTCCGCGCCCGGCCGGGAACGGCGGCCTCGGTGGCGCCGCGGGTGCCGTTGCGCACCTGTACGGCGATCTTGTCGTCCGCGTGGGCCGGTCGGGCGGTGGCGGCCGGCCTGGTGGTCTTCTTCTTGTCCTTGCCGTCCAGCGCGATGTCCTCGCGCACCAGCCGGAACAGCTGCCGGGCCTCCTCGGTGGGCTCCACGCGGGCACCGACGTACCGGTTGGGCATGGTGGTCATGGTGATGCGCTCGGGCTTGACCCGCCGCAGCTCGTCGGCGAGGTCGTAGAGCTTCTTCACGGTGTCCAGGCCCGGGTCGACGGTGAGCGACTCGGTGGCCCGCTCGGCGAGCGTGCGGAGCTTGCCCGGGTTGCCCAGGGTGGCCTTGGCGCGCAGCTCGCGGATCATCGAGTTGAGGTACATGTGCTGCGCCTTGGCCCGGGCGAGATCGCTGCCGTCCTCGAAGCCGTAGCGGGTGCGCAGCCACTGCAGGGCCTGCTTGCCCTTGACGGAGGTGGTGCCCTTCTTGAGTTTGAGGCCCGAGCCGTGGCCGGTGGAGGTGTGCGAGTAGATGTCGGCGTCCACGCACACGGGCACCCCGCCGATCGCGTCGGCCATGGAGACCACGCCGGAGAAGTCGACCATCATGAAGTGGTCGATGTGGATGCCGGTGAGCTTCTCCCAGGTGGCGACCGTGCACCCCGGACCCCCGTGCCCGAGGCTCTGGTTGGTCATCACCCGTCCCTCGCTCGCCGGATGGACCTTCCCGCTGCCGGGATCGGTGCACTTCGGAATCCGTACGAGGGTGTCGCGCGGCATGCTGACGACCGACAGGCTGGTCCGGTCGGCGGACAGGTGCACCAGCATCTGGACATCGGCCAGCGGAGTGCCGCCGAAGGTCTCGCGCGCCCCGCCGAGCTTCTGGTTCTCCTTCGTGTCACGGGCGTCGGAGCCGATGAGCAACAGGTTCAGCGGGGTCTGGCCGGCGGTGTTCGGCGTCGGCGCGGGCGCCTTGTCGTCACCGAGGTTGAGGTCGGCCTGCTGGATGTTGGCGTTGAGGTGCCGGTAGTAGAGCCAGCCGGCGCAGGCCGTGCCCAGCAGCAGGGCGGCGAGGGTGGCCGCGGACCACGTGAGCACGCGTCGCCGCACGCTGTTCTGCCCCAATTTCCCGTACTCCCCACGCGTTTGGGCGCCCATGGCGGGCCCGCCGTACGTCCAGGAGACCTACGACGGACCCGTTGGGTTGCCCTGCTACCAGCGATAGGGCGCGTAGACGTCCATGCACTGGCCCTTGTCCGAGCCGTTGATGGCGTCCGAGCCCGCCGGCAGGTCGCCCGCCCTGGGAGCGGAGGCCTTCGGATACGTCGTACCGTCGCGCCAGTCGGCGCCCACGACGAGCGTGACACCGGAGACGTCGGTGGACTGCTTCACCGAACTCAGCGGAACACCGAGGGACTTGGCGATCCGCTGGGCGTCTCCCTGGAGTTCGGCGCTCGGGTAGCGCACCACGGTCCGCTGCGCGGTCAGGCCGCCCGTCACGTCCTTCGACGCCTTGGTGAAGCCTTTCTGCACCAGCGCCTGCGCGATGGTGCCGGCGCGTCCGGACACCGGGCCGAGCGTGGACGTGGCGGTGGCGTTCTGGACGGTGACGCCGATCTGGTCGTCCGGCGCCGAGGGGGCCTTGGTGGCCTCGGCGGTGGTCTTCTTCGCGCCCGACGCCTTGCCGTGCTTGTCGAAGGGCACGTCGTCGCGGAGCATCTGCCACATCTTGTCGGCGTTGGCGCCGTCGGGCACGAGGTGGTCCTTGTTCTGCGGGTCCTCGACGTTCGGCATCGTCAGGCTCGTGATGCGGTCCGTCGGCACCGACTTCAGCTGCATGCCCAGGTCGTAGAGCTTCTTGGGGGTGCCGATCTCCTCGGAGACCGTCAGGGACTTCGTGGCCGACTCGGCCAGGTCCATCAGCCGCCCGGTGTCGGTGAAGACGTTCTGGCCCTTGAGCGTGCGGATCATCGAGTTCAGGTACATGTGCTGGGCCTTGGCCCGCAGCGGGTCGCTGCCCCAGGCGTGCCGGGTGCGCAGCCACTGCAGCGCCTGCTTGCCCTTGACCTTGTGCGTGCCGGCCGTCAGCTTCAGCCCGGAGCCGCCGGGCACCGCGGCCGTCGGCCGGTCCCACACGCTCTGCCGCACACAGACGTCGACGCCGCCGATGGCGTCCGCCATCTGCACCACGCCCGAGAAGTCGATCGTGATCCAGTGGTCGATGTAGACCCCGGTGAGGTTCTCCCAGGTGGCCAGCGTGCAGCCGGCGCCGCCGCGGGCCAGCGACTCGTTGATGATGGTGTTGGTCGCCGGGTAGACCTTGCCGGTCTTGGGGTCGGTGCACTTGGGGATGTCGACCCGGGTGTCGCGGGGGATGCTCACCATCGCGGCGCTCTTGCGGTCCGCGGACAGGTGGATCAGCATCTGCACGTCGCCGAGGGGCGGGCTGCCCCGGTCGTACCTGGCGCCGCCGAGTTTCACGTTCTCGTCGGAGTTACGGCTGTCGGAGCCGATCAGCAGGATGTTCAACGGCGTCTGGCCGGCCGCGTTGGCCCTGCTCTTCTGCGCCTTGGCGTCGCCGCTGCTGCGCTCGCCCTTGTGGATGTTGCCGTTGAGGTGCTCGTAGTACAGGTATCCGGCGCCGGCCGTCCCGAGTATCAGCACCGCCAGCGTGGTCGCCGACCATCTCAGCACCCGGCGCCCGCGCCGCCGCGGCTCCCGCCGCCGGTGCCCCGACCCTGGCCCGTCCCCCGATCTGCCGGAGCCGTCCTCCCGCGCGACCGCGTGATCCTGCGCACCGCGCCGGACGCCCCCTCGCGTCCCCTCCGCGCGCACACTGCTCTGCGTCATTCCCCGTCCTCCCCACCCTTGCGCCATGAAACGGGCCTGTCGTGCGTCCTGTTAGACGCACGACAGGCCCCTCAGGTCACTTGGCGCACTCGACCTTGTCGGCCGTGGACTTCTGGACCCCCGCCGGTGCCGTCCCCGAGGAGGCGTTCAGCTTCACCCCGGCTCCCTTGAAGTCCTTGCCCAGGGTCAGTGTGATCGTCGGCAGTCCCTGGTCGTTGAGCACGCTCTTGCCCGGCTTCATCGCCGCGCCCGACAGGCCCATGATGTCGGCCAGGCGGCGTGCCTGGTCGGCCTGGTCCGGACCGTACTCCAGCGTCGTCTTCGCCAGCACGGCGTCCGCGTTGCCGTCGTTCGACGACTTCAGCACACCGGCCTCGTTCTGCAGGTAGTTCAGCTCCGCCTGGGCGCTGCCGGAGTCGGCACCGCCGTTGAGGATCCGTACCCGGACCGCGGAGGCGGCCGACTTGGGGCCCTTCAGGCGGGCGGCCACCGCGGCGGCCTCCTTCTTCTGCTGCGCCTTGACCGCGGTGAACGACACATCGTTCTTGATCATCTGGAAGACCTGCTGGGCCGGCGCCTGGTTGAGGACGACGGTCGCCTTCACCTTCTCCGCCGGGTTGTCGACCACCGGCACGGTGGTGAACGTCAGGTTCTTCGGGTTGAGCTTGCCGAGTTCCAGACCGAGGTCCTTCAGCTTGCCGATGCTCTTGAGGTTGTCGTCGACGGTCAGCGCCTTGGTTCCCGCCTCGGCGACCTTGATCATCTTCGCCGGGTTGGTGAGCGTGTCGTTCGACTTCAGCTTGCGCATCAGGGCGCTGAGGAACTGCTGCTGCAGCGTGATCCGGCTCAGGTCGCCGCCGAAGCCGACCGCGTGCCGGGTGCGCACGAACGCGAGCGCGGTCTCGCCCTCGATGTGCCGCATGCCCTTCTTCAGGTTCAGGTGCGACTTGGGGTCGTCGATGTCCTTGCCCAGGCACACGTCGACGCCGCCGACCGCGGTGGTGAGCGTCTTGACCGCGTTGAAGTCGGCGACCATGAAGTTGTCGGGCGTGATGCCCGTCAGTTCCGTGACGGTGCGCGCGACACAGCTCGGCGTACGGTCGTCCTGGCCGAGGCTGGTGTTGAAGCGGACTTCGCTGGTGCCGCCGATGACCTTCTGGGTGCCGTCGGCCAGGGTGGTCGGACAGTCCGGGACGTCGGTGATCAGGTCACGGGGGATGCTGAGCGCGGTCGCGTTCGAGCGGTCCTTGGAGACGTGCAGCAGGATCGTCGTGTCCGCGTGGCCGACGCTGCCCGCGTCGCCGTACTTGTTGTTGCCCTTGCCGGTGCGCTTGTCGGTGCCGATCAGCAGGATGTTGATCGCCTTGCCCTTGCTGAAGCCGCCGGTGCTCGCGCCGTCGTCGGAGACGGATGTGATGTTGCCGTTCAGGTGCTCGATGTAGAGGTAGGCGGCGCCGGCCGTGCCGACCAGGACGAAGGCCATCGTCCCGCCGGTCCACAGCAGGATCTTCTTGCCCCTGCCCTTCTTCTTCACCGGCCGGCGTCCGCGCCGCCCGGGCAACGGCTCCTCGGGCGCGCCACGGCGCCGGCGCGGACCCGGGACCTCACGGCCGGGCAGCCGGTCGGGCGTGACCGTACGGCTGCGCACGCCGGCCCCCGCGTCCCGCGGGGCGGATCTGCGCGGACCGGGTACCGCCGACTGCGGTGCGGAAGGGCTCAGTCGCAGTTCGTATTCGCCGGTGGTCGGATTGAGCACCCACTGGTCTGCGGGATCGATGTCGTCCGCCCGCCCACGGCCTGTCGCGTCCACGGTTGTCCGATTCCTCCGTCGGGGCGCGGCGCCTGTCCCCCCTCAAGGCGCTCGGGTCTCGGTCTCACAGTGCACAAGCCCATACGGCCGAGGGCACCGGATCGCTCACACTATCCGCCCTGTTCGGCACCCAATGACGGCGGTGGGAAATTCCACGCCCCGACGGGGGCCAATTCGTCCTTTTTCTCGGACATAAGTGCGACGATTTGACAATCCCTTTACTTGCAGGTGTCTTCTGCCGCGGTGTTTCCCCGGAACGTCGGTGCGGGCGAAACCCCGTTCGACGGCTCATCCGCCCCCATTGCTCCGGACTTTCCGTCGCCGATTCCGTACGCGCCGTAGCCGTAAGGCCCCTCGGCCGAATCCGAATTGCCGCTCTTTGCGCCGGAATTCCCCGGGGTCGCCCGGGCCACCTTCACCGGCTGGTCCGCGCGCAGCCGGTCGAACAGCTTCCGCGCCTCCGGCTCCACCAGCTGGTCGCGGTTGGCGTCGTACACATACGACTCCCGCGGAACCGTGAGGAATTGCACCCGTTTCGTGGGGATGTCACGCAGCCCCCGCACGAGGTCGTACAGGCCCCGCAGGCTCGCCAGACCCGGGTCGGCGGTCAGTGACGAGGTGGCCGCGTCCAGCACGGGATACAGCTTCACCGGATTCAGCAGTACGTCGTTGCCGCGCACCTTGTTGACGAGCGCGCCCAGGAACCGCTGCTGACGGTCCATCCGGTCCGTGTCGCTCCCGTCGCCCAGCGACTTGCGCGCCCGCACATAGCCCAGGGCCTGCTCCCCGTCGAGCGTCACCCGCCCCGCGGGCAGCCGCAGCTTGGCGTCGCGGTCGTCGATGGGCTCCTTCAGGCAGACGCGCACCCCGTCGACGGCGTCGACCATCTCCTTGAACCCGTGGAAGTCGACGACGACGTGATGGTCGATCCGCACGTCCGTCAGCTGCTCCACGGTCCGGATCGTGCAGGCCGAACCCCCCGTCTCGAACGCGGAGTTGAACATCGTGAACGCCGGCTCGGAGCGCGTCCCGTCGGGCCGCAGACAGGCCGGGACGTCCACCATCAGATCCCGCGGCAGCGACACGGCGGTGACCGTGTGACGCCCCGCCGACAGATGCAGCAGGATCGTCGTGTCCGACCGCTCGGTCCCCGAGTCGCGCCCGTAGCGGGCGTTGCCGTCCCCGGAGCGCGAGTCCGAACCGATCACCAGGATGTTCTGCGCGTCCTTGACGAGCGACGTGGGCCGCTCCTTCTCGAACCGGGCGAGCTCGGCGGCGGCGGCCTCGTCGGCGGTGATGTTCCCGTCCAGCTTGAGATAGACGCCCCATCCGACCCCGACCGCGGCGACGACGACCACCGCGACACCGAGCCCGCCGGCCCGGACCCACCTGCGCCGGCGCCGCCGTACCAGCCCCTTGCCCGTGGCCGACGACCCGGCACCGGGACCACGGGAGCTGACGCTGTCGTTCACGCGCGGGCCCACCCCTCATGGCGTACGGACGTGTGGCTCCTACGACCATGACCCGCAGGGGGAGAGGGGGGCGGGCGTTAGTGCACCGTTCGGGTGACGGAGACCCGCTCGCTCTCGATCCGCCGGGCCAGTCCCTCGGCGTCCAGCTCCTGAAGGTGCCGGCACAGCACCACGGACCCGCCTACGGCGAGCGGCCCGTACAGCCCGGCGTTGAGGCCCTCCCAGGTGTCGTAGGGCAGCCCGGACAGGATCCGCGACCCCGGCCCGGTCAGCCCCAGCCCCGTCGCCTCCTCCCGCGCCCGCTCCACGACCTCCGCCCCGCTGAACTCCCGCCCGGCCACGATCAGCGCGGGCTCCTCGGGAACCACCGGGGCGAACGCCACGAACCGGTCCCCCTGGCTCGGCGCCTCGACGGCGTAGTCGACGAAGCCGTCCGGCACCTGCGGGAACCGCCCGCCCAGCGGCCGCAGCGCGAGCGCGACCCGCTCCCCCTTGCAGGCCCGAGCCGCCTGAAGGGAATCCGGCCCGCTCACCACCACGGCGGCCGCCGCCGCGTTCCCGTCCACGTCCGCAAGCACCCCGACCGACGCGCACGCCAGCAGCCACACGGCGGTCTGCCAGTGCGCCGGCAGCAGCAGCGCCACCCGGTCGCCGGGCCCGGCGCCGAGGTCGCCCTGGAGGAGGTTCGCGGTCTTGGCCACCCAATTGGCGAAGGTGGCCACGGACAGTTCGACCCGCTCACCCGTGGCGTCGTCGTAGAAGGTCACCAAGGGGCGTGCGGGATCCGCGGCGAGCGCGGAAGACAGCAGGTCGGCAGGGGTGCGATCACTGGCGTTCACCCGCGCAAGGGTACGCGCGCACCCGCCCGCGCACCCAGGCGAGGCGCCACCGGTTCGGACGAACGGGAGCCGACGAACCGTCAGTTCCGCAATAGACATATATGTCTGACTATGTTCAAGATCAGGGGCATGCGTGGATTCCTTGCTTCTACGATCGCCTCCTCGATCGGCGTCAGCTGCGCGGCCGCCCTGGTCCTCCCGCTCGCCCCGCCCGCGACCGCCGCCCCGACGAGCCCGGCGTCGCCGCCCGGCGCGAGATCCGCGCGGCCGGCGGCCCTGCCGAACGCCCCCGACGCCGCCGTCCCCGGCAGTACCCAGTCACTCGCCCTCGTCCCCGTCGCCCGTGCCCGCGCCCGGGGCCCGGCCACCGCCGAACAGGGCCTGACCCGCGACGACGTACGGCACTTCGCCCTCGTCGGAGTGGTCTGGGACGACCCCGACACCCCGCTCCACGGCCGGGTCCAGGTCCGCACCCGCTCCACCCGCGACGGCGCCTGGAGCGGCTGGCGGGACCTGGAGACCCACAACGACGACGCGGCCGACCCCGGCGCCGCCGAGCGCGCCTCCGGTCGGGTCCGCGGCTCCACCGCCCCCTTGTGGGTCGGGGAATCCGACGGTGTGGACGTGCGCGTCCGCGCCGAGAGGCGGCACCGTACGGGCGGGACGGCCCGCGGCGCCCGTACCGGCACGGCCGAGGGCCCGCTGCCCTCGGGGCTGCGCCTGGAACTCGTCGATCCCGGCGACCCGCCCCCGAACCGCGCCCAGGGCCGCGGCGCCACCGAGATCCCGGCCCTGACCAAGGCCGCCACCGAGGGCGAACTGCGGACGCTCTCCGGCGTCGCGTTGACGCCCCGTCAACGCGCCAACCCCTACATCGGCCCGCGCCCGCGCATCGTCACCCGGCGCGGCTGGGGCGCCGACGAGAAGCTGCGCGAGAGGGGGTTCGTCTACACGAAGAAGGTCAAGGCGGCCTTCGTGCACCACACCGTGTCGGGCAACGGGTACCAGTGCTCCCAGGCGGCCTCCGTCATCCGCGGTATCTACCGCTACCACGTCCGGAGCATGGGCTGGCGCGACATCGGCTACAACTTCCTCGTCGACAAGTGCGGAACCATCTACGAGGGCAGGGCCGGCGGTGTGGCGAAACCCGTGCTGGGCGCCCACACCCTCGGTTTCAACACCAACAGCATGGGGATCGCCGTCCTCGGCAGCTTCGGCTCGGCGAAGCCGCCGGCGGCGGTGCTCGACGCCATCGCCCGCCTGACGGCCTGGAAACTCGGTCTCTACGCGGCCGATCCGCAAGGCAAGACATATCTCACCTCCGGGGGTGGCAATCTCTACCGAAAAGGGAAGAACGTACGACTGAACGTGATCTCCGGCCATCGTGACGGTTTCGCCACGGAGTGCCCGGGCCGCCGGCTCTACAGCAAGCTCGGCACGGCCCGCTCGACCGCGGCCCGCTATCAGGGCCGTTGACGCCGGGAGGGGACCCGCGTTCACCGCCGTCGGGGGACATGGAGCGGAACCGACACACGCCACCGGGCCGTCGAAGGCGTCGCGCGACGATCTGCATACACTGGCCGGCCAAAGGACATTTCGGCCGGTCCCGGCAGGAAGCAGAGACGACAGGTGACAGAAGCGATCCTCCTGGTCGGCGGCAAGGGCACGCGGCTGCGTCCGCTCACGGTGCACACACCGAAGCCCATGGTCCGGGCGGCCGGGGTCCCCTTCCTCACACATCAGTTGGCGAGAGCGAGAGCGGCGGGCGTCGAACACATCGTCCTCGCCACCTCCTACCTCGCCGAGGTGTTCGAACCGTACTTCGGCGACGGCTCGTCGCTGGGGCTGCACCTCGAGTACGTGACGGAGGAGGAGCCCCTCGGCACGGGCGGCGCCATCCGCAACGTGGCCTCCCGCCTCCACTCGGGTCCCGACGACCCCGTCCTGATCTTCAACGGCGACATCCTCACCGGCCTGAACATCGGGGCGCTCGTCGACACCCACGAGACGACCGGCGCCGACGTCTCCCTGCACCTCACCAAGGTGACCGACCCCCGCGCCTACGGTCTGGTCCCCACCGACGACACGGGCCGGGTCCTGGCGTTCCTGGAGAAGCCGCAGACCCCCGAGGAGATCGTCACCGACCAGATCAACGCGGGGGCGTACGTCTTCCGCCGCTCGGTCATCGACACGATCCCGCAGGGCCGCCCGGTCTCGGTGGAGCGCGAGACGTTCCCCGAACTGCTGTCGACGGGGGCCCATCTGCAGGGCATGGTCGACTCCACCTACTGGCTGGACCTCGGCACCCCGGCGGCCTTCGTCCGCGGCTCCGCGGACCTGGTCCTGGGCCGGGCCCCGTCACCCGCCGTACCGGGCCGCTGCGGCGACCGCCTGATCCTCCCGACGGCCACGGTCGCCCCGGACGCGAAGCTGACCGGCGGCACGGTGGTCGGCGAGGGGGCGTTCGTCGCCGAGGGCGCCCGGGTCTTCGGCTCGACCATCCTGCCGGGTGCCGTCATCGAACCCGGCGCCGTCATCACCGACTCCCTCATCGGCACCCGCGCCCGCGTCGGCGAACGCTCGGTCCTCACCGGCACGGTCATCGGCGACGGCGCGGTGATCGGCGCCGACAACGAACTGCGGGACGGCATGCGGGTGTGGTGCGACGCGAGGATCCCGGCGGGGGCGGTGAGGTTCTCCTCGGACCAGTAGGGATGCGGGCCGGATCACCCAGCCCTTCTTTTGAGCCCGCCCGGAGTCCGGCGATCGGTGCTTCTTCTTCCGCCCGGCGATCGGTTTTTCAGCCCGTCCGGCGTTTGAGGACGAGGCCCGGAGGGCCGACGGGGGTCCAGGGGGCGGAGCCCCCTGGACGGGGTCGAAGGGGCGGCAGCCCCTGGGGACGGGACGGGTAGGGGCGGCGGGGGCGAGAACAAGCCGGGGGTCTCGCCCACCGCGCCTCACAACCGTCCGATGTCCACGCGCGGCATCTTCGGCGCCCGCCGAGCCGGCGTACGTCCGCTCAGCAGGATCAACCGGGCGGCCCGATGCCGCTGCCCCGCATACGGCTCCAGCAGCTTCAGCATCACGGAGTCGTCCGCGTCCCGGTCCCCGGCCAGCGCCCACCCCACGATTCCCGGCAGATGCAGGTCGCCCACGGTCACCGCGTCCGCCGCCCCATGGCTGCGCTGCACGACCTCCGCCGATGTCCACGGCCCGATCCCCGGCACGACCTCCAGCCGGGCCTGCGCCTTCTCCGGCGACATCCCCACGGCCTCCTCCAGCCGCCCGGCCACCCGGACGGCCCGCAGGATCGTCGACGCCCGCTTGTTGTCGACCCCGGCCCGATGCCACTCCCACGACGGGATCAGCGCCCAGGTCCGGGGCCCCGGCATCACCCACAACCGTCCCCCGGCCGCGGGTCCGGGCGCCGGCTCCCCGAACTTCCGCACCAGCAGCCGCCACGCCCGGTACGCCTCGTCGGTCGTGACCTTCTGCTCCAGTACGGACGGGATCAACGACTCCAGCACCAGCCCGGTCCGCGTCAGACGCAACCCCGGCCGCCGGTGCCACGCCGACGCCACCACCCGGTGCCGCGGCACGAACGCCTCCGGCTCGTCGGCTCCGCCCAGCAGCTCCGGCAACTGCTCCAGCAGCCACTCGGCCCCCGGCCCCCAGGCCTCGCCCCGGACCGCGCCCCCGCTCACGGACACCCGCAGCGTCCCGGGCCCGCCGGGCGTCAGACTCGCCCGCCACACGGACCCGTCGGGCATGGCCCGGAAGGTCGGATCCCCGGGCCCGCGCCGCAGCACGCCCAGCACCAGCCCCAGCTCCAGCGGCCCGGCGGGCACCACGGTCCGCACCCGACCGGGCGCCGCGGCCTGCCGGGGTATCCCGGCGGGCACACCGACATGCCCGCCCCGCACGGTCGTACGAGTGGGCCGAGGAGAGAAGCGTCCTGCCAAGGCTGCGTTCCTGGATGTCGGGGACGTCCCGAGGGACTGTCGGGGGCGTGCAAGAGCCTAGGGGGTACGGGCTCTGGATCACCGCACCTCGACGAACCCCTCCACATCCCGCTCGCCGCGCGCCCGCGGCTCCTCGGCCGGATGCCCCACGGCCACCGCCCCCATCGGATCCCACTCCTCGGGCAACCCCAGGACCTCCCGCACCACGTCCCGGCAGAACATGGTCGACGACACCCATGCCGAGCCCAGCCGCTCACCGGCCAGCCCGACCAGGAAGTTCTGCACGCCGGCGCCCGTCGCGACGACGAACATCTCCCGCTCGGCCCCGTCGCGTCGCGGGTCCCCGTATGTGTGCGATCCGTCCATCACCAGACACGGCACCACCAGGTAGGGCGCGTTGCGCAGCACGTCCCCCCGCCGCACCCGTCTGGCGATCGACTCCTCGCTCTTGCCGTCGCGCCGCAGGTCCGCGATCCACGCGTCCCGCATCGCGTCGAGCAGCCGGGTCCGCGACTCCGTCGACTCCAGCAGCACGAACCGCCACGGCGTGGTGTGATGCGGCGCGGGCGCGGTGACCGCCAGGGCCACGGCCCGCCGCACCGCCCCGGGGTCGACGGGCTCGTCCGTGAAGGCCCGTACGGTACGGCGCTGGGTCACCGCCTCCCGTACCGCCTCGGAGGTCCCCAGCCGGAACATGTCGTCGCGCGCCTCGCGCACCATGGCCCGCGCCCCTTCCCCCTGGTCCTGGGCGACCACGTGCGCCAGCCCGCGCACCACGGCGACGGGGCGTCCGGCGGCCTTGCCCTTGACCAGGTCACCGGCGGCGGCGAGCTCGTCCGCGGTGGCCACGACGGTCGCGCTCAGCGGATTGCCGTACGCGTCCGTGCCCCCGCGCAGATCGTCCAGCACGCGCACCCCGGCGGCGCCGATGGCGACGTCCGTGAGCCCCGCGCGCCAGGGCCGGCCGAAGGTGTCGGTCACCACGACCCCCACATCGACGCCGAGGGCCGCGCGCAGTCCGTCGCGGATCGCGCGCGCGGAGGCGTCCGGGTCCTCGGGCAGCAACAGGACGGTGCCCGCCGGGGTGTTGGAGGCGTCGACGCCGGCCGCCGCCATGACCAGCCCCTGCCGGTTCTCGACGATCCGCAGCGCCCCGCGCCGGGCCACGACCCGCACGGTCTCGGCGTCGATCGCGGCCTCCCGGTCCGCGGCGGCGACGATCCGCCCCTCCGCCTTGGACACGATCTTCGAGGTGACGAGCAGGACGTCCCCGTCGGCCAGCCCCGGCTCGGCGGCGGCGATCAGCTTGGCGACGTCGTCCCCGGGCTGCACCTCGGGGAGCCCGGGCACCGCCCAGACCGTGTAACCGTCGGACGGGGTCCCGCTCACGAGGCCCGCACCTCCTCCGCCAGCTCCAGCGCCTCCCGGGCCATCCGCGCGGTCGCCTCCAGGTCGGTCATCATCAGCGGCACGGCCCGGCACCGGATCCCGGCGGCCTCGACGCGCTCCACGGCGCCCGCGTCCACGGTGTCGACGAGCCAGCCGTCCAGCAGCCCCGAGCCGTAGTGCTCGGCGACCGCCGCGGCCGTCGACTCCACGCCCACCGCCGCGAGCACCTTGTCGGCCATGCCGCGCACGGGCGCGTCCCCGACGATGGGGGACAGGCCCACCACCGGCACCCCGGCCTCCGCGATCGCCTCCCGTATCCCCG
The DNA here is from genome assembly GCF_040630525.1 of Streptomyces sp. NPDC005799. Lineage (NCBI taxonomy): Bacteria > Bacillati > Actinomycetota > Actinomycetes > Kitasatosporales > Streptomycetaceae > Streptomyces > Streptomyces sp. NPDC005799. The sequence continues at coordinate 68,123 of NZ_JBEXXQ010000047.1, forward strand.
GCACCGCGAGGATCGTGCCCACCGACACGACCGGGTTCGACGGCGGGAAGAGGATGACGTCCGCCTCCGCGATCGCCTCCAGCACTCCGGGCGCCGGCTTCGCCTGCTCGGCCCCGACCGGTACGACCGCCTCGGCCGGCACGGAGGCCCGCAGCCGCACCCAGTACTCCTGGAAGTGCACGGCCCTGCGCTCGCCGTCGACCTCGACGGCGACATGCGTCTCGACGCGGTCGTCGGTCATGGGGATCAGCCGTACGCCCGGCTGCCACCGGTCGCACAGCGCCTCCGTCACCGCGCTCAGCGGATAGCCGGCGCCCAGCATCTGGGTCCGCACGATGTGCGTGGCGAAGTCCCGGTCGCCGAGCCCGAACCACTCCGGGCCCACACCGTAGGCCGCGAGCTCCTCCTTGAGGTGGAAGGTCTCGTCGGCCCGCCCCCAGCCCTGGTCCTCGTTGATGCCGCCGCCGAGCGTGTACATCACCGTGTCGAGGTCCGGGCAGACCTTGAGCCCGAAGAGGTGGATGTCGTCCCCGGTGTTGCCGATGACCGTGACGTCCGCGTCCGGCACGGCCCGCTTCAGACCGCGCAGGAACCGGGCACCACCGATGCCGCCTGCCAGAACCACAATGCGCATGGGGCCAAGTCTCGCAGGCGGGTACGACAACGCGTCAGGCAGTCACCGGACGCGCCTCGCAGGCGGCACTCGTGTGCATCGGCATCTCGGTCAGGCCCGGGTAGTAGACGTGCAGACTGATCGCGGGCTCCAGGGCGTCGTTGACGACCTCGTGCACGTACCCCGGCGCGAACACGCGCTGCGCCCCGGCCGCCAGCGCGCGCGTGCCGCGTCCGGTGCGCTCGGTCAGCGTGCCCTCCAGGACCGTGAGCACCCCGGAGGAGCGCCCGTGGTCGTGCGGCCCGCTGCCCTGGCCCGGAACCCAGGACAGCAGCCACACCTCGTAGCCGGGGCCGGTGCGCAGCCGGTGGTACCAGCGCGTCGTGGCGTCGTACTCGACGAGGTGCTCCCACTGGGCGCGGTCGGTGGCGATGGCACGGGCCAGGCCCACGAACTCGGCCACGGTGGCCGGGTGCTCGCGCGGCGGCTGCAGCAGGTGGGTGACTTGAAGGATGTCGCCGGCGATCTGGAGGTCGTTGTCGCTGTTCATAAGGAGTGCTGTGGTTCCTCAGTGAAAGAAGGTCAGAGGGAACGGGGTGATGGGAAAACGCCGACCGGGTCGCAGGGGACTCGGTCACAGCCGGAGCGAGACGTGGCTCAACAGCTGGAACAGCAACAACAGCTACAGCGCGCGCGGGCAGCACCATGGGACCCGGCGGAGCCGGTCGAGGTGAGTGCCAAGTTCGCGAGCATGCCCACAAGGCAATCGGTTCACACCTCGACTGTCAACTCGACGCCCGGTATGTGGGACCGGTTTCACCTCATCCGGTTCAACTGAGAGGTGAAAGGTTTGTGCTGGCGTCCTCGGGGACACATGGCGCACAACCGGGCGCACAAGCCTCGTTGTGATCCCGTGATCCGACTGTGATCCGGCTTGCTTCGGGATGCGCGTGGAACGAGATCGAACATCCGGGCGTCCTTCCCCGTACAAGGCTCTGTACGGGCCGGAGGCCCTCGGGGGCCTCGTCTGCATGTCAAGGTTTATGCCGATTTGAACACTTTCCGCATGGCCTTGGTTCCGCAGAGTGAATAAGGGGCTCAATAGCAGATCTCGGCTTGACTCGCCCGGAGCAGCACACTTGTAATTTCACTCGTGTCGTTCAGCCGGAATCGGTAACGGCTACATCACGGGGACGCGAAAGACGGACGAGGGGCGCACATGACCGAGCTGGTGCAGCAACTGCTGGTCGACGACGCGGACGAGGAACTCGGCTGGCAGGAGCGCGCGCTGTGCGCCCAGACCGACCCCGAGTCCTTCTTCCCCGAGAAGGGCGGCTCGACCAGGGAGGCCAAGAAGGTCTGCCTCGCCTGTGAGGTCCGCTCCGAGTGCCTCGAGTACGCCCTCGCCAACGACGAGCGCTTCGGCATCTGGGGCGGCCTGTCCGAACGGGAGCGACGCCGCCTGAAGAAGGCGGCCGTCTGAGCGGACGGCCCCCACTCCCCACGCAACCGAACGGCCCGTCGCAGGTGGGTTATCCACAGGCGGCGGGCCGCCCCTGTGCCCAGCCGATAGTGTGGTCGCTCGTCCGAGACGCCTCGCTGCCCCCACCGGGCACAGACGTCCACCGCAGTCCAGCGAACCGGGGCCCGTACCTCGATGTCCGTGCACAGCCACACGGCAGCCCAACACGACGCTGCCACGCCTGAGTTCCCGCGTCACGTGGTGACCGCGGTGCTCGTCTCCCACGACGGCGCCCGCTGGCTGCCCGACGCGCTCGCCGGGCTGCTCGGCCAGGAGCGGCCCGTCCAGTTCGCCATGGCCGCCGACACCGGCAGCGCCGACGACTCCGCCCAGCTGGTCACCCAGGCCCTCGGCGCCGACCGGGTGCTGCACCTCGCCCGTCGCACCGGCTTCGGCCAGGCCGTCGAGGAGGCGGCCCGGACCGCCCCCGTGCTCACCCCGGACGAACTGCCCTATCTGAAGCGGCCCAGCGGCTGGGACCCCGTCACCCGCACCTGGCGCGACGACGCCTACGACATGCCGGAGCTGCCGCACGGCGAGCCGGTCCAGTGGCTGTGGCTGCTGCACGACGACAGCGCCCCCGACCCCGACGCCCTGGCCCAGCTGCTGCGCGTCGTGGAGAACGAACTGGAGCTCGGCCGCGACGACGTGGCCGTCGTCGGCCCCAAGCTGCGCGGCTGGTACGACAAGCGCCAGCTGCTCGAGGTCGGCGTCTCCATCGCCAACTCCGGCCGCCGCTGGACCGGCCTGGACCGCCGCGAGCAGGACCAGGGACAGCACGACCACGTCCGGTCCGTGCTGTCGGTGTCCACCGCCGGCATGCTGATCCGGCGCGACGTCTTCGAGCAGCTCGGCGGCTTCGACAAACGGCTGCCGCTGATGCGCGACGACGTCGACCTGTGCTGGCGCGCCACCGCCGCCGGCCACCGCGTCCTCGTCGCCCCCGAGGCGGTCGTACGGCACGCGGAGGCCGCCTCCCGCGAGCGCCGCACCGTCGACTGCGTGGGCCGCAGCGCCGCCTCCCCGCACATGGTCGACAAGGCGGGCGCCGCCTACACCCTCCTCGTCAACGCGCGTACGGCCGCGCTGCCCTGGGTGCTGCTGCGCCTGGTGCTCGGCACGCTCGTGCGTACCGTCGCCTATCTCGTCGGCAAGGTCCCCGGACAGGCCCTCGACGAGATCCGCGGCCTGCTGGGCACCCTCTTGCGGCCCGAGCGGATCATCGCCGGCCGGCGCAGACGCGGGCAGCCGCAGATCGACAAGGGCGAGCTGCGCGCGCTGTTCCCGCCGCCCGGCGCGACCGTGCGGGCCACCGTCGAGCAGGTCGCGGGCGACCTCTTCGGCAGCTCCGACCCCGACGCCACCTCCGGCGCGGGACGGCACGGCGGCGGGATCGAGTCCGGGCCCGGCGGCGACGACGCCGACTTCCTGGAGATCGAGCAGTTCGCCCGCCTCAAGCGCATCGCCCGCGCGCCCGGCCCGATGCTCTTCCTGGTCCTGCTGTTCGTCTCCCTGATCGCCTGCCGCGACCTGCTCGCAAGCGGCGCGCTCTCCGGCGGCGCCCTGCTGCCCGCGCCGGGCGACTCCAGTGAGCTGTGGTCGCGCTACCTCGACGCCTGGCACGCGGTGGGCGCCGGTGGCACCCCGTCCGCGCCGCCGTACCTGGCGATCGTGGCGACGCTGTCCTCCATGCTGTTCGGCTCGACCGGGCTCGCCGTCACGGTCCTGCTGGTCTGCTCGGTGCCGCTGGCCAGCTTCACCGCCTACTTCGCCTCCCGTCCGCTCATCGAGTCGCGGCTGCTGCGCGCGTGGGCGGCCGTCGTCTACGCCTTCCTGCCCGCCGCCACCGGCGCCCTCGCGGGCGGCCGCATCGGCACCGCCGTACTCGCCGTCCTGCTGCCGCTCGTCGCCCGCGCGGGCGTGGCGGCGAGCGGCCTGGCGAACACCTCGGGAACGCGCGGCAGCTGGCGCGCCACCTGGGCGTACGCGCTGCTGCTGACGATCACCACCGCCTTCACGCCGATCGTGTGGCCGATCGCCCTGATCCTGGGCGTCGCGGTCCTGGCCGTGCGCCGCACCGACATCACCGCCCACGGCCTGCGCTTCCTGGCCCAGCTGGGCACGCCCCTGCTGGTCCTCGCCCCCTGGTCGCTGACCCTGCTGCCGTCCGGCTTCTTCAAGGAGGCCGGTCTGGACTACGGCCCCTCGGCCGCCTCCGCCCTCGACCTGCTCGGCGCGAGCCCCGGCGGCCCGGGCACGGTCAGCGGACTGATGCTGATCGGCATCGTGCTGGCCGCACTGGCCGCCCTGCTGCGCTCGGAGCGCCAGTCCGGCATCTGGGCGGCCTGGGTGGTCGCCCTCGTGGGCCTGGTCTTCGCCGTCCTGTCCAATGACTCGACCTGGGCGGGACCGGCGACCCTCGTCTATGGCATCGCCCTGCTCGCCGCCGCCGCCCTCGGCGCCGACGGGGCCCGCGCGCGGGTGGCCGAGCAGAGCTTCGGCTGGCGCCAGCCGGTGGCCGCGCTGATCGCCTTCGCCTCGCTCGGCGGCCCGCTGCTGATCGCCGGCGGTTGGATGCTCCGCGGCGCCGACGGCCCGGTCGAACGGCGCGACCCCACCCAGGTGCCCGCGTTCGTCGCCGAGGAGAGCGGCACCCGCGACCAGGCACGCACGCTGGTCCTCGACAGCGACTCCACCGCGCGCGTCGGCTACACCCTGGTCCGCGGCTCCGGCGCCCGCATGGGCGACGCCGAGACGGCCGCGGCCGACGGCGAGAACGCCCAGCTGGACAAGGTCGTCGCCAACCTGGTCGCCGGCTCCGGCGCCGACCAGGCCGACCAGCTCGGCAAGTTCGCCGTGCGCTACGTCCTCGTCCACAAGGGCGCGCCCCGCGAGATCACCCGCGTCCTGGACGCCACGCCGGGTCTGTCCCGGCTGAGCCAGCAGCGCGGCAGCGCGCTGTGGCGGGTCGACCAGGAGGTCGCGCGCGCCACCATCGTCTCCGGCACCGGCGCCCCGCAGCCTGTCGCCGCCGGACCCGTCGACATCCACACCACGGTCCCGGCCGGCCCCGACGGCCGCGTCCTGCGCCTGGCCGACACCGCCGCCGAGGGCTGGACGGCCACCCTCGACGGCAAGCCGCTCACCCGCACCACGGTCGACGGCTGGGCCCAGGCCTTCCAGCTCCCCGCCTCCGGCGGCCGCGTCGACGTCACCTACGACGCCCCGATCACCCACACCGCCTGGCTGTGGGCCCAGGGCGCCCTCGCCGTCGTCCTCGTCGTCCTCGCCCTGCCCGGCAGGCGCCGCGACGTCGACGACGACCTCCCCGAGGAGCCGTCGGTCCCCGCCGAGGCCGTCGCCGGCGAGGGCCGCCGCGCCCGACGCCTGCGCGCCCAGGCCGAGACCGAGGCCGAGGAAGCCGACCAGAGCGAGGAGTTCCCGTCTCCTCCGCAGGAGGAGACTCCGGTCGCCGTCCCGCAGCAGCAGGCCTACGACGAGTGGAACCCGGCGACCTACGCGGGCGCCCAGTACGGCGACTACGCCGAGCAGCAGCAGTACCAGGGCGCCCAGCAGTACCCGGCGGGCTACGACCAGACCTACCAGGCGGACCCGTACCAGAGCGGCCAGTACGACCCGTACGGCTACGGCGGCCAGACCCAGGCGTACGACCAGACCGCCTACGACCCGACGTACCAGCAGGGTCACGACCCCGCGTACGACCCGGCGCAGCAGCACCCGCACGCCCCTGAGCGCCCCGACGGGAGTCAGCAGTGAACCGCACCACCCTGTCCCTGATCGCCGGGACCGCCGCGCTCGCCGCCGTCACGGGCTTCGCGTCGCTGTCCGCGCCGGGCGCCTCCGGCACGGACACCGCCAGGGCGGCCGCCGAACTGCCCGTGGAGCGCACCTCACTGCTGTGCCCGGCACCCAGCACCTCCGACCTCGCCGAGACCTCGTACACGTCCTTCACGCCCGTCACCAAGGGCACGGGAAGCGACGGCAGGTCCGCGTTCCAGGCCGCCGCCGGGCAGTCGGCCGACGGGACGGGCGACACCGGCAAGACGGACGGCAAGAACGGCGACAAGAAGGGCGGCGACAAGAAGGGCGGCAAGAAGAAGACCGGCGCGCCGACCCTCACCCCCAAGGAGCCCGGCACTCCGGTCACGGCCGACGCCTCCGGTTCGGACACGCCCGGTCTGGTCGGCACGGCCGAGGGGAAGTTCGCGCCCGGCTGGACGGTCCAGGAGACCACCGAGGTCGCCGCGGGCAACGGGCGCGGCCTGCAGGGCGTCAACTGCACCGCTCCCGACACCGAGTTCTGGTTCCCGGGCGCCAGCACCGCCACCGGCCGCACCGACTACGTGCACCTGACCAACCCCGACGACTCCGCCGCCGTCGCCGACATCGAGCTCTACGGCAAGGACGGCGACCTCAAGTCCACGGTGGGCGAGGGCATCACGGTCCCGCCGCACTCCAGCGAGCCGATCCTGCTGTCCACGCTCACCGACGAGAAGCAGACCGACCTCACCGTCCACGTGAACGTCCGCAGCGGCCGGCTGGGCGCCGCCGTCCAGGCGCTGGACGACAAGGCCGGTGGCGACTGGCTGGCCGCCGCCACCGACCCCTCGGGCAGCCTCGTCCTGCCGGGCATCCCCAAGGACGCCACATCCGTGCGCCTGATCGCCTTCACGCCCGGCGACGCGGACGCCGACCTGAAGGTGCGTCTCGCCTCCCCGACCGGTTCGATCACCCCGGCGGGCAACGAGACGCTGCACGTCAAGGCGGGCATGACGACCGCCGCCGACCTCGGTGACGTCACCCGTGGCGAGGCGGGCTCCCTGATCCTCACGCCGACCGGCCAGTCCGTGCCGGTCGTCGCCGCGCTGAAGGTCGTACGGGGCAAGGGCGCCAAGCAGGAGACGGCGTTCATCCCGGCCACCGCGCCGGTCGGCACGCGCGCGACGTCCGCCGACAACAGCGGCAAGGGCACCACCCTGTCCATCACCGCGCCCACGCGCACCGCGCAGGTGAAGGTCACCGCCTCGGCGGGCAGCGACGGCGGTACGGCGGTCTCGAAGACGTACACGATCAAGGCCGGCACCACCCAGGACGTCGACGCCCCGGTCCCGAGCGGTCCGAAGGGCACGTACGCGCTGACGGTCGAGCCCGTGTCCGGCGGCCCCGTGTACGCCGCGCGCACCCTGGCGGTGACGGAAGGGGGCGTGTCGGGCTTCACGGTGCAGACGCTGCCGGACGACCGGGGGATGGTCGCCGTACCGGAGACGGACCAGGACCTGTCGGTGCTGCAGAAGTAGGTGGGCGGCGGGGGGTCAGTCCTCGCCGTAGCGCGGGTCGACCGTCTCGGGGGTCAGCCCCAGGATCTCGGCGACCTGCTCGACGACGACCTCGTGCACCAGGGCGGCCCGCTCGTCGCGCCCCTTCGTGCGGATCTCCACCGGCCGCCGGTAGACCACCACGCGCGCGGGACGTCCCTCGCGCGCGGCGATCGTGCCGCCCAACGGCACCGCCTCGTCGTTCCAGCTCTGCCCGGGGCCGTCCAGACGCGGCACCTCGAGGACGAGGAAATCGATGTCGGCGAGCTGGGGCCAGCGCCGCTCCAGGCGCTCCACCGAGTCCTGCACCAGATCCGCGAACGCGTCGGCGCGGCTCGCGGCGAGCGGCACCTGGGGCGGTGCGATCGGCCCGCGCATGCCGCGGCCGTGGCGGTCACGACGACGGGGCCCGGGGGCAGCGGCCCGGGGCGGTACGGGGTTGTCCATCACCGGTGAAGCGTAGTCCCCGCGCGGACCGGCCGCCCGACCCCACGCGGCATACCGGACGGTCCCGGGGGCCCGATAAGCCCTGTCCCAGGATGACCATTCCAGCCAAGGTTGGGCTCGATTCCGTATCTCTCCGAGACCGTCGATGTCGAGGCAAATGACGGTGTTTGTACGGAGTGTTGATCGTACGAGAGGTCGGTCGATGCCCTGTGAACGGATGTCCCCGCAGGTCAGCGGGGGGTGGCGGAAGGGGTGTGTGGGGCGATTCACAGCACGACACGGTGGGGTGACCTGGGGGAGAGTCGTCGCGGCCCGCTCAAGAGTGCGGTACCGTCCAACGTCGTGAGCCCTGTACGTCGCTGTTCGCGAACCGCCTGCGGCCGACCCGCCGTCGCGACGCTGACGTACGTCTACGCCGACTCGACCGCGGTCCTCGGCCCGCTCGCCACCTACGCCGAACCCCACTGCTACGACCTGTGCGCCGAGCACTCCGAGCGCCTCACCGCCCCGCGCGGCTGGGAGGTCGTCCGCCTCCTCGACGGCTCCGCCCCGGCCCGCCCCAGCGGCGACGACCTGGAAGCGCTTGCCAACGCGGTGCGCGAAGCGGCCCGTCCGCAGGAGCGGGCGGCCCAGGCGGGCGGCGGCGGGGCCCGCTCGGCGGACCCCATGGAGGTCGCGCGCCGCGGCCACCTGCGGGTACTGCGCTCCCCGGACAACTGACCGGCTCCCGGGGACAGTTCCGTTTCGGGCTCCGCAGGTCCTCCCTCGGTTTCCCCGTCCGGGCGTTCCCGCCCGCGTCCTTTGCCCGTACCCGGTCCTGACCCGAGCCAACGGCTCAGATCGCGCTACGCGACGTCCGGACGGCACCCGGTCATCCGGTACGGGTAGTTTGTGGCCACCGATAGGACTCCAGGAGGGTTGGCCGTGGCTGCTGATCTGTCGCAGATCGTGAAGGCGTACGACGTACGCGGAGTGGTCCCGGACCAGTGGGACGAGACACTGGCCGAGCTCTTCGGCGCCGCCTTCGTCCGCGTCACCGGGGCGGACGCGATCGTGACCGGCCACGACATGCGCCCGTCCTCGCCGGGCCTGTCCCGTGCCTTCGCGCGCGGCGCGGCGGCCCGGGGCGCCGACGTCACCGAGATCGGCCTGTGCTCGACGGACCAGCTGTACTACGCCTCGGGCGCGCTCGGCCTGCCGGGCGCCATGTTCACGGCCTCGCACAACCCGGCCCAGTACAACGGCATCAAGATGTGCCGGGCGGGCGCGGCGCCGGTGGGCCAGGACACGGGCCTGGCCCAGATCCGCGAACTGGCGGAGGAGTGGACCGAGTCGGGCGCGCCGGAACCGGCCGCGTCACCGGGAACCATCACACAGCGTGACACGTTGACGGACTACGCGGCCCACCTCCGCTCCCTCGTGGACCTGACCTCCATCCGCCCCCTGAAGGTCGTGGTCGACGCGGGCAACGGCATGGGCGGTCACACCGTGCCCACGGTGTTGGAGGGCCTGCCCCTGACCGTCGTCCCGATGTACTTCGAACTCGACGGCACCTTCCCCAACCACGAGGCCAACCCGCTCGACCCGGCCAACCTCGTCGACCTGCAGCAGCGCGTGCGCGAGGAGTCCGCCGACCTCGGCATCGCCTTCGACGGCGACGCGGACCGCTGCTTCGTGGTCGACGAGCACGGCGACCCGGTCTCCCCGTCCGCGATCACGGCGCTGGTGGCCGCGCGCGAACTGGCGAGGAACGGCGGCAAGGGCGTGATCATCCACAACCTGATCACGTCGTGGTCGGTCCCCGAGGTGGTCAGGGAGCACGGCGGCACCCCGGTCCGCACCCGGGTCGGCCACTCCTTCATCAAGGCCGAGATGGCTTCGTCGGGCGCGATCTTCGGCGGCGAGCACTCCGCGCACTACTACTTCAAGGACTTCTGGAACGCCGACACGGGCATGCTGGCGGCCCTGCACGTCCTCGCGGCCCTGGGCGGCCAGTCCGACCCCCTGTCCTCACTCGTGGCCGCATACGACCGCTACGTGGGCTCCGGCGAGATCAACTCCACGGTGGCCGACCAGAAGTCCCGCCTGGCGGCGATCCGATCGACGTACGGCGCCCGCGAGGACGTCACCCTCGACGAACTCGACGGCCTCACCGTCACCTCCACCGACTGGTGGTTCAACGTCCGCCCCTCCAACACGGAACCGCTGCTGCGGCTGAACGCGGAGGCGAGGGACGAGGCGACGATGACCAAGGTGCGGGACGAGGTACTGGCGATCATCAGGGCCTGAACCGGACTTCTCCGGCTGACCTGAGTGACCCGGCTTGTCCAGCGCTTGACGTCGGTCGCATCACTCAGCCCGTCGAGTGCTTGACGCCGGTCCGCATCATCCATTCCGTCGAGCGTGTGACGCCGGTCCTGATCATCCAGCCCGTCCGGCGTTTGAGGACGAGGCCCGAAGGGCCGATCGGGGTCCGGGGCGGAGCCCGGGCGGCGGTGAAGGGGGCGGAGCCCCCCGGAGCGGGGTCGAAGGGGCGGCAGCCCCCGGGGATGGGACGGGTAGGGGCGGCGGGGACGAGAAACCAGTCCCGCCCGCCCACCCACCCCCACCCAACCCCCGCCACCCCGCCCCTACCGGCGGTACCCTGACCAGGCACATCCGCGCACCCCGCACACCGACCCGCACGCGCACGCGTACCCGCCCCGAAGGGACACCCCATGCCGCTCGAAGCCGGCCTCCTGGAGATCCTCGCCTGCCCGGCCTGCCACGCCCCCCTCAAGGAGCAGGACACCGAGCTGATCTGCACCGGCCAGGACTGCGGCCTCGCCTACCCGGTCCGCGACGACATCCCCGTCCTCCTCGTCGACGAGGCCCGCCGCCCCGCGTAAAGCGAGCCGCGCCCCGCGCCAAGCAGGCGCAGAGGCGACCTGCTCACCAGACGACGAGCGCCGCCTGCAAGCGCCGCAGCCCGCCGCCGACGCGAGACCCCTGTCACCGACGCGAGCGCCGATCTCCGCCCCGACGCAAGCGGACAAGACCGCAACCACTGCGCGAAACGAGCCTCCGTAGCCGCTCCGAGCGACACAGCCCGCGACCGACGTGCCTCACGGGCCGCCGACGTACCCGACAGCCCCGCCGCCCGCACAACTGACAAACCGCAACAAGCCACAGACAGCACAGACAGCCGCAACAAGCCACAGACAAGCCGAAGACAGCCGCAACAAGCCACAGACGAGCAACATCAAGGCGTCCCCCCGGCCGACAACCCCAAGGACGCCCGCCCACACGCCCGCCCGCCAAGCCGCCACCGGCACAACCGTCGCCGGCGATCGGAGGCCGCCGCCCCATGCTCGACGAATCGCTGCTCGACACCCCCGAGGCCCTGTCGGAGGCCGACCGCCGCGGCCTGCTGCGCGGCGCCGCCGAGGCCGGCGCCCGCGTCCGTACCGCCGCCCGGCACGCCGCCGAGGCCGGCGTCAACGACCTCAAGCCCGACGGCCGCCCCCGCGCCGTTCTCATCGCGGGCCCCGGCGCCGCCGCCACCCACGCCGCCGACCTCCTCGGCACCCTCGCCGGCCCCGGCAGCCCCGTCATCCGCCTCGCCCCGACCGGCGTGGCCCCCGCGGCCGGCGCCCTGCGCTGGGAACTCCCCGGCTGGGCCGGCTCGGTCGACCTGCTCCTGATCGCCACCCCGGACGGCACCGAACCAGGCCTGTCCCTCCTCGCCGACGCGGCCTACCGCCGGGGCTGCACGGTCGTCGCCGTCGCCCCCGCCCGCACGCCCCTCACCGAGGCGGTGGAAGGCGCCCACGGCTTCTTCGTACCGATGGCGACGGCCCCGTACGACCAGGACGAGCCCCTCGCGGCCTCGGCCCCCGGCGTCCTGTGGGCGCTGTTGACGCCCCTGCTCGCGCTCCTGGACCGCACCGGTCTGCTCAGCGCCCCGGCGGACGCGATCGAGAAGGTCGCCGACCGCCTCGACCAGGTCGCCGAGCGCTGCGGCCCCGCCATCGCGACCTACAGCAACCCCGCGAAGACCCTCGCCGCCGAACTCGCCGACGCACTGCCGGTCGTGTGGACCGAGGGCACCTCGGCGGGCCCGGCCGGGCGGCGGTTCGCCGCCGCGCTCGCGGAACTCTCCGGCACCCCCGCCGTCGTCGCCGAACTCCCCGAGGCGCTCGCCGCGCACAGCGCCCTCCTGGCCGGCCCACTCGCCGCCAGCGCCGACCCGGACGACTTCTTCCGCGACCGTGTGGAGGAGCCGCCCGCGCTGCACGCGCGCGTGGTGCTCCTGCGCGACCGTCCCATCGGCGGCCTCACCGCGGCCCCGGCCGCCCGTGACCTGGCCCTCAGCCACGACACGCCGATCAGCGAGCTGGAGCCGCAGGAGGGCGGCGAACTGGAGACGCTCGCCGAACTGATCGCCATCACCGATTTCGCCGCCGTTTACCTGGCGCTCGCCTCGGGGGCCTGATCTTGACGCCTGCGCCCTGAACAGCCCTACCCGCACGCGCGTACCGATCGACCGGCAGAGAGAACCGCATGGACCGCCTGGACAACACCATCCGCCCCTACGCCTGGGGTTCCGCCACCGCCATCCCCGCCCTCCTCGGCGTCGAACCGAGCGGTGAACCCCAGGCGGAGATGTGGATGGGCGCCCACCCCGGTGCCCCCTCGCGTACCGCACGCGGCACCCTGGTGGAGGTGATCGACGCGGCCCCGGAGAAGGAACTGGGCCCTGAGGCCGTCGCCAAGTTCGGCCCCCGTCTGCCGTTCCTGTTCAAGATCCTCGCCGCCGGCGCCCCCCTCTCCCTCCAGGTGCATCCCGACCTCGCGCAGGCGAAGGAGGGCTACGAGGACGAGGAGCGCCGCCAGATCCCCGTCGACGCCCCGTACCGCAACTACAAGGACGCCAACCACAAGCCCGAACTGATCTGCGCGCTCACCGAGTTCGACGGCCTGTGCGGCTTCCGCGACCCGCTCCGGGCTGCCGATCTGCTGGACGGCCTCGGCGTCGACTCCCTCAAGCCGTACGTCGACCTGCTGCACGCCCACCCCGAGGACGCCGCTCTGCGCGAGGTCCTCACGGCGATCCTCAGCGCCGACCCGGAGGAGATGCGCCACACGGTCACCGAGGCCGCGGCCGCCTGCGCCCGCCTGGGTGGCGAGCACGCCCCGTACGCCGAGATCGCCCACCACTACCCGGGCGACCCCGGCGTCATCGCGGCGATGCTGCTCAACCACGTCCGTCTGCAGCCGGGCGAGGCCCTCTTCCTGGGCGCCGGCATCCCGCACGCGTACCTCAACGGCCTGGGTGTCGAGATCATGGCCAACTCCGACAACGTGCTGCGCTGCGGACTGACCCCCAAGCACGTCGACGTCCCCGAACTGCTGCGGATCGTCCGCTTCGAGGCGAGCGACCCGGGCGTGCTGCGGCCCGAGGCATCCCCGGACGGCGAGGAGGTCTACGAGACCCCCATCGACGAGTTCCGGCTGTCGCGGTACGTCCTCCCCGAGGGCGGCACGACCCACGACCTGACCCGCGCCACCCCGCAGATCCTGCTGTGCACGGCCGGCTCGGTACGGGCCGGAGAGCACGAACTGGCCCCCGGCCAGTCCGTGTTCGTCCCGGCGGGCGAGCAGGCCGAGGTGACGGGCGCGGGCACGATTTTCCGTGCCACTGTGATCGTATGACCGGGGTTGTGGATACCTGAGACGTCAGTGCCGGCCGGGACTGCAAGAATGGCCCACCGGCAAAGGACGGGCAAAGGCCGACACCGGCCGGACGGACGAGGGCGAAGGGACAACGCGGACACATGAGTGCGTCAGGCGGCACCAGGGCGATCGTGGCGGCACTCGGCGCCAACCTCGCGATCGCGGCATCGAAGTTCGTCGCGTTCGCCTTCAGCGGCTCCTCCTCGATGCTCGCCGAGGGTGTCCACTCGCTCGCCGACTCCGGCAACCAGTTCCTGCTGCTGATCGGCGGCAGGAAGGCCCAGCGCGAGGCGACCCCGCAACACCCCTTCGGCTACGGCCGCGAGCGGTACATCTACGCCTTCCTCGTCTCGATCGTGCTCTTCTCGGTCGGCGGCATGTTCGCCATCTACGAGGGCTACGAGAAGATCCGCCACCCGCACGAGGTGGAGCACTGGTACTGGCCGGTGGGCGTTCTCGTCTTCGCGATACTCGCCGAGGGCTTCTCCTTCAAGACGGCGATCAAGGAGTCGAACGAACTGCGGGGCAAGCTCTCCTGGTCGCAGTTCATCCGCCGCGCCAAGGCACCCGAGCTGCCCGTCGTCCTCCTGGAGGACTTCGGCGCACTCATCGGTCTGGTGCTCGCCCTCGGTGGCGTCGGCCTGGCCCTGCTCACCGGCGACGGCGTCTGGGACGGCATCGGCACGGTCTGCATCGGTGTGCTGCTCGTCTCCATCGCGCTCGTCCTCGCCGCCGAGACCAAGTCCCTCCTGCTCGGCGAGGCCGCGGGCCTGGAGGAGGTCAAGAAGATCGAGGCCGCCATCGTCGACGGTGACACCGTCACCGGCATCATCCACATGCGCACCCTCCACCTCGGTCCGGAGGAACTGCTGGTCGCCGCCAAGATCGCCGTCCAGCACGACGACACGGCCGCCGAGGTCGCCTCCGCCATCAACGCCGCCGAGGCCCGCATCCGCGCCGCGGTCCCCATCGCACGCGTGATCTACCTCGAACCGGACATCTACAGCGAGGCTGAGGCCGCCAAGGGCCCGGACCGCGAAGCGACACCGGGCGGCCCGGCCCCCCACCCCGCCGGCCACTGAACGGCCCGTCCGCCACCCGCAACACACCGTGATCGGCCTGATGTGTTCGATGGTGGACTGGGGACCGCCGGGGCGACCGGTGTAGCTTGGAACCGAGCCAGACGTCGCTGCTGATGGCGGTCGGGCGGTCCCACCGCGGACCGACCGAGGGAGAGAGGGCCTCCGACGGACTGCGCTGCGCGTACGCGGGCATGCCTGTGTCCTCTTTCGGGCACCCCTGTGTCCGCCGCCGCGCAGACCAGCCGTACCCAACCTCGCCCCAACCCCGAGGAGCAGCTCGCAATGACGACTGTCGAAAACCGACAGGACTTCAAGGTCGCCGACCTCTCCCTGGCCGAGTTCGGCCGCAAGGAGATCACCCTCGCCGAGCACGAGATGCCCGGCCTGATGTCCATCCGCAAGGAGTACGCCGACGCGCAGCCCCTGGCCGGCGCCCGCATCACCGGCTCCCTGCACATGACGGTGCAGACGGCCGTCCTCATCGAGACCCTCGCCGCCCTGGGCGCGCAGGTCCGCTGGGCCTCCTGCAACATCTTCTCCACCCAGGACCACGCGGCCGCCGCCATCGCCGTCGGCCCGAACGGCACGCCGGACAACCCCCAGGGCATCCCCGTCTTCGCCTGGAAGGGCGAGACGCTGGAGGAGTACTGGTGGTGCACCGAGCAGGCGCTGACCTGGCCGGACAGCCCCACCGGCGGCCCCAACATGATCCTCGACGACGGCGGTGACGCCACCCTCCTCGTCCACAAGGGTGTCGAGTTCGAGAAGGACGGCAAGGTCCCCTCCGTCGACACCGCCGAGTCCGACGAGCACCGCGTCATCCTCGAACTCCTGCACCGCACCATCACCGACGGCTCGCAGAAGTGGACCCAGCTGGCCTCCGAGATCCGTGGTGTGACGGAGGAGACCACGACGGGTGTGCACCGTCTGTACGAGATGCAGCGTGACGGCGTCCTGCTGTTCCCGGCGATCAACGTCA
>NZ_JBEXXQ010000048.1:0-83114 GCF_040630525.1 Streptomyces sp. NPDC005799
CGTGGCCTGCAACGCGTCTTCTACACCTCCGCGCTCATCAGCATCCGCAGCTGCGACGACTCGCGCCGCTTCTACGAACGCAAACGCGCCGAGGGTAAGCGGCATACCCAGGCTGTGCTCGCGCTGGCCCGTCGACGCGTCAACGTCCTGTGGGCTCTCATTCGTGACGGACAGTGCTACCAAGGCAACCTCCCTGTCACTGCAGCAGCTTGACAACATCATTAGGAGGTCAGATGGGACTCATGAGCCCATCGGATCACCTGCGGTGACGCCCGTTCCGTGCTGAAAATTGGGGTGGTTGCTGCCTGTTGAGGCCGTTTCCTCTGTGATCTGCGAGGTCGTTCATGAGCCGGGCACAGGGAGCCAGCCAACGGGCGCCTTCAGTGTGGCTTCGAGCACGCGGATGAGACTTCTCCATCAGCCCTGTGGCTCCCACAGGCAGCAGCCGTCCGGGACGAGGGAGGCGGAGATGCTCACAGAGGCACAGGACACCGAGGAGATCATCGAACGGGTGGCGGCTCTGGACATTGGGAAGACCGAGGCGGTGTGCTGCACTCGCGTGCCCCGGGAGGGATCGCCGGGGCGGCGCATGCAGGAGGTGGGCACCTGGCCGACCGTGACCCGGTCGCTGCTGGAGCTGTCGGACCACCTGCGCTGTCTGAGAGTGACCAGAGTGGTCATGGAGGCCACCTCGGACTACTGGCGGCCCGCCTTCTACGTCCTGGAGGCCGCCGGGTTCGACGTGTGGCTGGTCAACGCGCGCGACGTCAAGCACCTGCCGGGCCGGCCCAAGACCGACAAGCTCGACGCGATCTGGCTGGCCAAGATTGCCGAACGGCAGATGATCCGCCCGAGCTTCGTACCGCCACGTGAGATCCGCACTCTGCGGGACCTGACCCGCTACCGCACCGACCTGGTGACCGCCCGCACCAGCGAGAAGCAGCGCGTGGAGAAGCTGCTGGAGGACGCCCAGATCAAGGTCAGTTCGGTGGCCAGCGACATCTTCGGCCCCTCCGGCCGCGACATGCTGGCCGCGCTTATCGCCGGCGAGCGCGACCCCAAGGTCCTGGCCCAGTACGCCCGCCGCCGCCTGCGCGCCAAACTTGCCGCGCTGGAAGAGGCGTTCACCGGTCACTTCACCGACCACCACGCCTTCCTGCTGTCGAAGATGCTCGGCCGCATCGACGCCATCGATGCCGACATCGCCGCTCTGGACGCCAGGATCGGCGCCGAGGTCGCCCCGTATGCCGAGGCGATCACGCGGCTAAGTGGGATCCCCGGCATCAACCCGGTCGCGGCCCGTGTGATCATCGCGGAGATCGGGCTCGACATGTCCCGCTTCCCCACCGCCGCCCACCTCGCTTCCTGGGCGAAGTTCGCCCCCGGCGTCAAGGAGTCCGCCGGGAAGAAGAAAGGCAAGGGCAGCACCGGGCACGGCAACTCCTACCTGGCCCGGGTCCTGGGCAACTGCGCCAGTGCAGCCGGCAGGACCGACACCTTCCTGGGCGAACGCTACCGGCGCATCGCTCGCCGCCGCGGCAAGAAGAAGGCCCTGGTCGCGGTCGGCCGCTCGCTCCTGGTGGTGATCTGGCATCTGCTGTCCGACCCGGACACCAAATTCCGTGACCTCGGCGCCGACTTCTACGACACCCGCATCGACCCCGAACGCAGGAAGCACAACCACCTCCGCCAGCTCGAAGCCCTCGGATACAGGGTCACCCTCGAACCCGCCGCATAGCATCGGCACACCTGGCCCGTCGACACCCCCGCCCACGGGCTGCTCAGGCACGCCTCCAGGGAGATCAATTTTCGGATGAAGAGGAACATCGACCATGGCCGCCCCCAGAAAGTACTCGCTGGAGTTGCGTGAGCGTGCGGTGCGGATGTATCGGACCTCCGACCCGAAGCCGCAGATCAAGAAGCTGGCTGTCGACCTCGGCGTGCATCCCGAGGCACTGCGCGGCTGGATCCGGCAGGCCGAGGCCGATGCCGGCGAGCGCGACGACCGGCTCACCACGGACGAGCGGGCCGAGCTGGTGGCGCTGCGCAAGGAGAACGCCCAGCTCAAGCGGGCGAACGACGTGCTGCGGACGGCGTCTGCGTTTTTCGCGGCGCAACTCGACCCGACCCGGCCCAGGTGACGGCGCTCGTCGACGAGTATCCCCGCCTGGGAGTCGAGTGCGTCCTGCGGGAACTGCACATCCCCTCCTCCACCTACTACCGCTGGCGCCGCACGGAGAAGGAGCCGTGCGAACGGCGGCGCCGCGACGTCGAGCTGACCGAGCGGATCAAGGAGATCCACGCGGAATCCGGCGGCAATTACGGTTCGCCGCGCGTGCACGCCGTCCTCAGACGCGAGGGCACACGCGTGGGCCGCAAGCGGGTCGAGCGGCTGATGCGCGAGGCCGACATCGCGGGCGTCAGCCCGCGGCGGAAGAGCTTCACGCGCCGCGACCCGAAAGCCGCACTCGCCCCGGACCTGGTCAACGGGGACTTCACCGCACCGGCGCCGAACCGGCTGTGGATACGGCACAGCCGAGGAAATACCGGGCCTGCTGAAGTCGTCGCGCTCCCCGCACGCAGCATCGGCCGCGAGTCCCTCGAGCGGGGCTTCGACGATGACGGCACCGAGATCGACTACTACCCGCCGGCTGGCTGCGCGCAAGCAGCGGCGTTCCTTCGCGCACGGGGCGTTGGAGTTCGCCGAAATCGCCCGCGCCTGCGACCCGAATGTGCGCCTGGCCGCGATTCCCGGCCTGGGGCTGTTCCTCGACGACGCCGGCCAGGCCGCCGCCCTGCTGCGCTGACCTGGTTCCTGATGACCTCTGGGAGCGCATAGCTCCGTTTCTTCCCACAAGGCCGGCTCGACGCCATCGGACCCCGGTGACAGCGGCCAACGGAAAATCCCCGCGTACGGCCTGATTGAAAGGTGACTGTGCGTGTCCGCCTGCAGGGATCCCATACGTGGCGGGTAGGGGGACCGCTCTCAGCGCAGTTGGCGCCGCCTCGGAAGTGTGCGGTCATTGTTCAGGGACTTTGCGCTGGATATGGAACTGGAAACGCACACCTTCCGGTTCTCGGGGTGTCGTCACCGCGTGAATAGGGTGCGTGACAGCGCACCCGGTTACGGCCTTGGGAGGCGGGAGCGTTTCCACCGCGTACACATGGACCGTGTGACCTTGACGGACGAGACGACAGATTTCCACGTTGTAGCCGGTTGTGGGCCGGGGGCCGGTGGCAACGAACAGCACCCAGTTGGCGGACCAGTCGACCTCGGGCGGGTCGGGTGGCGGCTGTCTACTGGCAGTCGCACGGCTCCACAGGTCCACCCAGACAGATCGGCTCCGGACGACGAGCACGGTGGGCTCCACCACCGCCGACCAGACGTCAGCGACCAAGTACGCGAAGGGAATCTCGTGTTCGTCCTCGTCCCCAGCAAGAGCGTGATCCCCCACGCTTCCGCCCTCCCCGTCCCGGCCATGCTCGTGCATCGGCCTCTGCCGCTGGCAGGCCCGGGAAAACCATCGCCGCACTGTCATGATGCTCCGGCCTCGTAGAGGTAGGCCATAGCCAGTGTGCAGCCCGTGAGCAGGCATTCTGGGGCATTCGGTTCATCGTTTCAATGCAGCGCCCATCCGGGTAAAGCCCACGTCGGACGCGGGTCAACGTGCCAAGCACCCGCCGGGACATGCGGATCCAGGTCCGAAGAGGGAGCCTGTCCGATCCATTGCCCCTGACGGGCCGCACTCGTATATTGCCAACAGTCTCCGTGATTGAATCGTTTCAATTCTACCCGGCAGCGCTGCTGCGGTCTGAATGGGGGCCCTATGTACAGTCGTTGGCGCTGGAAGTCACCGCGCTGGAGCACGGTAGTGGCCCTGGCCGCGGTGGTGGCCCTTGGGGCGTCGCCGGGCGGTCCGGGAGTCGCGGCCGCCTCATCCGGCGGCATCTCGGTGGGACAACTGACCGTGGACGGCACGGCAAGTCCGCTCGGGACCGATAGCACCCGGCCCAGCCTCGGTTGGCAGTTGCACTCCCCGGCCCGCGGTGACCGGCAGACCGCGTACCGCATCCTGGTGGCGAGCAGCCCGAAGCGCCTGAACGCCAAGGAGGCGGACGTCTGGGACAGCGGCCGGGTGCGTAGCGCCGACTCGGTCGGAGTACCGTACGTCGGGGCGGAGTTGACCTCGTCACGTGCTTACTACTGGACCGTGCAGGTGTGGGACGCGCAAGGTCGGCCCTCCCGGTGGAGCCCGGCCGCGCACTGGGAGACCGGTCTTCTGAACCCGGCGGACTGGCAGGGCGCGCAGTGGATCAGCCCGGACACCGACAGCAGCGACTCCTGGTCGGACTTCACCCTCGACGCGGATTTCACCATCAAGTCGGGCGCCGCGAGCATCTTGTTCCGGGTGAAGGACGCGCAGGACTGCTACATGTGGCAGATCAACGCCGCGCAGGCAGCCGGCAAGGTGCTGCTGCGGCCGCACGTCCAGTCGGGCGGCCGGTTCACCAACCTCGATGAGATTGATCTCAGTCCAGTCGTCACCACCGCGAATGCCAACGCCCCACACCACCTCACCCTCAGGGCCGAAGGCAGCCGGATCACCACCTCGATCGACGGTACCCAGGTCGACACCCGCACCGACACGACCCTCACCGCGGGCACCTTGGGCTTTCGCAGCTCAGCGACCAACGGCGTCTCCGAGGATGCTTTGTACGACAACATCACGGTTCGCGCCCTGGACGGCGCTGCGCTCTTCTCCGACGACTTCAGCACCTCCCCCGACCCTTTCTTCCCCGACACCTCGGTCACCGACGGTCAGCTCGAACCGCGGGGCGACCCCACTCTGCTCGACGCCGAGCCCAACGCGCCGATGATGCGCCGCTCCTTCTCCCTTGACGGCAAGAGGGTCGCCTCAGCCCGCGCCTACGTCTTCGGCCTGGGCTTCTACGAGTTGCACCTCAACGGAGCCAAGGTCGGCGACCAGGTGCTCGCCCCCGCCGCCACCCCGTACGACCGTCGTGACCTCTACACGACGTACGACGTCACCAGCGACCTCAAGAGCGGTGCGAACACCGTCGGGCTGTGGCTCGGGAACGGCTACGACGAGCGATTCAACCCCTACGGCTTCCGCTGGACCGGCCCGCACCAGGCAGTCATGCTGCTCTACGTCACCTACACCGACGGCCACCGGCAAACCATCACCACCGACGACAACTGGAGGTGGTCGGGCGGCCCGATCACCGGCAACGGCATCTACGCCGGCGAATCCTACGACGCCCGGCTGGAGAAGCCCGGTTGGGACAAGCCCGGCTTCGACTCGACCGCCTGGCAGCCGGTGCGGACCGTGCAGGCCCCCTCCCAGTCCCTGACGGCTGCCACACTGCCGCCGATCCGGGTCACCAGCACCCTCGCACCGGTGAAGCTCACTCATCCGAAGCCGGGCGTCTACGTCTACGACTTCGGCCAGAACATCGCCGGCTGGGAGCGCCTGCACGTCAAGGGCGTGGCAGGCACTACCGTACGGATGCGGACCGCCGAGGAGGTCGGCACCGACGGCATGCTCGACACCACCACCAACCGGTCTGCCGCGGCCACCGACAGCTTCACCCTGGGCGGCAGCCACAGCACGGAGACATACGAACCCCGCTTCACCTACCACGGGTTCCGCTACGTCGAGGTCACCGGCTACCCGGGCACCCCAACGTCAAAAAGCCTCGACGCCCGGGTGGCGCACGCCGATGTGACATCCACCGGCACGTTCTCCTCCTCCGACCCGCTGCTCGACCAGATCTGGCAGAACAACCGGTGGAGCATTCTGAACAACTCGATGAGCATCCCCACCGACAACCCCGTCCGCGACGAACGGACCCCGCCCGCCATGGACGTGCAGGCGTACCACGACGCGTCCATTCGCGAGTTCGGCACAGACGGCTTCTACGCCAACTACCTCCAGGACATGCCACCCGGCACCCCGCTCCCCAACGACGGGGGGAACGCCCAGCAGCCCGACATGGGCGGCGACCCGATCACCCTCGCCTGGGCCCTGTACGAGCAGTACGGCGACCGTGCCACCCTCGCCGGTGCATACCCGGGGATGAAGACGTTCCTCGACACCAACGCCACTAACATACCTGGGCACATCTGGCCGCCCAACAGGGGGTTCGGCGACTGGTGCCCACCCGACCGCAGCTCCCATGCCAACGGCGGCCTCGGCGGCCCGGACGCGGGCAACTGCACCAGCGAGGTCTCGCTGGTAAACACCGCGCTGTCGTATCTCCAGGCGGTGGACGTCTCCAAGGCCGCACGGGAACTGGGCCACAGCGACGATGCGGCGCACTACACCCAGCTCGCCAACGCCATCAAAGACGCGTTCAACGCCGAGTTCCTCAACGCTGCAGGTGACACCTACGGCGACGGCCGCCAGACGACGAGCGTGCTCCCGCTCGCCTTCGACATGGTCCCCGCGCGCAACATCAGCAAAGTCGGTGCCCAACTCGTGAACGCCATCCTCACCAAGGACGGCGGTCACCTCGACACCGGGATCTTCGGCACCCGGTACCTGATGGACGCGCTCGCCGGCATCGGCCGGATCGACGTGGCGATGAAGTTACTGGACCAGCGGAGCTACCCGGGCTTCGGCTACGAGATCACGAAGGGAGCGACGAGTTCCTGGGAGCAGTGGACGTACGCCTCGAACATGGAGACCCACGACCACGCCATGTTCGCAGGCATCAACGCCTCCTTCTACACGCAGCTGGGCGGCATCCAGCCGACCGGCCCCGGCTACCGCACCATTACCATCGCCCCGCAGATCCCGCCGGGCCTGCACCACGCGGCCGCGTCCATCGCAACCGTGCGCGGCAAGGTCGCCACCTCCTGGACGAACACCGGCGGTGGGCTGACCCTCGACGTCACCGTCCCGATCGGCAGCACCGCGACCGTCCATGTCCCCCACCTCGGACAAGCCCACGTCGGTGTCCGCGCCACCTCCGGTGCGCAGCCGCAGCACAGCGACGGCGACGAGTCCCTCTACACCGTCGGCTCCGGCCACTGGGAGTTCACAGTCACCGCCCACCACTGACGCACCCGCCACCACCCATGCCCGACGTTCACCCCCCTCCGGGGGTGCCGTGTTCACCGGCTGATCGGAGCGCTGATCGGGTCTCAGTACCGGACGGCAAAACGTGTCATCGTAGAGGCGGAAACCGGCTGCCCGTTTGCGGCCGGTTTCCGTCAGCCAGGATGGCTGCCGCGGCGGCCAGCTGCGGCTTGGTACGGAAGCCAACAGGGCGCGAGCCCGGACGTCGAAACGGGTCGGCCGTTGGCCCGTCGTGCCAGCGGACGGATGATCAGGTGCTGGTCGTAGGGATGTTGCCGAGTTGGTCCTCCTCGTCGAACGACGTGTCGTGGTCGATCGCCGCGAAGACGTCCCAGAACGTCCTGTCTCTGACACGAGCGCGCTCGTGTCATCCCAGCGGGACACCTGGTCCACCACGGTGAGCGCTGCGGTGGAGCACCGGGGCGCGTAGCGCACGTCGAGCGTCTCGGCACGAGCCCGCTCGACCAGTTCGCCCAGCAGGCGGGAGTCGCCGGGATCACGCGAGAGCAGTCGCTCCAGACCGCTCTGGGCGCTGACGAGGTCGTTGAAGACAACCGGCCGGACATCACCTTGGCTGCGTGCGACGAAATAGGCCAGGAGGCAGGCAACCAGCTCGGGGTTGGCGGAGCCGACCGCAGCGTGCGCACCGCCCAGACTTCCCACGCGCCGCGGCCCGCGCCGGCCGGGAGCAACGGCAGCCCTCTCCGAGCCGGCCGTGGACGTCGGTCAACAGCTCACGGGCCTCGACGAGACCACCGCCTCAGCGGACCGCGCCGCAGGGCGGTGCCGTCCGCCGTTACGGCTGGGCGTGCGGATACGTCGTGCCGTGTGACTGGTCGTGGTGTCGCGGTGGACGGAGCCGTTGGGCCATCATTGTCGGCCCTCGCTCGCGTTGGTCGGCCCATCTGTCACCGGGACTAAAGGTGTCTGCCGGTCAACAGCCCCGGGCATCCCGACGGGCCGTGCCGGCCAGGCGCCGGTGCCATCCTGCCGGTCAGGGCAGGATGACCGTCTTGCCGCGGGAGTGGCCGGAGCGGGCGCGGGCCACGGCGGCCGGGGCCTCGGCCAGGGGGATCTCGCTGTCGACGGTGACGCGGAGCTTTCTGGCGGCGGCGAGGTCGGCGAGTGCCTCCAGTTCGGCCCGGCTGGGGTTGTTGGCGAGATTGACGCCGTGGATCTCGCGGGCCGCCAGCCCCTCGACGTCGGCGGCGTGGTTGGTGCTGATCAGTCTGCCGCCGGGCTTGAGCAGGGCCGCGAGGGCCGCTGTGCCGTCGTCGCCCGGCTGGCTGACGAGGTCGAGGACGGCGTCGATGCCCTCGGGGTGGGCGGCGAGTACCTGCTCGGCGACCGGCGCGGCGGTGAAGTCGAGGGTCTCGTGGGCGCCGAGGTCGCGCAGACGTGCGGCGACGTCGGGGGTGGCGGTGGCCAGCACCCGGGCTCCCTGGTGGGCGGCGAACTGGATCGCGGACTGGCCGACGCCTCCGGAGGCGCCGTTGACGAGGACTACCTGTCCGGTGTCGAGGCGGGCGGCCTCGATGGCCTGGTAGGCGGTGGCGCTCGCGGTGGGCAGGGCGGCGACGGTGAACGGCAGGTTGTCCGGTATGCGGGCGATCTTGCCGTCCTCGGAGACCAGGGCGTACTCGGCGTAGGAACCGCGTCCGCGGGCCACGTCCATGAACTGGCCGTAGACGGTGTCGCCCATCCGGAACAGGTTCACCCCGGCTCCCACTCGCTCGACGACGCCGGCGCCGTCGGAGCCCATGACCAGTGGGAAGTCGTGCTCGACCGCGCCCTTGAGGGCTCCGTCGGCGACCTTCCAGTCGAAGGGGTTGAGCGCGGCGGCGCGCAGGCGGACCAGCACCTCGCGCGGTCCCGGTTCCGGAACGGGCAGATCGGTGAGGAGCGGCTCGGCTCCGAAGTCGGTGATGACGACGGCCTTCATGACTGCTCCCAGACGACCGTGAGTTCGTTGCGGCGGCCGAAGCGCTCGAGGTGGCTGCCCACGACGCTCTCGATGGCGGTGAGGGAGGACGCGTCGGGTGCGGTCACCCGGATGAGCAGGTGGTCGTCGGCGGGCTCGAGCAGGACGTCAGTCTGCTGGAAGGTGAGGCGGTGCCCGCCGTCGCGGGTCTCCTCGGTGGGGATCTTGCCGCCGAAGTGGGAGGCGAGTTGCTTGGCGTAGCGCGGGGCGGCGTCGGTGGCAACGCGGCCGAGGGATGTGGGCATGACGGAACTCCGGGGTGAGAGAGGGGTGGGGTCGGGGTCAGCCGGCCAGGGTGGCGAAGGCGGCCGTCTCGGGCAGCCGGATCGTGTGGTGGGTGTGCTCGGCCTTGGCGTGCAGGTAGCGGATGTTGCTGTCGGTGGCGAAGACGCCGGTGGGCTCCACGAAGCGCACCGGGACCCCGAGGTCACGCAACTGGCGTGCCTTGTCGGGGTTGTTGGTGAGCAGGTCCAACTCGGCGAGGCCGAGCGCGGCGAGCATCTGAGCGGCGGCGGTGTAGTCGCGGCCGTCCTCGGGCAGACCGAGGGCGGTGTTGGCCTCGTACGTGTCCAGGCCCGCGTCCTGCAGGGCGTAGGCGTCCAGCTTGTTGTAGAGGCCGATGCCGCGGCCCTCCTGGCGCAGGTAGAGCAGCACTCCGCCGGTGGCCGCGATGCGCTCGACCGCCTCGCGCAGTTGCGGACCGCAGTCGCAGCGCGCCGAGCCGAACACGTCGCCCGTCAGGCACTCGGAGTGCATCCGCACCAACGGCGCCGCGGCAGCCGTGGGGTCGCCCAGGATCAGCGCGACGTGCTCCTTGCCGTCGGCCAGTCCGTGGAAGGTGACCGCCTCGGCGGTGACCTCGTAGCCGTCGGCGAAGCGCAGCGGGATGGTCACCCGGGAGCGCACCGAGGCGTCGGCGAGCAGGGTGTGCGCGGCGGAAGGCGTGGTGTCCATGGCTGCTCCTGGGGAATGATGCGAAGCGAGTGCAAGTTCAAATTTGAAGCGACATCCTGGACCATACCCTGCGTGCTTCAAATTTGAAACAGGTGGCCCGTCGTGGCCTCGGTCACACCGATTCGAATTTGAACTGACGAGATAGCGTAGGTACATGACGGAGCCCGGATTGTTGAACGAGCATGAGGCGCGAGCCTGGTACGCCTTCGTGGGTGCCGCGGTATCGCTGGACCGGCGACTGGACCAGCAGCTCAAGGAGGATTCGGGGATCACCCACCTGCAGTACGTGGTCCTCGCCCGCCTCGATTCCGCCCCGGACCGCGAGATGCGCATGGGCGCGCTCTCCGAGACGCTCCACACCACCAAGAGCGGACTGACGTACCAGATCGCCCAGCTCGAGAAGGCCGGTCTGGTGCGGCGGCGTGGGTGCACCGGTGATCCGCGCGCGGTCTACGCGGTCCTCACCGACGACGGCCGGCGCACGCTGCAGCAGGCGGCCCCGGGGCACATCGCGGCCGTGCGGGAGTTCTTCCTCGAAGCCTTCACCCTGGAACAGCTCACCGTTCTGGCCGACGGCATGAGCGAGGTCGCCCGCCGCACACGGGGCGAGGGAGCCCCCCTGTGACGCGGCAGCCCAGGCGTCTGACCGAGGCGGCCGGAAGCTGGTAGTTCAAATCTGAACACTGTGCTACCTTGCGCATGTTCAGATTTGAACCTCCCTCCCCCTGCCTCTCGCCGGAGTGCTCTGTGAACGTTTTCTTGTGGATTGTCCAGTCCCTGCTCGCCGCCGCATTCCTGGCCGTGGGCGCGATGAAGATCTTCACGGACAAGAAGAAGCTCGCCTCCACCTTCGGCTGGGTCGAGCAGTTCTCCGACCCGGCCGTGAAGGCGATCGGCGCCCTGGACGCGCTGGTCGGCCTCGGGCTGATCCTGCCGGGCGCCACCGACATCGCTCCGGCGCTGGTCCCGTGGGCGGCACTCGGCGGGATCGCGCTCGCCGGCGGCGGTTCCGTGGTCCATCTGCGCCGCTCCGAGACCTCGCTGGCCGCCGTGAACCTGATCTACATAGCCCTGCTCGTGCTGGTCGCCTGGGGTCGCTTCGGCCCGTACGCGTTCTGATCCGCGCCACCGACCCCGGGGGCGGGCCCGCGGCCTGTTGCCCCCCGGGGTCACCCTTCGTAAGCGGCACGAGCCAGGCTGCGGCCATGGACAGGGCGGCACTGGCCCCCACGCCGCCGGAACCGATACCGGCGCACCGCACAACCGGCATCGGGGTCGTCCGCGCCGCCGACGGTGCCACCGAGACCGCGACGCGAACGCCTCCGGAGCCGACCGACGTCATCGGCTCCCTGCACTCCAGCGGGCTCGCCGCGCCGCTCGACTCGACCGGCCTGGGCGCGATCATCGCGGCGGGCACGGGCGACGCGGGCATGGACGACGTCGTGCCCCTCGGAAGGGCGGCCTCGGTGGAGTTCCGCGGTGCGACAGCATGGTCAACAGGCAAGCTCGGTGGTTCCGATGACCGATGCAGCTGTGGAGGTGCCCCGACGTTCTCCGTCCCCGTTTCCCGGTTCTGGCCTTGCCCTGGTTCAGGTCCTGTCGGAGGCCGTCCGCTTGCGCAGGCGCGGCCGTCGGCGTGCAGCGGTGATCGGCGTGGGCTGCTCGCCCGGTACGACTCGGTTGCGGATCGAACCGATGCCCTCGACTGTCATTTCCACGATGTCTCCGGGTTCGAGCGGAGGCGGTGTCCGCGTCCCGTGGCGGCCCCACAACTCACCGAGGCAGCCGCCGTTGCCGCAGGTCCCGGAGCCGAGGACGTCACCGGCCTTCACCCAGGTGCCGCAGGACGCGTACGAGATGAGCTCCTCGAACGTCCAGCTCATGTTGCTCAAC
Organism: Streptomyces sp. NPDC005799; assembly: GCF_040630525.1. Classification (NCBI taxonomy): domain Bacteria; kingdom Bacillati; phylum Actinomycetota; class Actinomycetes; order Kitasatosporales; family Streptomycetaceae; genus Streptomyces; species Streptomyces sp. NPDC005799. The sequence goes on from NZ_JBEXXQ010000048.1 coordinate 11,932, forward strand.
AGGTCCTGGCCAACCTCGGTGCCATTGACCGACACCCGCATGTCCAGCTGCAGGAACCCCTCGTCTTCGCGGTAGGCGTCCAGCTCGTCGGCGGTCACCAGCCACGGTCCCAGGGTGGTGGCGAAGTCCTTTCCCTTGGCGGGCCCGAGGCCCACCTTCATCTCGCGGCCTTGCAGGTCCCGCGCGGACCAGTCGTTGAGGACGGTGTAGCCGAACACGTGGTCCCGTGCTTGTTCGGGGGTGAGTGAGGCGCCGTCCTTGCCGATGACGGTGGCCACTTCGAGTTCGAAGTCCAGCACGTGTGAGCCCGGCGGGACCGGGACGTCGTCGTGCGCGCCGATCAACGCATAGGGGTTGGTGAAGTAGAAGGCCGGGGCCTCGTACCACTCCGGTACGACCACGCCGCCTTGACCGACCGACTTCACGACACCCTCGACGTGCTCCTCGAATGCCGCGAAGTCCCGCACGGTCGGCGGTTGCAGCGGCGGCAGCAGCCGTACGGAATCGATCGGTGTCGGGGAGGAGGTGTCCAGGGCGGCGGCGCCGGCCTCAAGGGCGGCCGGCAGTCCGGCCCGTACGAGGTCCAGGACCGTCGTCGTGCCGGGGAGGGCGTGCAGCCCGTGCTCGCCGACGACCCCCGCGGAGGAACGGCCGGCGCATTCCCAGGTGGCGAAGCGCATGGTGTGCGTCCTCTCCGGGGTTCTACTTGATGGCGATGGGGTTGACCGGGGCTCCGACGGCACCGGTGACGGGGAGGGGGGCGGCGGTGAGGAAGAAGTCGTGGATGCCGTCGGCAGCGCAGTCGGCCGCGAGGGCGTCGAGATCCCATATCTCCCCGATGAAGAGGCCCATGTGCGGGATGGCCACTTGGTGCAGGGGCTGGAAGGCCCGATCGAATTCGTTGGGCCGGACCTCGAAGCCCCAGGTGTCGGTGGCGATACCGGCGATCTCGCGGGTGTGCAGCCAGTCGGCGGTGGTGAACGAGAGGCCGGGTGCCGGCCCGCCTGCGTAGTCGCCCCAGCCGTCGCGACGCGTCCGCGCCATCTGTCCCGTACGGACCAGCAGCAGATCACCCCTACCTACTCGGGAGGATGCGCCCTGTGCGGCGATCGTGGCTTCGAGATGCTCGGCGGTGATGGCGAAGCCGTCCGGCAGTTCGCCGTCGGTGCCGATCGCCCGGCCGACGTCGAGCAGCACTCCTCGGCCCGCTATCCGGTCGGCCACGGTCTCGATACCCGTGAGCTGATCGCCTTCGCTGGTCACCACCGCGGAGGCGCGTCGTCCGTTGTAGGCCATGCCGTGGTCGAAGATGTGTCCGAGGCCGTCCCACTGCGTCGACGCCTGCAACGGCATGAACACCACGTCGTCGGCACCGCCAATGCCGTGCGGGAACTCCGACGGACCGAACTCGGCGTCCAGGCCCGTGGCGAGCATGGTGTGCACGGGATTGGTCCTGCGGCGCCAGCCTTTCTGCGGACCGTTGGTGTCGAAGCGCTGGGCGAGCGAGAAGGAGACCCCGCGCCGGATCAGGGCTGCGCCCTCCCGCCGTTTGCCCTCGTCGAGGAAGTTGAGGGTGCCCAGTACGTCGTCCTGTCCCCAACGCCCCCAGTTGGAGCAGCGCTTCGCGGCATCGGCGATCGCCCCGGCGGGGTCGGCACGGTCCAGTTCGTCCGGGGTCATGCCGGGTTCCTTCCGATGAAGAACTCGCGGAACGGGTCCATGCTGGGTTCGAGCCCGGCGTCGAGGAGTCCCTTGCGCAGGGCGTTCATCTGGGCGTCGTGGATGCGCTGGGTGGGCTGGCGCAGCGGTCCGCCGTTGTAGCCCTGCAGCCACCCCTGGAACTTCCATGCCTGCCGGTTGATGAAGGCGCCGCCGTGCAGCCCGGGAGCAAGGCCGCCCTTGATCTTGCGTGCCGGATGCAGCTGCCAGTAGATGTCGGTGGCGTCGTCGTACTTGCCCTCGCGCAGCAGCTGCATGACACGCGGGATCATGGGCCCGAAGTATTCGTGGTCGCTCGTGGCGGACAGCTGGATGGGCATGACCTGTGCCAGCGGGATGAGTTCGCCCTCGATGGGCATCGAGATGACGACCTCGTCGCCGAAGAGCCGGTGGCACTCTACAGCGCTCTGAATGGTGGGGAAGCCGCCCTCGGCCTTGATGACCGCGATGTTGGGGCAGTCGTCGATGAGCCGGCGGATGAGCCGCGTCGGGATGTCCGAGGGGTGCACCCGGGGACCGAACCCCCACAGGTACATCGGGAACAGGATGACCGCGAGGTTCGTGGCGTCGCAGACGGCCTTGGTGTAGTCGTAGATTTCCTGTTCCGACTCCGGGTAGAAGTTCGGCGGGTAGGACAGGAGCACCAGGTCGGCACCGGCCTCTTCGGCGCCGCGCACCGCCTCGATGTTCTGCTCCAGGGTGCTCCAGCTGCCGTGGTGGACCACGACGAAGTCGTCGCTCGCCTCATCACGGACGATGCGCAGGAAGTCGAGGTATTCGGGCAGGGTGATGCTGACCTCGGAGACGCCGAGGGTGCCGAGGAATCCGTGCTGCTCGGCGAGCCGGATGTCGTGCCTGATGCCCTGCTCGTTGATGCCGCGAAGGTCGGCGGTGAACGACGGGATCGTGCAGTTGACGGCTCCGACGAGCTTTTCGCGGGCCCAGTCCCGGGCCTCTGTGCGGGTGTATGCGGGCATGGTCGTCCTTGCCTCGGTGCGTGGGTGATCGGGGCGGTGCAGCAGCGCCTGGCGGGTTGGTCCTGACGTGCTCGTGTGTGCTGCGGTGTCCGGCGCGGCGGTCGGCTCAGGGCGCGCCGGCGCCTTCCCAGGCCAGGTACTTCATCTCCAGGTACTCGTCGATGCCGTAGACGGAGCCCTCCCGCCCCAGCCCCGACTGCTTGACGCCGCCGAAGGGGGCGACCTCGTTGGAGATCAGGCCGGTGTTGATGCCCACCATCCCCGCTTCCAGGGCGGCCGAGACGCGCCAGGTCCGCTCGGCGTCGCGGGTGAAGAGGTAGGCGGCCAGACCGTAGTCGGTGTCGTTGGCCATGCGGACGGCCTCGGTCTCGTCGGTGAAGCGGATGAGCGGGGTGAGCGGGCCGAAGGTCTCCTCGCGGGTGACGAGCATGCCCGGGGCCACGTCCGCCAGCACGGTGGGCTGGAAGAAGAGCCCTCCACGCCGGTGCCGCGAACCGCCGCACAGGATCCTGGCACCCCGGTTCGTGGCGTCGGCGAGATGTTCCTCGACCTTCGCCACCGCTGCCTCGTCGATGAGCGGTCCCTGCTGCACGCCGTCGTCGAAGCCGTCTCCGACGACAAGGTCCTCGACCCTGCGGGTCAACGCCTCCGCGAAGCGGTCGTGGATTCCCGCCTGCACGTAGACACGGTTGGCGCTGATGCAGGCCTGCCCGGTGTTGCGGTACTTGGTGGCGACGACACCGGCGACGGCGGTCTCGATGTCGGCGTCGTCGAAGACGAGCACCGGCGCGTTGCCGCCCAGTTCCATCGAGGTCTTCTTCACCGTCTGGGCGGACTGGGCCAGGAGCAGCCTGCCGACCTCGGTGGAGCCGGTGAAGCTGACCTTGCGGACCAGCGGATTGCCGGTCAGCTCGGGCCCGATCTCGCGCGGGTCGCCGATCACCACGTTGAGGACCCCGGCCGGTACACCGGCCCGCTCGGCAAGCTCGGCGAGGGCCAGTGCCGTCAAGGGCGTCTGCTCGGCGGGCTTGACGACCATCGTGCAGCCCGCGGCCAGTGCCGGAGCGGCCTTACGGGTGATCATCGCGGCGGGGAAGTTCCACGGGGTGATGGCCACGCATACCCCGACCGGCTCCTTGACCACCAGCACCCTGCGCGATGCCTCCGGTGCCGCGAACACGTCGCCGCGGATCCGTTTGGCCTCCTCGGCGAACCACTCGATGAAGGAGGCGGCATAAGCGACTTCCCCGCGGGCCTCCGCGAGTGGCTTGCCCTCCTCCAGGACGATCAGCCGGGCCAGCTCCTCCGTGTGCTCGGTGACGAGGTCGAACCAGCGCCGCAGCACCTGTGCGCGCTGTTTGCCCGACCGCGCCCGCCACTCGGGCAGAGCACGATGAGCGGCGTCTACGGCCTGGGCGGTCTGCGCTCTGCCGAGTGCGGGCAGGTCCGCAATGAGTTCACCGGTCGACGGGTTGCGGACGGTGAGTCGGCCGCCATCGCCGGCTTCCAGCCACGTGCCCTCGACGTAGGCGGCCGTGCGCAGCAGTGTGGGGTCGGACAGACCGAGTGGAACGGTCGTCTCCGTGGTCATGGCGGCTCTCTCACTTCTGCACGGGATGAATGGTGGCCGGCATCCGGGTTCCGAGTCCCAGCCGCTCGGCGTTGCGCGCGCACATGCCGGCGACCGCCAGGTCCTGGGCCGCTGAGCCGACCGACTTGTACAGCGCGATCTGGTTGTCGCGGGTGCGCCCGGGGATGCGCTCGCCGACGAGGTCGGCCAGCGAGCAGACCTTGCCCGCCACGTCGAGACCGGCGGCTCGCGCGGCGATCAGGTCCCCGGTGTCGTCGAGCACCTCCTCGACCATGTCCGCCACGATCACGTCGGCACGGGCGATCACCTCGGGGTCCACCTCACGCTGCTCGGGCAGGGTGGATCCGATGGAGACGACGGTCATGCCTGGTCGGAGCCACTTGCCGAGCAGGGTGGGGGTCTCGTCGCGGGACCGGGCGGCGCAGACAACCAGCGTGGCGCCTGTGACGGCCTCCTCGGCACTGGCCGCCTGCGTGATCGGCAGGTCGGGCAGTTCGGCGACGAATCGGGCTCGGCTCTCCGGTCGTGGGCTGTACACCCGTACGGCCTTGAGGTCTCGTACGACGGCGAGGGCGCGCACATGGTTCCGCGCTTCGAAACCGGAGCCGATCACGGCGACGGTCAGGGCGCCGGGCGGCGACAGCAGGTCCGCCGCGACGGCCGAGGTGGCCGCCGTCCGGTAACCGGTGATGGAGTGGCCGTCGAGGAGGGCCACCAGCTCGGCCGTCCGTTGGTCGAACAGGGGGATGAGATAGGAGACGCTGTGCGTCGGCATCGCGGCCGCGATGATCTTCGCTCCCATCACTTCGCCTCCGGCCGGTACGCCCGTGAGGGTGCGCAGCCAGCCGTGGTCTCCGCGGGCCATGCCGCGGGCCGGATAGCGTGCTCCGTCCATGCTCGTCGCGTATGCCTCGCGCACCGCCGAGGTTGCCAGCTCCCAGTCGAAGGCCGCCTGTACCGCTGCGTCATCAAGGAAAAGAGTCACTTCAGTGGCCTTTGCGGAGGAGGGGGAGGGATCAGATCGGCGAGGGGGTCCACAGACCGCCGTCCGTCTGCTTGAGCAGCACCGGCAGCATGGTCTCGGTCATCGACCCGCCGGTCCCCCACTGGTCCTGCGACTGAGGAGAGGTGCTGTCGAAGACGCGGGGCTCCCACGCCTCGTCGTCCTCGATGGTCTCCAGCTCCGTCGTGTACTCGACGACGTTCTCGTTCGGGTCGAGGAAGTAGGTGAAGGTGTTGTCTCCCGGGCCGTGCCGGCCTGGCCCCCACAGCGGGCGGTGACCGGCGCGCATCAGACGCCCGGACCCGCGCATGTACTCGTCGATGCCGCGCATCTCGAAGGAAACGTGATTCAACGAGACGCGCGGTGCTCGGGCGATGGCGAGGATGTGATGCTGGGTTCCGCTGCGCATGAAGCACATCAGGTCGCCGAGCCAGTCCGAGAGGCGGAAGCCGAGGTACGTCTCGTAGAACGCCTTGGTCGCGGCCACATCGGTGGAGTTGATCACCACGTGGCTGAGCTTCCTGGGGACGGATTCGCGTTCCTCCAGCTCCCGGAACGGCTTCTGCGCGACCCCGGCGGACACCTCCACGAGTCGGCCGTCGGGGTCGAAGAACCGGACGCCGTATCCGCCGCCCGGGGTGTCCAGCTTGCCGGGCTCCCGGTCGAGGGTGATCCCGCCGACCGCCAGCCGACGGGCCAACTCGTCGACTTCTTCGGGTGAGTTCACACCGAAGGCGATGAGGTCCAGTCGCTTGTCCTGGTCCTGCCGGACGCGAAGGATGTACTGCTCCGGGTCCGCGGGAGTGGCGAAGAAGGTCACACCGCTGTCGTCGGCCACCGGCTGCAGTCCCCAGAGGTTCTTGTAGAACTCCAGGGCCTTGCCGTACTCGGGCACACCGATACCCACATACCTGAGATGGGTGATCGGACGGAAGGCTGCGGTCATCGTCGACTCCTGCTCTTCAGTGACGACGAACAGGTCGTTCGCGTCGCTTTCCCCGCTGCAAGACGCTAGACATACGCACTCCTCGATACAAACAATCGATGGTGATGCGTTCGGATTGATGACATCAATCCGTGGTCGGAGTCGACCGTCGAGCCGCGGCAGCCGACTTCTGTCGGTATGCCTTAAGCACAGACAGGAATTCCGGTCGATGCCCACCACCAATGCGCCCCTGGATCTCAACCGGGTGGATCTCAATCTGCTCGTCGCCTTCGACGCCCTGATGGCGGAACGGAGCGTGACCGCGGCGGCGGCCCGTCTGTCCGTCGGGCAGTCGGCCATGAGCTCCACGCTCGCTCGGCTCCGCAAGCTCCTCAACGACCCGATCCTCGTCAGGCAGGGGCGGACCATGGTTGCCACACCGGTTGCCGAGTCGCTGGTGCGGCCAGTGCAGAAGACGCTGACCGAGATCAAGTCGCTGCTGTCACAGCGCGACAGCTTCGATCCCGCGACCGACCACAGGACGTACTCGGTGATGGCGAGCAGCTACGCGGCCGTCGCCGTACTGCATCCTCTGTTGGTGCAGCTGCCGGCCGAGGCTCCGAACGTGCGGTTGCACATCCAGCCCTTCGCTGAGGAGTACGAGGAACTGCTGACCCGCCACCAGATCGACCTCGTCATCGTTCCGCGCGAGCTGGTGCCCAGCGGGCCGGACCTGTGCATCGAGGCCACGTACACCGACCGCTACGTGCTCGCGGTCGACCAGGAGCACCCCGATGTGGGTGAGAGCATCTCGGTCGAGCAGTTCAGCGAGCTGCCGTACCTCGCGACGAGCCCCGACCGGCGGCCCTCCCTGGCCGAAGTGCAACTCGACCTGCTCGGCATCCCGCGCCACGTCGAGGTCACCACGAGTCTCGAACTCGCCCCGTTCCTGCTCCACGGTACCCGGCTCATCACCTTGATCCCTGAAACGCTCGGGCGCCAGATCGCCCCGGCGACAGGCCTGCGACTGCTCGAACCTCCCATGGAGCTGCCGTCGGGCACCGAAATGATGGTATGGACGAAACGCATGGACGACGATCCGGGCCACGCCTGGCTGCGGCAGCGCATGCGCCATTTCGCAGATGCCTACATCCGGGGCACACTGCCCGCCCCGGCAGCCGGCTGAGGCAGGACCGGTCAGGAGGCAGGGTCCGTTGCGTGATCGCCTTCTGTGCGGGTTCATCCGGTGACGCCGAGGGCATGACGCGGGCCAGGCGCCCGGTACGGACTGCAGACGGCGACGTCCACGAACGCCCCGCGGATCGGGCACCTGGGCCGGACAGCGCGACCGTGTCCGACAGCGGTGCCGGGGCGGGAGCCAGGCCAGGTGGCCCAGGCCCGAGGGCATGGGGGAAGCCGCCGGAGCAGGCACGGACCCACCACGTGGTCAGGGGACTTCGACACTCACATGATCACCGAGGCCGTGCCTGTACTGCGTTCACCCTCCGTGTGAAGCGGTCCGTCCCGCCCGCATGGGAGCGGGTTCCATCGATTGGATCAATGCCGACGCATCGACAGGAATTGCTTTTCACCATGTGATGACAGCCATAGCCTGACGCTTCGAGCCGCAGGCAGGGCCGCGGAATTCCGCTGATCGTCCCTGCTGAGCACGACTGAGGCAAGGGAGCCCCATGACTGCCATCTCTCCAGAAACGGCTGATGCCACCGCCATCCTGGACCGCGTCGAGGCCTCGCTGAAAAACGATCTCGTCCCGGTGGAAATCTTCAACGACGAGGCGGTGTTCCGCGCCGAAATCGAGCAGATATTCACCAAGTGCTGGGTGTTCGTCGCGCACGAGAGCGAAATCCCCAAGGCGGGTGACTTCGTGCAGCGCAGAATCGGCCTCGATCCGGTGATCGTCACGCGCGACGGCAAGGGCGGCATCAACGTGCTGTCGAACTACTGCCGGCACAGGGGTACTCAGGTGTGCCAGACCGATGCCGGCAACTCCCGGTTCTTCAAGTGTCCTTACCACGGGTGGACCTACAGCAACAACGGCGACCTGGTCGGCACCCCGCACTTGCACGACGCCTACGGCGAGCGTCTCGACCCCAAGGCATGGGGCCTGATACGCGCGCCCCGGGTGGCCACCCGGCAGGGCTTCGTCTTCGCCTCGCTGGACCCGGACGGACCGTCGCTGGACGAGTACCTGGGCGGGGCAGGGTGGATGCTCGACCTGATCGTCGGGCTGGCACCCGGCGGCATGCGGGTCGCCGGGCCTCCGGAGCGCTACCGGCTGCATGCCGACTGGAAGACGGCCGCCGAGAACTTCGCCGGCGACGGTTACCACGTCGACACGCTGCACTGGAGCACGGAAGAGGTCGCGGTCGTCCAGGGGCTGCAGATGACGTGCGAGATCGCGCGCTTCTACGAATTCGAGAACGGTCACGCCTTCGCCGGCCACGCCTGGACCAAGGCAATCCATCCCGGCTATGTGCTCTGGGGCTACGCACCGGACATCACCCAGCACTTCGACCTGTCGGGCCTGGACGAGGCACAGCTCCACGTAGTCAACCACGAGCCGCCGACGGTCGGAACGATCTTCCCGAACCTCAGCTTCATCCGGCTGAACACCCCGTCTCTGCCGGGCGGTCCCATGTCGGTGATCACCAGCTTCCGCCAGTGGCAGCCGATCGGCCCCGGAGAGATCGAACTGTGGAACTGGCAGTTCGTCTGGGACTTCATGTCGGAGGACGAGGCCCGCGACTCCTACGTCAACGGCCAGTTCACCTTCGGCTCGGCAGGCATCTTCGAGCAGGACGACACCGTCGCCTGGGAAGGCGCACCGCGCGCCGCCCAAAGTCCGTGGATGCGCAAGGCCGGCATGGATTTCCACTTCCAGCAGGGCAACAACAGTCAGGTCGACCAGTCGCACGACCCCTCGTGGACCGGCCCGGGCCGCAAGCGCAACACCGGCTACGGCGAGCACGCGCAGCTCCACTTCTACCGCCACTGGCTGAACGTGATGCGCGGGAACACCGGCGCCGGCACCGAGGGAGCCGAGTCAGCATGACCACGACCGACACACCCCGCATCGTCCCGCCCGTGAGCGCCAACCCCGAACTTCAGGCCTTGGCCACCCAGTTCCTGGCGCTGGAGGCCCGGCTGCTCGACGAGGGCCGCGAGGAGGAGTGGTACGGACTCCTCGACGACGAACTCCTCTACACCGTGCCGATCCGACAGGCAGCGGAACCGCGTTCCAAGGAGATCGACCGCAACGCCTTCCGGGTCCGGGACACCAAGGCCCACGTACGCACGCGCCTGGACCGGCTCAACACCGGCCACGCGTACTCGGAGGTACCTCCGTCCCGCACTTTGCGCATCGTGGGCAGCGTCGAGGTCGAGGAGACCGACCACCCCGACGTCATCAAGGTGTCGAGCGCCCTGCTGGTCTACCGCCAGCGCGGCATCGACCCGCACTTCGATCTCATCCCGTGCAGGCGCTACGACCAGCTTCGCCTCACACCGTCGGGCCCACGCCTGCTGTCCCGCGAAATCGTGCTGACCGAAACGGCGCTGGCCACTCCGAACCTTGGAGTCTTCCTGTGAGCGACACCCTCTCCGTCTCCCTCGACGGCACCCGCTGCAAGTCCTACGGCATCTGCGTCAGCGTCATGCCCGACGTCTTCGACACCCCGCCCGGCAGCCCGACGGCCGTTCTCCTGCGCGACACCGTCGACGCCGACGAGCGGGAGGACCTCGAAGAGGCCGCCCGCGTCTGCCCCGCACAGGCCATCGCGCTCGACTCGGGACCCAAGCCGTGACCGGCGGCTCCGAGCGGGTCGTCGTGGTGGGAGCCTCCGCCGCCGGGCTCAGCGCCGCCGACGGCCTCCGGGAGGCTGGATTCACCGGCTCCATCACCGTCCTCGGCGCCGAGCTGCACCAGCCGTACGACCGGCCCACGATGTCGAAGGCCCTGCTCGTCGCCGAGGAGGACCCCCAACTCCTCGAACTCCGCTCGCCCGAACGCATCGAGGCGAACCGCCTCGACCTGCGTCTCGGGCACGCCGCGGCGGGGCTCGACGTCGACCGCCGCTATGTGGTGACCACGTACGGCGAGGCTCTTCCCTGGGACGCTGTGGTCATCGCCTGTGGCAGCCGCCCCCGCGAGATGAGGAGCCTCGCAGGCGAGGTACTGCCGGCCCTGCGCACCCCCGAGGACCTGCGGGTGCTGCGCGAGGCCGCGGCACGATACGGCGAGATGACCCTGATCGGCTCCGGCTTCATCGGACTGGAGGTCGCGGCCGGTCTCGTCGCGCGGGGCGTGGCGGTCACGGTCCTCGACGCGCTCCCGTTGCCGTTGGAGCCCGTACTGGGGACCGAGCTGGCCACCCATCTCCGTGACCTGCACACCGCACGGGGGGTGCGCTTCCGCGGTGCCGTCGCGGTGGCGTCGGTCACGGGACGACCAGGGGCGTACGAGGTCCGGCTCACCGACGGAAGTGTGCACCGGACCCCGTTCGTGCTGACGGGGATCGGCGCCGAACCCGCCGTCGACTGGCTGGCGGGCTCCGGGATCGAGGTGACCGGAGGGATCGTCACCGACCCCGCCGGGCGGACCAACGTGCCCGGCGTGTGGGCCGCCGGTGACGTGGCCGCCTTCCACCACCCGCTGCTGGGACAGCGCGTACGCGTGGAGCACTGGACCCATGCGGTCGAACAGGGCCGGCACATCGGCTTGAACATCGCCCGCGGCGAGACCACGCCCTACCAGGGGGTGCCGTACTTCTGGACCGACCAGTACGGCATGCGGTTCCAGTGCTACGGCCGCCGCCGTGCGGGCGACCGCAGCCTGGTCGTCGAGGGTTCCCTCGACGGGGGCGAGTTTCTCGTCCTGTTCGGCCACGCCGGCGAGCTCCACGCCGCGTTCGCCTGCGGGCGTGTCCGCTCGCTGCGCGACTACCGCAAGCTGCTCGCGCGCGGCGGCACCTGGGACGAGGCACTCGCGCTCGCCCGCACGAACAATCCCGCGCTCGACACCACCGTGTCGTGCACCGACCGGAAGGCACGCACCACCCATGAAGCTGCTTGACGACCACGTCGTACTCATCACCGGCGGCGGCTCGGGCCTCGGTCTCGGCGTCGCCCGCCACTGTCTCGAACAGGGCGCGCAGATCGCGATCCTCGAGTACGACCAGGCCAAGGTACTCGGGCTGAAGAAGGAGTTCGGCGACGACATCCTCGTCGTGCACGGCGACGTACGCAACATCGACGATCTTCGTGCCTGCCGATCTCAGATCGAGGACCGCTACGGCCGGCTCACCTCCCTCATCGGCGCGCAGGGCATCTTCGACGGTAACGTCCGGCTGACCGACATCCCCGTCGAGCGTGTCGGCGAACTGTTCGACGAGGTCTTCTCGATCAACGTCAAGGGCTATGCGCTGACCGCGCGGATCATGCACGACCTGCTGCAGGCCGAGGAAGGGGCGATCGTGCTCACCGCGTCCCAGGCGGCGTTCGCGGCCGACGGCGGCGGTGCGGCCTACACGGCGAGCAAGGGGGCGGTGCGCAGCCTGGTGAACCAGCTGTCGTTCGAGTTCGCCCCGCGGGTACGGGTCAACGCCGTCGCCCCTACGGGCATCGCGGGCAGTCAGCTCCGCGGGCCCGGCGCTCTCGACCTGCACGAGTCCAGGCAGTCGGACATTCCTGCGGACGCCTTCCGCGCGGTGTTCGAATGGGGCACGCCCCTTCAGCACCTGCCTGCCCCGGAGGAGTACGGGCCCTTCTACGCACTCCTCGCATCCCGGCACAACAGGGTGATGACAGGGCAGACCGTGATCGCCGACTCGGGCACCCTGAACCGGGCCCTCATGAGCATGGACCAGCTTGTCAGCAGCTACCCATCGGCCTGAGGGCTACGCCTGCGCGCACCACAAAGCCCACATGCACGACTGGCGGTTGGGCAGACGGAAGGTGACCGACGGTCAGCTCGATCCGGGACGGGTCCAAGTCGGGCGTACGGGTCAGCTTGGCGTCGGTCTTGGCGGTGATCTCGTCGACGGTCACACCAAGGCCGTCTCCACCGGCACCAGGCCGGGGGCAGGTGAGCCGGGGGCGGCCACGACGGCGCGGAAGAAGGGCAGCGACAGGATCACACGCACGCTGACCTCGTTGTCGTTGGGCACGTCGGACGGAGGGAGGCGCAGCATTCCCTCGTAGGCCTCCGCGGTGGCCGGCACGGCTCCGTGCTCACCGCGGCGGCCCACGGCCTTCCCGGTGTACGGCTCACGGCCACGGCGAGCCCTGAGAGTGTCCCGGACACCCGCTGCGCACAGGCCCAGGACATGGGTCGCCGATCTCTTCACCATGCGCACCAGCGCGGCCCGGCCGTCGGCGAGGGGCGCCTGCGACACCACTGCGGCGATGCTCGCGGGTCCTTCGCGGCGACCAGCACCACGGTGCCGACCGACATGGAGCCGCCCCGCACGGCGACACGGTCAGGTCGGCCTCGGGGCGGCACCTCGCCGCGGAGACGGCGGTGTGGTATTCGGCTACCAGCCGCTTGATCTCGAGCAGGTTGCGCGGATCTCCGCTGGAGTCGCCGAAGGACCGGTAGTCGAAGACCAGGGAGCCGATCCTCTCGGCGGCGAACCGCTCGGCGTAGGCTGCCGGCCGCATTTCCTTGATGCCGCCGAAACCGTGCGCCAGGACGACGCCACGGGGCGGGTCCGTCGACGCCTTCGGGGCCGTACCACCAGGCGTCCAGTTCGTCGCCGTCGATCGGGATCCGTACGGGCAGACCTTTACCACCGTGTTTCAGTTCCCGGGCGTAGTAGCCCGGTTGGACGTCAAGTCGAGTGCAATGTCCACGATCATGTCTTCCTGACCTCCGACGAGACCGCGTCGGCCGACCTCCAGCAGAAGAGTGCGGGCGTCGACGTCGTAGCGCTCGGCGGCGATCTCGGCGTGGCGCAGGAAGGAGGAGTACACGCCGCCGTAACCCAGGGTGAGGGTCTCGCGGTCGACCTGGACGGGGCGGTCGCGCAGGGGACGTACCAGGTCGTCGGCGGCGTCTTGGAGCGCGAACAGGTCGCAGCCGTGCTTCCAGTCCTGGAGGTTGGCCACCGCGATGAAGGCTTCGATGGGGCAGTTGCCGGCGCCGGCACCCTGTCCGGCGAGGGAGGCGTCGACCCGGGTAACCCCCTCCTCGACGGCGATGACGCTGTTGGCCACCGACAGCGAGAGGTTCTCGTGCGCGTGGATGCCGATCTCGGTGGTCTCGTCGAGCACGTCCCGATAGGCGCGGACCCGCTCGCGCACCCCGCCCAGTGTGAGGCGGCCGCCGGAGTCGGTGACGTACACACACTGCGCGCCGTAGGACTCCATCAGCTTGGCCTGTGCGGCGAGTTCGGTCGACGGCGCCATGTGGCTCATCATCAGGAAGCCGGAGACGTCCATGCCAAGATCGCGGGCCTTGGCGATGTGCTGGGCGGAGATGTCGGCCTCGGTGCAGTGGGTGGCGATGCGCACCGAGCGGACGCCGAGGGCGTGGGCGCGCTCCAGTTCGGCGATGGTGCCGATACCGGGCAGGAGGAGTGTGGTGAGGACCGCGTTGTCGATCGCGTCGGCCGCGGCCTCGATCCACTCCCAGTCGGTGTGGCTGCCCGGGCCGTAGTTCAGCGACCCGCCCGCCAGGCCGTCGCCGTGGGCGACCTCGATGGCGTCGACGCCGGCCGCGTCGAGGGCGGCGGCGATACGGCCCACGTCGGCGGGGTCGATGCGGTGCCGGATGGCGTGCATGCCGTCCCGCAGGGTGACGTCCTGGATGTAGATCTTGCGGTTCATCGCTTGGCCTCCGCGAAGGACTCGGCGACGCGCAGGGCGGCCGACGTCATGATGTCAAGATTCCCGGCGTAGGCCGGGAGGTAGTGGGCGGCGCCCTCGACCTCGAGGAAGACCGACACCCGGGTGGTGACCGGACCGGCTCCCTGCGGGACGAGCGTGTGCACCGGCTCGGCAGCGTCCACCGGAGTGAACTGCACCTCCTGCTTCAGGCGGTAGCCGGGCACGTACTGGGCGACCTGTTCGGCCATCTCCTTGACGGAGGTGCGGATGGCGTCCTGGTCGGCGTCGCCGATGAGGCAGAACACCGTGTCCCGCATGATCAGCGGCGGTTCGGCCGGGTTGAGGACAATGACCGCCTTGCCGCGCGCCGCGCCACCGACGGACTCGATCGCGTGCGCCGTGGTCTCGGTGAACTCGTCGATGTTGGCGCGTGTGCCCGGGCCGGCCGACTTGGAGGCGATGGACGCGACGATCTCCGCGTAGTGCACGTCGGTGACCGCGGAGACAGCCGCGACCATGGGAATGGTGGCCTGTCCCCCGCAGGTGACCATGTTGACGTTGTCCACCCCAGCGTCGAGCTGGGCGTCCAGATTGACCGGAGGCACCACGAACGGGCCGATCGCGGCGGGCGTGAGGTCGATGAGCTTCTTGCCGTACGGCCCGAGCTTGTGGGCGTTGGCGATGTGCGCCTTGGCCGACGTCGCGTCGAAGATCACCTCGATGTCGTCGAAGTGCTCCATGGCGATCAGGCCGTCGACGCCCTCGTGGGTCGTGGGCACCTTGAACCGGGCGGCACGGGCAAGGCCGTCGGAGGCCGGGTCGATACCGACCATGGCGGCGACCTCCAGCGTGTCCGACAGGCGCAGGATCTTGATCATCAGGTCGGTGCCTATGTTGCCCGAGCCGATGATGGCGACCGTGGTCTTACGGGGTGTCATGCGTCCCTCTTCTCAGAGAATGCGGCGGTGACCTCGCCGAGCGAGCTGATCTCGGCCCGGATGCGTGTGCCAGGAGGCGCCGGGACCATCGGGCCCAGAGCGCCGGAGAGGACGACCTGCCCGGCGCGCAGCGGCTCGCCGAACTCCCGCGCGGTGCGGGCCAGCCAGGCCAGGGCGTTGAGCGGGTCGCCCAGGCAGGCGGCGCCTGAGCCCTCGGAGACGAGGACGTCGTCGGCGTACATCCGCATGGTGGTCTCCCGCGGCTCGAACTCGTCGAGCGTGAGCCGGCGTTCGGCGAGGACGTACAGTCCGCTGGAGGCGTTGTCGGCGATGGTGTCGGCGAGGGTGATGTCCCAGTCGGCGATGCGGCTGTCGACGATCTCCAGCGCGGCGACGGCGTAGTCGACCGCGGCCTGCACCTGCGCCGGGTCCAGGTCGCCGTCGGCCAGGTCCTCCCCGAGGACGAAGGCGATCTCCGCCTCCGCCTTGGCCTGCAGCAGCCGCGCGGACGGCACCTCCGGCTCGGCGGAGACGTCCATGTCGGCGAACAGCACACCGAAGTCCGGTTGATCGACCCCCAGTTGGCGTTGCACGGCGGGCGAGGTCAGGCCGATCTTCCGGCCGACCATCACAGCTCCTCGGCGCAGCCTGCGCCGGGTCAGTTCCTGCTGTACCGCGTAGGCGGCACCGATATCCTGGGCGCCGAGCAGATCGCGGACCGGGGCGACAGCGCGGCCTCGTTCCATGGCTCCGGTCAGTCGCGCGGCGGCCTGCGCGATCACTTTCGAGTCCACTGCCATGCCGGTTTCACAGTCCTTTCGCGGTAGTTGTCGCGACCCCGGCGATCCGCGCCGGGATCGCCTCGCAGAAACGGGAGGTCATCTCGTACGGTCCCGATACGAGAAGCTGGCTGTCCCGGGCCGGGTTGACCGGGATCATGTCGGCCGAATCCGTGACGTGCCCTGCGCCATCACGCAGACGAGCGAGAAGCTGGGACACGGGTCCGGCGTCGGGACGTCGCGGAGTACTGGCCCCGACAGCGAGTCCGTGGCGTTCTGGGAAATGGCGAGAGCAGCAAGCACAAGAGCACGTTCGCCCCTGACCCGCCTTCCGTCCTAGCGGGTGTTCCACTGGCCAGTACGCGCGTCGCGACGGTGACCTCGCGGCCCGCTCCACGGAGGTGTGGTGGATTCTGAACAGCACGGGATTGCCCGCCCCGCGGGTGCTGCCCCTTCACCACCGAGCCGTCGTGCGGAACGCGTTCCGCGAAGCCGGCCCCCTCAAGGCGCCGGACGGCGACGCCGTCCAGGGCCTTACGGCGTGCGGGCTGACGGCAGTGGCCTTGCCGTGTTGCCGTTGTAGGCGAACCTGTGGGCCACGGCGATCAGGCCCGCGAGCCAGGAAGTGCCTGCGATGAAGAAGAAGCACAGAACATAGTCGTGCAGAGTCGCCGCGCCTCCACCCAGAACGGCCCCGACCGCCGCGCCGGCGATCGCTCCTCCCGCCGTGCGCACCAGGGAGTTGATCCCGCTGGCGATTCCGCTCTGGGCCAGGGGAACATGCTCGACGGCCAGGACACCGAGGGCCGCTTGGGAGATCCCGAGACCGAGCCCCTGGAGGGCCCCCTGCCCAAGGAAGTCGTAGCCATGGGTGTTCGACAGCGCGAGCCAGAGGAAAGAACATCCGGAGATCACCGCGCCCAGGGCGATGGTGAACGCCTGGCCGATCCGGCGGGCGAGACGACTCGCCAGGCCCGCGGCCGACAGCGTCGTCACCATCATCGGCAGCGAGTACAGACCGACATCCAGGATGGAGCCTCCCAGGCCGTATCCGGCTCTTCGAGGCGTCTGCACCAGGTTCGCGACCAAGGTGAAGGAGGCGTACATCGAAAAGCCCAGCAGAAGCGACAGAGTGTTGGCTGACAGGGAGCGGTGACCGACGAGCAGGGACAGTTTCACCAGCGGCTGGGTGACTCTCCGTTCGGTCAGCGTCCACGCTCCGCCCAGGAGGACAGCGGCGCCGAACAGGGTGAGTACCCGGCCGGATGTCCATCCCCAGGTGTTGCCCTTGCTGATGGCCAGGAGCAGGCAGACCAGGGTCAGGGCGAGGAGGGCGGCACCCGGATAGTCCGGCTTGCCGCCATGCCGGGCGCCGCCGGACGGCACCCATCGGGCGATGAGCGTCAGGGCGGTCACGCTGAGGATGATCGCCACCCAGAACACGGGGCGAAAA
Source organism: Streptomyces sp. NPDC005799 (assembly GCF_040630525.1). Classification (NCBI taxonomy): domain Bacteria; kingdom Bacillati; phylum Actinomycetota; class Actinomycetes; order Kitasatosporales; family Streptomycetaceae; genus Streptomyces; species Streptomyces sp. NPDC005799. Next base: position 29,163 of record NZ_JBEXXQ010000048.1, read on the forward strand.
CCGTCCGTCACCGCGGTGACCAGTCCTGTGATGATCATTCCCAGGGTGCCGCCGACTCCCATGGTGGCGCTGACGACACCGATACCGTTCATGACACGGTCGGGTGGTAGCACCTCCCGGATCAGGCCGATGGCCAGCGGGAACAGTGCCACGCTGACCCCTTGGAGCGCCCGTCCGGCGATGAGGACGCCCAGTGAGGGGGCGAACGCGCACACGACCGAGCCCGTCAGGAGCAGACTGAGAGTCAGCTGGATCAAGGGTCTCTTCCCGTACATGTCGCCCAGGCGCGACAGCAGTGGGGTTGCGACCGCTCCGGTCAGGAGCGGCGCGGTGAAGACCCAGGAGACGGCCGTCAACGAGGTGTCGAAGTGGCGGGCGAGGTCGGGCAGCAGCGGTGTCACGGTCGTCTGGTGGACGGCCACCAGTGACCCCGCCACCGCGAGAGCGGCAAGGATCAGGCGGGAGGAGCGCTGGTCGACGGTCGAGTCTGCCGCCTGTTGGGAGGAAGTACTGGTCAACTGTGTTCCCGGAGGATGGCCCGGCCAAGGGCATACGGAGCCCGCCCGGGCGGCCCGGGCGGGCAAGGTGAACGCCTACTGTCGGCGGGGCGGGGTGCCGAAGGTGCTGATGTCGATCACCGTGCCGGTGAAGGTCCGGGCCTCCTTGGAGGCCAGCAGCACGTACGGGCCGGTGCAGTCGGCGGGTTCCGGCGCGGTGCGCAGGGCCGAGTGCTCGCGGAGGATGGTGTCGATGGGGAGTTCCTCCGTGATCGACGTGTCGGCCAGCCCCAGAGCTCCGGGCCCTCGCAGATCGGTGGCCAGCCCGCCGGGGGCGACGGCGTTGACACGGACCTCCGGGGCCAGCTCGTAGGCGAGCTGGCGGACCAGTCCGAGAGCGGCATGCTTGCTGGCCGTGTAGAGCGGCCCGCCGCCGGCCGGGAAGAACGCCGCGTTGGAGAGGGTCAGAATGAGCGTTCCGTTCGACTTCCGCAACGGCTCGGCCGCCGCCTTGGCACCGAGCAGGTAGCCCTTGACGTTGACGGCGAACAGTTCGTCGAAGGCGTCGGCGAGGACGTGGGCGGGTGTGTCGATCAGAGACCTGCCGAAGTCCCAGATGCCCGCGTTGCCGATGAAGGCGTCCAGTCCTCCGAACTCGCGCTCGGCGATGGTGCAGGCTCGGCTGTTGTCCTCGAACGACCGCACATCACCGGCGATGGTGCGTACCGCGTCGCCCAGCTCTTCGGAGAGCTCCTCCAGCCGCACCTTCGAGCGGTCGAGGACAACGACCCGCGCCCCCTCCGCCACGAAACGCTCGACGATCGCGCGGCCGAGCCCGGAGGCACCACCGGTGACCACCGCGGACGTGCCGTCAAGCCGCCCCATGGTGCGCTCCTTCCCTGTGCTCTTCTTCCCTGTGCTCTTCACTTTCGCGACCGATACGGACGTAGATGTCGGTGCCTTCGACCTTGATCTCGTGGGTGGCCAGCGGCCGGGTCGCCGGCTGTGCCAGGACGGCGCCGGTGCGCAGACAGAACTTGGCCTGGTGGAGGGGGCACTCCACGGTGCAGTCCTCGACCCAGGAGTCGGCCAGCGAGTAGTCCTCGTGGGTGCAGGTGTCGTCGAGGCAGAAGAACTCGTCCCCGGAACGGAACACCGAGACCGGGGGCACGGTGTCCAGGCGGAAGGCTTCTCCGTCGTCGATGTCGTCGATGCCGCAGGCGCGGATCCAGGAGGTACTCATAGGAAGACGCTGATGCTCGGGGCGGGCAGGGTCGTGGTGTCCAGGACGATCTTGCGGCGGGCGATCTGGAATCCCAGCGGGGTGCCGGCCGGACGCAGCAGGTCGGTGCGCTCGCCGGAGAAGCTGTCCTGGTGGAGTTCCAGGCGGCTGCGCAGCACATGGAAGTTGACCCGCACCTCGAACTCGCCGGAGTCCAGTTCCGTCACACGGACGTTGGTCAGCAGCCGCCGGGTCCGCGACGGCGGCTCCTCCGACCAGGCCTGGCCGGAGGTGAGACGGCGTACCCGGCCCGCGAGGAACGCCTTGTCGTCGTCGAAGAACGCCGCGCCGTCCGGCCCGGCGATCTCGATGTCACGTTCGCGGACGGTACGCGTCACACGGGTCGGCAACCAGTAGTGGACGTCGTCGGTGAACAACTCCAGCCACTCGGTGAACCGGTGGTCGTCCAGGAGGGCGGCCTCGGCGTAGAGGAACTGTTCGATCCGATGCTGGGTCTCCACGCCGACGAGCGCGGGGACGGGGATTGTCTCCGTCGTCATGACTGCTTCGCCTCCTCCTGCTCACGCCGCCGCTTGTCCAGTTCGGCGATCTCCTGCCAGGACAGGCCGGACATCAGGTCGGCCCAGCGCTGGTACATGCCGCGGCCGGCCATCTCGGTGAACATGTCACCGGCCGTCCGGCCTGGCATACCGTCCAGGTCGCGCTGCTCGTGACCGAGTCCCATCTGCGCGTTGAAGGAGGTCTGCCGCGCGATGTGGCCGCGCAGGACCTGCTGGACCTCGGTCCAGTTCTCGCCGTCGTCGGTCTCGAACACTCCGGCCGGCGAAAAGGTGCGGACGGTGTTGAGCCGTGACGCCCGCTTGGCCTCTTCGGGAGCGTTCTTGGGCAGGTAGGCCCAGGACCACACCTCGATACGGCCCGGTCCGCGCGGGTGCCACACCCGCATCGTGTTGTTGGTCGCCAGCCAGGAGAAGTTGGGGAACACGGTGTTGTGCCCGTACACCGCCAGGGCGCGCTGCTCGCCGAGGCGGCGGTAGATCTCCTCCCGGCGCTCGATGAGAAAGGCGTCGAAGTCCGGGCCGGCCGGGTCGGGCACGAGGTCGGGACGGAGACCGAACCCTGAACCGTGACCGTTCCCGCTGAACTGACGGCCCGGGGCTGCCAGGGCCCCCGCCGCCAGCGCCCGGATCTCGGGGTCATCGAACAGCGCGACGAACCCCGAGGAATGGGAGATCGGAACGTGGTACATGTCGCTGGCGAACTGTTCGGCGGCGAACTTCCAGTTGGCGTCGATGACCCACTTGGTCGCGCCCGGGACGAGTTCGAGACCGTCGTCGTAGCGGTCGGCCATGGCGTCGAAGTACCACGCCATGTCGCCCAGGTACTCCTCGAAGGAGGGGGCTTGGTCATCCCAGGTGCCGAAGTAGAAGCCCTTGTAGTTGTGGATGCGCGGCACCTGCCGCGGTCCCCACTGGGACTTGTCGATCTCGTTGTGGTAGGCGCGGTCCTCCATCGGCACGCTGACCAGCTCACCGGCGATGTTGTACGCCCAGCCGTGATAGCTGCAGGTGAATGCCTTGGCCACACCCTCGTCGGCACGGCAGATGCGCATGCCCCGGTGCCGGCACTGGTTGAGGAACGCCTTGACCGAGCCGTCCCGCTGACGGACCACCAGGACCGGGTCCTCGGCCATGTAGGTCTGCAGGAAGCTGCCCTTCTTGGGCAACTGGCTGTCGTGGGCCAGGAAGAGCCAGCTCCGGGCGAAGACGTTCGCCAGCTCGGCCTGGTAGATCTCGGGATCGGTGTAGATGCTTGGGTCGATGAGCCCCTTGTCGGGCTGGACCAGGTCGGCGATGTCGAACATGTCCCGCTCCTTTCGTTCTCAAGCGCCGGGAGCCGGAGAGGCCGCCAGGAAGTGATGGCCCCAGATGCTCGCGGCGTCGTAGTGGCCGACCGTCCACGCGTCGTCGTCGATGACGCGGCCGTTGAAGCCGTACTCGATGTCGAAACCGGAGGGCGTCACGACGTAGAAGGAGGTCATCCGGTCGTTGGTGTGCTCGCCGATCGACATCCGCATCGGGATGCCCTGCTTCTGCACGAGGTCCATGGTCCGTCCGACGTCCTCCAGGCTCGTCACCTCCAGCATCAGGTGACCGATGCCGGGCGGGACTCCGGGGATGGCACCGAACGCCATCGAGTGGTGCCGGGGATTGCAGTGCAGGAACTGGGCCGCCTCCGGCCCGAGGTCGATCGTGTCGCTGAGCCGGAACCCGAGAGCGTCCTGGTAGAACTTCGCGGTCTTCGCCGGGTCGGCGACGAACATGAAGGTATGACCGACGCCGAAGTCGCCCTGGCCCATGTCGCCGGCGACGAAGGTGAGGCCGCGCGGAGAGACGAATCGCTCCTTGCCCTGAGTCGCGCCGTAATAGGCCTCGACCGTGTTCCCGGCGACGTCGGCGAAGCTGATCAGCTTCCGGACGCCGCGGCGGGCGGCGAGCTTCTCGTCCTCCCGGAAGTCGACGCCGAGCGAACGCAGATTCCCGGCCAGAACCTCCAGATCCCTGGGGGACTTGACCTCCATACCGAGCGCGACCACCGATTTCGGGCCGGCCGGCTCCCCGGCCTCCACGGCGATACGCCATGCCCTCTCGTCATTCTTGAACAGCAAGGTGTCAGGGTCGTCGGAAGCCGCGAGCTGGAGGCCCAGCACGTCGGTTCCGAACGTCCTCCAGGCCTCGAGCGGACCGCGGAAGACGATGTAGCCCAGAGCGCTGACGAAGCTCATGTGCATGACTCCACTTCAGATCTGACCCGCGAGGAAGGCGCGGGTGACGTTGTTGAACTTGTCCGCCTGCTCGATCTGCGCCCAGTGACCGCAGTGCGGCATCAGGTAGAGCCGCGAGTTCGGGACGCGCCGGGCGAACCACTCACTGCCCTCGGGCGAGACGATGACGTCCTCCCTGCCGTGCACGAACAGAACCTCGTTCGGGATGCGCTTGAGCGCGACCTCCGGAAGGACGAGGGGGTTGGCGGGCCTCGGGGCGAAGGTCTGCAGGTGGGAACGCCGCACCTCGGGCCGTGTCGCCATGGCGACACGCTCCTCCGCGATGGCGGCGAGCCGGTCCCCGAACAGGGTCGGGTCGTACAGCATGTAGGAGATCAGCTCGGCCATGGCCCGAGGGGTGGGGTCGTCGTAGAAGGTGATCAGGCGCCACATCGCCGGACTGGGAGCCCCCATGTTCCCGGCGCCCGCCGTCCCCATGGTGATGGCCTTGCCGAAGCGCTCAGGGGCGCGGGTCAGCAGGTTCAGCGCGAGCGAACCGCCCATCGAGTTGCCCACCAGGTGGACCTTGTCGAGGCCAAGTTCGTCGATCAGGGCCAGGCAGGTCTCGGCGTTCTGCCGCAGCCTGGCGCCGGGCGGGGTGTCCTCTGGGTGGCTGGAGTCGCCCCAGCCGACCTGGTCGATCACCAGACAGTCGTAGTCCTCGGCGAAGGCCTCGATGGTGCCGCCGAAGTTGGACAGGCCGGTCGCGCCGGGGCCTGATCCGTGCAGGAAGAGGATGGCTTCGCGGTTCCCCTCGCCCGCACGGTTGAGTCGCACGCTGTATTCGCCGGCCTTGACGTCCGAGGTCGTGATCGAGACGCTCACAGCGCCTCCTTTCGGTGGAATGGTGTGTGGAGTGTCGGCCAGGTCCGTGCCCTGGTCGGCGATTCGTTCCGACGGCCGGAACGGCCTCGGCCCTCAGCGGCGTGCCGTCTCCTTGACCAAGGCGCGGAGTCCGACAGAAGCGTCGGCGAGGTCCTCTGCCGACACCGGTGCCGTGCGTTCGACCAGCTTCTTGGCCATCGCGATGTCGCGAACGGCGTCCAGGCCGGCGGCGGCGACGACCAAGCCGTCCCTGAGCCAGAAGGCAGTGAAGCGCCGAGGGCCGGCGCCAGGGCGCACGACGAGCCGGTCATCCGTCCAGGGACGGCCGACCATCTGCAGGGTGAGGCCGAACTGCTCCGACCAGAAGTAGGGAACGGCGTCGTGAACCCGGGGGGCGCCCGCCATGGTGGCGCCGACGGCGGCCCCTTGCTGCTGGGCGTTGTCCCAGTGCTCGATGCGGCCCGGCTCCGCCAGACGGGGATGCGGCTGCACGGTCACATCCCCCGCCGCCAGAATCCAGGGATGTGTGCTCCGGCCACAGGCATCGACGACGATCCCTTGCCCGTTGTGAACCTCGGCGCCGGCGGCCGCCGCCAACTCGTCGTTGGGAACGACCCCGACACCGACGACCACGGCGGCCGCGGGCAGCCGCTCTCCATCGGACAGCAGCACCTCCTGCACCTCTTCGGTGCCGAGGAACGCCTCGACCGTCGCTCCGTTCAGGACCCGCACCCCTTCTTGGCGGTGCAGTTCGGTGACCAACCGGGCCAGGGGACGCCCAAGCGGAAGCAGCGGCAGTGGAGCCGCCTCCACGACGGTCACGGCGCAGCCGGCGGTCCGCGCTGCCGCGGCGACTTCCATCCCGATGAAACCGCCGCCCACGATCACCAGTGGACCGCCCGAAGCGATCACGGCGGCGAGCTTGCGGGCGTCGTCGAAGTCCCGCAGGGTCAGCACGTTGCGCAGATCGCTGCCCGGGACGGACAGGCGCCGGGCTGACACCCCGGTCGTCAGCAGAACCCGGTCGGCGTTCATCGCCTCACCGTCCGAAAGCCTGACCAGGCCGGCTTCAGGATCGAGCGTGTCCACTTTGCTGCCGAGACGAAGTTCGATCTCGGCGGCCCGGTAGTCCTCGGCGGGGATGATCGGGCGGAACGTAGCCTCCTCGTCGCCGCTGAGGCCTTTCGACAGGACGGGACGCTCGTAGGGCAGCCTCGGGCTCGCGTCGACGATCGTCACCGCGCCGTCGAAACCGGTGCGCCGCAGAGCCAGGGCGGCCGCGACTCCGGCCGCGCTGCCACCGACGATCACATGGTGTCCAACTCGGGCCATCGTTGCTCCGTGAGTAGGGGGCGGGTTGTGCCGGGACGATAGGTCCGGACCGGAAGCCCTGTTGCAGAACCGTCCCGGCGGCCGGAACGCCAATTCCCTGCGCCTTGATCAGACGGTCGTGACCCGAGGCGCTGATCCGCTCCCAGCCAGACAGGAGTCCTGCCATCGGAAATGTCCGGACACCGGTACGACCCGTCGAAGCAGAACAATCTTCCGCGGGCACATTGCGCGGCGGTTCATGCGGACGTAACATCCGAGCAATCGCTCTAGAACGTTCACTCTAGAGCGCTCGCTCTAAGCGATGGCAGGGAGCCGCTGTGATCGATGAGTCAGCATCCGGCGTCACGACGCCCTGCGGCGCAGCCGCACCGTCCGTGCTGTGGAAGGCCTTCGATGTTCTGAACGCGTTCAGCCACAGGCACAGAGTTCTGACCCTCGCCCAGGTCGTCCGCATCAGCGGCCTGTCGAAGTCGACCGCGCACCGGGTGTTGTCGATGCTCGTCGACCTCGGTGCGGTCGAGCAGACCCGCGAGGGATACCGCATCGGCCTTCGGATGTTCTCCCTTGGCGCGCTGCCACCCGAGGCGGCGTTGCGCGAGGCCGCGTTGGTGCATCTGGAGGAGTTGCACCGGTTCACCGGCCAGACCCTGCATTTCGCGATCTTGCGCGATGCCGATGTCGTGTACCTGGAGAAGCTGCCCAGCCGGCGTTCCGTCTCCACGCCCGCCACGGTCGGCGACCGGCTGCCCGCGAACTGCACTGCGGTGGGCAAGGCGCTGCTGGCCTTCTCCGACGAGAAGAGCACGGCCTACGCACTCGACGGGCCGCTCCGGCGCAGGACGGCCCATTCCCTGACCACGCCCGACGAGATACGCCGCCAGCTGGCCTCCGTCAAAGCGGCCGGACATGCGACCGACCGCGAAGAGGCCGCTCCCGGACTGGCGTGCGTGGCGGTGCCCGTGCTGGTCGGCGACCGTGCCGTCGCGGCGCTGTCCGTGGCGTTCCAGTCCTCTGCCGGCAGCGGTGAGGTACTCCTCAACCCGCTCCGGCAAGCCGCCGCGGCGATCTCCAAGGCGCCCGCGATGCGGGATTTCGCCGCATCAGCCCTCACAGCGACCACCGGATAGGCTCCCCGCATGGTTACCGCACGCGATACCCGCAATCAGATCATCGATGCGGCCGAGTGCCTGTTCGGGTCCAAGGGGTACGGCAGCGTCTCGATCAACCAGATCTGCGAGGAATCCGGGTTTCCGGTCGGCTCGGTCTACCACCACTTCGGTAGCAAGGCCGGCGTCCTGAGGGCTGTTCTCGAGCGAGGGTCGACCGAGTTCTTCGCCAACCTGCCTAAAGTCGACGACTCAGTCGGCTCCCCCGAAGAGCGCCTGGCCGTCTACTACGAGCGGGCAGCTGATCTCATCACGAAGCAGCGGCAGCTGTTCCGACTGTTCACCTCTCTGCGCCTGCACGAAGCCGGCAACAGGGAGACCCAGGAGATCGTGGACGTCATGGAGCAGCGCGCCGCAGCGCACATGACCGCATACCTCGAACCGATCGCCCGCGGTTACGGCGTTCCCGACCCCGCCGCCTGCGCGAGGGAACTCACGACGATCACCATGATCTACACCTCCGGCGCCGTGTCCAACGCCGGTGACGACGAGGACCGCATCCGGGCCGAAGTGGACACTCTGCACCGGCTCGTTCAGGCAGCGATCCTCCAGCGCACCACGCGCTCACCCGTCCCCAACTGATCACCGAGACCACATAGCGTCCGAAGATCGGAAACGCGTCGATCGGCGCGAGCAGGCCCAAGACGCACGATGGGCCCGCCCCAGCCAGAGTTTCGGGGCCAGGCCGACTGTCCGCACGTAGACGAAGTCGCGGTGGGACAGGCCGTGCACGTAAAGCTGCGGCAGCGCCTCGGAGTTGGGCTGGACCTACGGCACCACGGGGCGGGGACGGTTCGACGAGCTCCCACTGCTCATCGGCTCACACCATCGAGCAATGACAAGCCGGTCAGAACCTCACATTCCGCACTTTGAGAGACCGACGACAGCCCCTGCGTGCACCCTTCTCCACTCGTGTGCGCGGTCCAGCGGAGGAAGGCGGATGCTCATCGCCACCGAGGGAAGTCTGCTGGGCGAGCTGTACGCCCTTGCCCAGGACCGCTGAGCACCACGGACATCGCGTCTCATCACGGGGCCGCGCCAGCCGGCGCGGCCCCGCCTCTCCCTTCGCCTTTCCCCCAACACCGAGGAGCACCATGCACCGCACGGAGCCGGAGTCTGCTGGTAATCCGGGCTATCAGAACTCGCTCAATGCCTCGTTGGCGGACGGCGACTTCGGTGAGGGCGTTCGTGTTCTTCGGCGCTCGGCGCGGTGGTGTTCAGGGGCGGGTCTGAGTGACGCGCCACAGGCGGCGAGGCAGTTCGCCTTCTTCGAAGGTGTGGACTTCGTTGAGGGTCCAGGTGTCGGCGAGGGAGTCGACGAGGTGACGGGGGAAGAAGTGCACGGCGAAGCCGCCGTGTTCGTAGATGTCGTCGCCGTGCCGGGTTCCGGTGCCGTAGTGGGCGTCGCCGGTGTGGCGGACGGTGTAGATGAACACGCCGCCCGGACGGAGGACGCGCCGTACCTCGTCGACCAGGGTGTGGATCTCCTGGGTGGACAGGGCCATGCACAGCAGCATGTGGGCGTAGACGGCATCCACGGAGGCGTCGGGCAGCGGCAGCGGCTCGCGCACGTCGTGCACGGCGGTCATGACGCGATCGTCCAGGCCCTGGGCCCGGGCGGCGTCCTTGAGCTGTTCGAGGCCGGTGGCGCTGAAGTCGGTGGCCTGAACGCTGAAGCCCTCGCGGGCGAAGTAGAGGGCGTCGCGGCCGTGACCGGCTCCGAGCTCCAATACGTCCTTGACACCGCGGGCGTGAAAGATCTCGGCGGCATGAACGGCGGGCGTGGAGGGCTCCTGTCCGTACATGCCGGGGTGGGCCGTGTAGGTGTGCTGCCAGTGTTCCTGCTGGTCATCGGCGAGGTCACCGTTGTGCTGTCGCATGGCTTCTCCCGCCAGGGGCTGCTCGTGGGTCTCTGTCTGGTGTCGCGACCGATCTTTCCACGCGGGATGGCGTGACTCAGCAGCACGAGCAGCCGGGCTGGCATCCGCAGGTGTCGCCCTGTTTGTCGGCGGCCGTGATCTGGGCGGAGGGGGCACAGCATCCCTCGCCGCGCCAGGCGTCGCGTCCTTCCTTGATGGCGATGGCGGCGATGACGAGGGCGGCGATGGGGTCGGCCCAGGACCAGCCGAGCAGGAGGTTCGCCAGCAGGCCGACGAGAAGGACGGCGGAGAGGTAGGTGCACAGCAGGGTCTGCTTGGAGTCGGCGACGGCAGTGGCGGAGCCGAGTTCGCGGCCGGCCCTGCGCTGGGCAGCCGAGAGGAACGGCATGATCGCCAGCGAGAGGGCGGCCAGGACGATGCCCGGGATGGAGTGATCGGCTTCGCCGGTGCCGGTCAGTGCGCGTACGGAGTCGACGGTGACGTAGACGGCGAGGGCGAAGAAGGAGACGGCGATGATCCGCAGGGTGCGCTTCTCGCGGGCTTCGCGGGTGGCGTGGTCGCGGGCGGAGAACTGCCAGGCGACGGCAGTAGCGGAGGAGACCTCGATGACGGAGTCGAGGCCGAAGCCGACCAGGGCGGTGGAGGAGGCGATGGTGCCGGCCGTGATCGCGACGATGGCCTCGATGACGTTGTAGGTGATCGTCGCGGCCACCAGCAGACGTATGCGCCGGGTCAGTGCGTCACGGCGGGCGGGGCTGGGTCCGAGGGATATGGCGGTCATTCAGCAGCAGCCTTCTCGTCGGCGTCCGGGCAGGTGCGGTCGGCCTCGACCGCGAGAACGGCGGAGCGCAGATCGTCGAGGGCGTGGCCGAGGCGTTCGTCGGCAAGTTCGTAGCGAGTGCGGCGGCCGTCCGGAACGGTGACGACCAGGCCGCAGTCGCGCAGGCAGGCGAGGTGGTTGGAGAGCCGGGTGCGGGAGATTTCCAGTGCGTCGGCGAGGTCGGCGGGGTAGGCCGGTGCCTCGCGCAGGGCGAGCAGGATGCGGCAGCGGATGGGGTCGGCGAGCGCCCGTCCGAACCGCGCCAGCACTTCGATGTCGGTGGCGATAGTCAGCACCCTCCGACAGTACAGTCAATCCTGAATTCAGGAAACCATGGACGATTCGTTGCGGGGTCGGGCGCTCGTTCAGCGCCGGACCAGCTGTGCGGCGTAGGAGGCGTGCTCGCCTGCGGCGATGCTCCGCCAGGTGTCCGCGGTGGTCTGGCAGACGCCGAGCAGTCGGCTGACCACGACGGCGGGCAGCTCGCCCGTCAGCTCGACCAGGGCCGTGCTGCGGGACACCCGCGGGCGTACGCCCAGATCACGCAGACGGCGTTTCAGCTGGTGGCAGCTGAGGCGCTGGCCGGGGAAGCGTCCGGGAAACAGCCAACGGACCTCCGGCGGGGTGTCGGCCCGGTTCGCCTGGTCGTACAGGTGGCGCAGGTATGCGTCCAGGGGCGGCGGCATCTGGGCAGGCACCGGGCCGAGCTGGAGGGCCGCCGTGTCCCGGTCGAGGATGACGTGCTCGGTGGTCAAAGACGTGATCCGGGACGGCGGCTGGGCGAACAGCAGGATGAGCAAGCCGGCCGTCTTGTCGGCGACGGCGAGGGTGTCGTCGTTGAGGAGCCGGTGGACCAGGGCCCAGCGGGTGTCCTGGGCGATGATCTCGCCGGTGATGCTCGGGGCGCGCAACGGTACGGCCAGGGGACGGGTGTGGCCGTTGCGGCTGGTCCAGGTCAGGAAGGTGTAGACGTCGGCACGCTGGGCGGGGCCCTCGTCCAGCCAGGCGTCGACCTGGTCCTGGGTACACGCACTCACGGCCGTGTCCTGCACGGTCAGCCAGTTGAGCAGGTGTACCGCCTGGCGGACCTGGCTGCGAGCCCCGTGCACCTGTGCCTCGGTCAGGAAGCGGCGGCGGGAGCAGTCCCGCAGGCGGCGCAGCAGGTACCAGGTGATGAAGCCGTGCAGCAGTCGGCGCCCGTCCGGGGCCTGGATGCGGGCGAGTTCGCCGGGCAGCCAGTGTTCCAGGGCGGCAAGGTGCTCGTCGCGAGCCGGCAGGGCGCCGCCGGCTACCAGGATCATCCGCAGGTTCTGCACGGTCTTCGCCGGGTGCAGCCGGTCCAGCGTCTCGTGGGTGACGGGTCCGCGCCCGGTGGCCAGGGCACGCAGCACGGTGACGCGCGCGGGCCGGCGATCGAGCCACCACAGAAGCGCGAGGGGCTCGCGGCGCGAGAGCGCCTGGAAGACGGGTTCGGCCTCCGGTCGCAACTGGCCGTCGGCGCCGAGGATGTCGTGCAGCCGGTGGCGGACCGCGCAGGCAGCGCACATCCCGCGATAGTGGAGGTGGGCCACCGTCCCGCAGTCGCGGCAGGGCCGTCGGCTGGCGGGGTGCGTGCGCCAGCAGGTCTGGCATACGCCCTCACCCTCGGGTGTCCGGGCGAAGATCCGGACGGTCTTGCCGCAGATGGCGCACGGGCGGCGCTTCGCCCCGCACACGGTGCACATCGCACGGCCGTCCGGCGTGCGGTAGCTGACGAAGTTGTCCCGGCCGCAGACGGCGCACGCCACGCGCGGTCGGGTCTTGTGCCGACACGCCTCGCAGGTGGGAGTGCCGGTGCCGGCGTAGAAGCAGGGCCGTTGTTCTCCGCAGTCGGCGCAGGTCGCCGTGGGCAGCTGGTAACAGCGGTCACACACCGCCTGGCCCTCGACGCGGGCGTGGATGCTGCGGCGCTGCCCGCACCTAGAACACACGCGGTGCCCGAGCGGGTCGTGGACGCGGCAACTCCCGCACAGCGGCTGGCCGTCCAGGGTGCGGGCCATCACCGGCCGGCTCCGGCCACAGCGCGCACGCGGCTGGGCACGCAGGACCGCCCGGCACCCCTCACAGCAGCGGACGCCGTCGCGCACCTTCGTCAGCGCCACCGTGCGCCCGCACAGCGGGCAAGGGGGAATCACCAGCCCCTCGGCGCCGCACTTCTGCAGGGCCTTGATCAGCGCGACCGTCTTGCGCGGGCCCTTCGCGCCGCCGCCGGTAAGCAGGTCCTGATGGTCCAACAAGGCCCACAGCAGCTGGCGTTGACGGTTCCTGACCGGCTCGATGCCGCCTACGATCCCGGAGATCACGTCCAAGGGCACTTCGGGACACGCCCGTTGAATCAGCCCGGACAACTCGCCGATGGGGTCCGCGCCGCCCTCGGGTGGATGCGACTTGCAGCGAGGACGCCCTTCCCTGTCGCGGAAGGCGATGTCGTGTCGGCCACAGACAGCGCACGGGTTGGCCTGACGCCGCAGCCCGGACTGGCACCGGTCGCAGATGCGGGCTGTACCGTCCGGTCCCACGCCGCTCAGGCGACCGCCCCCGCCGCACAGGCCGCAGCGCGGCACCTGCACATGCTCGGCGCCGTGGCGGCGCAGTGCCCGGGTCAGCCGTTCCAGGAAGGCCGGGGACTCGGGGCGTCCGGACGTCAGCCACGCCGGATCGTCCACCAGCATCGCGGCCAGTGCCCGGCGGTGCGGGGCCCGCTTGAGTGTGTCCACGAGCACCAGGCGGACCGTCTCGGGGGTCAGCGCGGGCTCCAGGGCGCAGACCGCCTCCGTGATCACGGCCTCCGGCTCGGTCGCGTGGCGCGGCAGTCCGACGGTGGGCACCGCTCACTCCTCGGGTGGCACGATGCGGGCGCGCTTGGGGCGGAAGTCCCCCACCCCGGGCGCCGCCCCCGTCTCCTCACCACCTCCGGCGGCGGCGGTCCTGCCGCGGGCGTGGCGGACGGCGATGGGTTCGATCAGGTCCTCCATCGTGCAGCCCAGGATGTCCAGCAGCGCCATCAGCGTCTTCAGGCTGAGGCGTTCGGGACGTTCGACGACCAGACGGTACGTCTGGCTGGACGAGAGATCGATGCCGCGCTCGGCCAGCAGGGGGCGCAGGTCGGTGGTGGAGAACATCCCGCGGTCGGCCATCACCTTCCGCAGATGCCACCGGTAGTCGAGTTTCTCCGTCATCTCGTCGTCTCCCTACTGGCCTTGGTGGAGGGCCCTGTCCAATACGGTGCGCATCATCGTGTTCATGAAGTCGCCGCTGACCCCGGTGTACAGCGCGGTCGTCGACGCGAACCGGTGGCCGACCTGGCGCTGAACGAATCCGGGATCGGCACCGTCTTCGATCTGGTGCGTGACGTGACTGTGCCGCAGGCAGTGCGGGACGAGGTCGCCGTCCAGCCCGAGCGCGTCGCGGTACTCCGCGAACCGCTCCTCGATCTCGCGGCTCTGCAGTCGGCCGCCGCGCTCGGTCGGCCACAATGCCGAGCCCGCACAACTGCGGTAGCGGGGGCGGACGTTGGTGACGTAGTCGTCGACCGCCTCCACCGCCCACGGCATGACGCTGAGCACGGTGCGCCGCTTGGGAGGCGATCCCTTGGAGCGCTTTCCCCAGCGCACGTGCAGCGACCCGAACCGGCCCAGCTCCGGCACCCTGGGGTTGCGGTACCAGTCGGTGAGGTCGAGCTTGGAGCACTCCGTGCAGCGCAGTCCCCAGCCGTAGATGACCTTGAAGACGGTGGCGTCCCGGTAGGCGGCCAAAGCCCCCCTTGCGGCCCAGTCGGATCGCCCGGTCGACCTGGGCGTCGGCGTGGTCGAGGAAGCACTGGATCTCCTCGCGCGTCATCGGCCGGCGGGACGCCTCGGCCTCGTAGTCGACCAGGTGGGCGGCGGTGTTCCACTCGAAGCAGACCTGTACCGGGTGCGTGCCGAAGCGCAGTTCGCACTCCTGCGGCCACTGGTAGTGCGGCGAGGTGACGTAGTCGCAGAACATCCGCACCGCGGTCTGGTAATTGCGGATCGTCGACTCCGCCCGGTGCAGTTCCGCGATCAGGTACGTCGTCCACTCGTCCATCGCGGCGGCCGACCAGTGCCACGGGTACGCCTCGGCGAAGTCGTTGAACCGGCGAACCACCCTCAGCCGGTCGCGGATCGTCTTCGGCTGAAGGCGCCGGCCGCCACGCTGCTGGCACGCCCAGCCCTCCAACATCGCCTCGAACACGGTGTCTTCGGGATGCAGCAGCGTCACGCCGTGCAACAGCACCAGGCGTGCGGAGCCCTCACTCAGGTCGGTAGTCGTCGCCACGCTCCCTCACTTTCAGAGAGTGCGCGAATCATGCATCCGATGAGAGATCCACAGCAAGAGGGCAGATCAGAACGCCGCAACCACCATTCAAGGGAGGTACGTTGATGTCGCAGCTCCCCAGCTCAGACGACCCGGGATCGTGCATCGGATGCAATTCCCCGGAGATGTCGAACCTGGCCGCATGGACCACATACGGCAGGCACCACATCGAACGCGGCACCGACATTCCCGATGCCGATCGCATCAACTGGGGCTTCTGGCCAAGCGGCCCCGGTTTTGAGGTCCTGGGCGACCTTTCCGGCAAGCGGGTCCTCGATCTCGGCTCCGGGATGGGCAAGTACGCCGCCCACCTGGTACGCGAGCACGGCGCCATCGTCGACGCCGTCGAGACGTCCCCTACCCAGCACGAACGCGCCGTCGCCCGGCACGGCACCATGCCGGGACTCCAGCTGATCCATGGCGACGCCGTCGATTACCTGAAGCAGGCCGAGCCCTATGACGTGATCTACTCGATCCACGCCTTCGGCTACATCGACCCACACCGGCTCCTGCCTGCCCTAGCCACCGCCCTGAAGCCGGACGGCCGCCTGTTCTTCTCCGTTCTGCACACCAACGCAGCCGGCCGCGGCCCCTTTCAGAGTGTGACCGCCCACCGCGAGCTCCTCCCACTCGCCGGCGGGAAACCGCTGACCGTGCACATGTGGGTGCTTGACCCCCCGCTGTGGGAGGACCTTCTCGCCGAACACGGATTCCTCGTGGACCAGATCGACGTCCTTGACGCGCCCGAAGACAGCAACCCGGTCTCCTGCCGGCTCTTCCGCGTCCGTCGACGCACCCGCCCCAGGTGACTTCCCGCCTCCCACGCCGTGTCCGTGCTCGGCTCAGCCTTGTCCACGCGGCACGAGGCGCAGGTACGCGGGGGGACTGGGTGGCGCCTCGGGCTGCGGGGCGCGGGCCCACCCGTGGGCGTACATCGTCTCGGTCTCCCAGTCTTCGAAGAGCTGGGGCAGTGCCTTGCGATCCCAGTCCGGGTCGCGGTGCCGCTGGATGAATGCGCGGGCGGTGGGACGACGGGCGTCGCAGGCCGGGCAGAGTTCCATCCACGCCGGTCATCAACGGGCCGTGCCAGTGCAGCAGGAGGTCGCCTCCGCAGCGGGAACAGGGCCAGGGCCGCCTGGTCATCGTCGTCGCGGTCACTGGAGTGCAGTCGGGCGAGTTGCTCGTCGCTGACGCTGTCGAGACTGCCATCCAGGTTGCCAACGCGACAGACGGAGCCTCAAGCTTCCGGCGCGCGTCTTGCGGAGTATGGGAGCGATTCCTCCGTAGCGCTTGAGGACGGTGAACACCGAGCCGGGCGGCTTGCCGATCTGTCTCGAGTTGACTTCTCCCCCAGCTGAAGCAGGGAGATTCTTCCCTCGCGGGTCGAGCTTTCTGCTTCTCAGACAGCAGCTGCCCCGACCAAACGGCAAGGGACGTGGGCACGTCCGGCAGTCTTACGCCAGCTCCACAGACCTGACATCCCGCCAGCCCGGCGGTAGGCCCGGCCAGCTTGGTTATCGCCGACCGGACGCCACACAAACTACCACCTACGTGCGGGTGGTTGGCTGTGAACGTCGATCCGCCCTGGCGGTGCATCGGCTTTCCCTGCCCTGCTCCGCAAGATTCCGCTTCCTCCCCCGCCTGAAGGCGTGGGTATCCACGGAGGAATCCCGATGACGCTGATCGACTCCCCGGACCTTCACCGCTGCCCCGGTTGAATCTAAGGGGGCGTCCTCGGTTGGCGGCGGCTACAGGTCCTGGACGGCGCGCAGGGCCTGGTCCACCCGGGCCATGGCCGCAGGGTCGACCGGGCCGAGGAGCTTCGCGCCCTCGAACCGGTTGACCCGCAACTGCACGATGTTGACGGCGACCGCCGTGCACGGGACCGGGTCGCCGATCACCACCGACATGGCCGTGTCCGGGTACTTCCCGCTGTCGTGCAGCACGATCACGAGGAGGGCGCCGTACGTCTCTTCCAGGCCGGTCAGGCTGATGATCAGGACGTTGCGGCCGTCGGCCAGAGCCCAGATTTCCCCACGGTTCACAGGGTGTCGCCCTCGCCCGCCAGGTCGTCGCCGAGGCCGAGCGCGGCAAGCTGCCTGCCGGCATCGAGGGTGGCGGCGCGGCGCGCGGCGCGCACCACGTAGGCATTCAGGCTCAGACCGGCCTCGATGGCGGCCGCCTTAATCGCGGGGGCGAGGTCCTCGGGGATGCGCAAGGTCATGGTGGTGACGGTCATGGTTGCACAGTAGCCACCGGTTGGCGGTGGCGTAAAGCGGTTGCGCCCAGCGGCCAGCAGGCCCGAGCCCGAGGGGGCAAGATCCTCCATGTGCACCGCGCGGCGCCGCGTCGGGACGGGCCCGAGCACCGCCAGGAGCACGCCGACGACGGACGCGGGCCGCCCGCGTCTGCTGCCGATCGAGCGGCTTGGCCCTGACGCCCTCCTGGACGGCTCCGAGCACCGAGGGGCCACCGACGGGGAAGGGCCGGCGGGCCCTGAGACCGCACGGTGCAAAGCGGGACGGGAATCAGGCTAATGCCGGCCACCGGGTCCTCGGGATTTTCGGTCGCACGCCCTCGATGTTTCAAGCGACAGGTGAGGGATCACCCACGGCCACGTTGAGCTGCGCCCAGGGTTCACGACTCTGCGCTGCGCCCCAGACCAGGCGGCTGTCCACCTGGCGGGTCCCCCTCGTCGCGAGTAGTGCCTCCCGTCTGCGGAGAGGAAACGGGAAACAGTGCCACTTGCCTTGTCCGCCCGGTCAGGGGTGTCGCACTCTTTCGTGCAGCAATCCTCTGCACCTGGGTGGGCGGTCCTGGAGGTTTCCGTGCTGCAACCGTCCAGCGAGTTCGGCGAGGAGCTGAGGAAGAGGCGCTTGGGCGCCGGATTGGGTCTCACTGTCGGCACGGCGACGGGCCTGAAGGCGAGGATGGGCGGGTTGCCGCGGAGCTTCATGCCGGGGCGGTCTGGAGACGGACGCGAGCGGCAGGAGGGTGTGAGTGCAGCCTTGCCGCCGGCCGACACCCTGAACCGATCTTTGGCGGGAGATCGGTACCGGGAACCATCCAGAAGATGGATGGGCGGGATCTACCAGTTGAATGGCGTAAGGGGTAGGCAACACAGAGCAACTTGCCCGATAGTCGTGCAAGTCCAGACGCCCCCTCATTCATCCGGGCGTTTCCCTTCGGTGCACTGGCGCTCCGCGGTGTGGCACAGCCACGCGGCAGCCTGCCGCGTGCCCTCACCGCCCACGTGGAGGCCCTGCGTGCCCGGTTACTCCTCCTCACCCGTTCCCACCGACGATTTCGCCGTCCGGCGCACCGAGCGCGTGCCGGAACCCGGAGGCAGTCTGCGCTTGACGCTCCTGATGAGCGGGAGTTGTCTGCCGGTCCTCGGCGCGGTGCTACTCGCTCCCGTGCTGCCGAAGCTACAGGAGCTGTTCAGCACGGTGCCGCACGGGGACGCACTGGTCCCCTTGATCCTCACGATTCCCGCGCTCACGCTCGCCCTGATCGCCCCCTTCGCTGGGGTCCTGATCGACCGCCTGGGACGCAGGAGTCCGCTGGTCGTCGCGACCGTCCTGTACGCACTGTTCGGCACCGCTCCGCTGTGGCTGCACTCGCTCGCTGCCATCATGGCCAGCCGTGCCCTCCTCGGTGTCACAGAGGCCTTCATCATGACCTCCTGCACAACACTGATCGGCGACTACTACGTCGGCCGGGCACGCGACCGCTACCTGGCCCTGCAGACGGTGTGCGCCACCATTTCCGCCACCGCCTTCTTCATACTCGGCGGGGCGATGGGCACCTCGGACTGGCGCGCCGCCTTCCAGCTCTACGCCGTCGGGCTGCTCCTCGCCCCCGCGATGGCCGCATTCCTGTCCAAGCCCGGGCCGGGCGCCCCCGTGGACGAGGTGCTCACCGTCGGGCATCGGCCCTCCTCGGCCGGCCGGCTGGCCGGCATCTGCCTGCTTTCGGTGTTCGGTGGCATCGTCTTCTACGTCGTCCCTGCCGAGACGGCCTACCTGATGAACGGCCTGGGCATACAGTCCAGCGCCCTCATCGGCATGGTCACCGCGATTGCGAGCACGGCCACCGTCATCGGCTCCGTCATCTTCGCTTCGATGATCGGCCGGCCGGAGCGCAGACTGGCCGCTATCTTCGCCCTGTGCGCAGCAGGGTTCGTGCTGATCAGCATGGCCCACAACGTGGCGATTCTGCTCTTCGGCACCTTCCTGAACTGCATCGGCACCGGCTTTCTGCTGCCCACGCTGCTCACCTGGGCCATGTCGAAGCTGGAATACCGCAACCGTGGCCGGGGCACCGGCCTGTGGGCCGCGTCGTTCTTCCTCGGGCAGTTCCTCTGCCCGCTCGCCCTGCTTGCCCTCAAGTCCGTCACCGGCCACCTCACGACGGCCGTCGGCGCCCTCGGCCTCGCCTCCGCGCTCGTGGCGGCCGGACTGCTGCCCCTCCTCCGGAAGACCAGCCCGCAGGAGACCCTACAAACGTGAGCCGGGCCGGGCCATCCAGCACCGCCCGGCACATTGCCGTACCGGTCCCGCACCGGCCGCCAGCGGGACCACCTCCCCCACGACCTGCCCCTGCTGGCATGGTGTCCAAGATCGTGCTGCGCTGCACGGAGGGCGGGACAAACCAGCAGGCCGCCGCCGACCTCGGCATCGACAGGTCGACCGTGGACCGCTGGTCGGCCCGGTTCATCGCAAAACGCCTCGATGGCCTGCAGGAGGAGCCCTCCCAGGTTCTCGTCCCCGGTAAGCTCGACGGCGCGCCGGATGACGGCACTGCCCTGGCGGTGGGAGACGCGCAGGGCCGCCGAGCGCATCAGGGTCTCGGGTGAGACCGATCTGGGCCAGTTCCGGCTGTTGGTCGACTGCGTACTCCTCGGTGATCCCCTCGTCCCCTCTTGCGGGTGACGGGATATCAGTGCCGCTCCCTACCGCCCGAACCGTGACAGCCCCGAAGCGCCTCGATGGCGCTCGCTACCCAAGGCGATGTTCATGAGGCTGATTCAGGTATCCAACGTCCACGCACCCTCTGCGCCGCTTCCTTGATCGTGAACTGTCGGCCGGAGCCCACCTGTTGCACAAGAGCTACCGCGCTCGGCATCACGACGACCAGCTCCTGCTGCCCGGCCCGGGCGTCGGCGCGGAGGCCGGCACCGTGGGCACGGCGATCGACTACCGGCTGCGTCTGGCCTTCACCACCATCAAGCCGAACGGCCCGGTCGCAAACGTTCGCCGTAGGTGGAGAGCCCTGGCCGTCCCTTTGGTGGGGCAGGTGGAGAGCGATCCCGTCCGCAAGGCCGAAGGGGCTGCCGTCGGGTGGGGACGGACGGAACTCCAGCCTGCCTGGACCCGGGTTTCTCTCAGCGCGACCCGGCCGAGATGAAGGTGACTCCGTCCTCGGTGAACAGGGCAACCCCTTCGCCCGGGCAGGGCAGCACATGCCGGATGCGTGCGCCGGCGTCATAGCTCTCGTGGTCCTTGTACAGGACGGGAACGAGTTCCTGCGGCTCCAAGTGCGTGAGCCGACCGCTGAACTCGTCGGACGGGTCCCGCATGGTCTCTTCCTCCCACTCCAGGCGGAACCCCGTCAGCAGGCTGCCGCTGACGGCGTAGAAGCGTCCGGGCCCGGAGTCCTCCGCGGCCACCACCTGGTCCACCCGGCGATCCAGCTCGAACACGCTTCCCGCGATGCGGGGCGATCGCGGTCGGCGCCACCAGCGGCGCCGTACAGGCTCGGGATCGGCCTCGGCGGCCGGCAGCAGGTGGACTTCCAGCGCGGTGCCGGGTGCGGGATAGGTCCGTTCTCGCGCGCGAAGGGCCGTCATGTGGCCGTCGGCATTGATAACGGCGTCCGAGTGACGTAGCGCATCCGGGGTCGCGTACCAACTGCCGTCCGCCTCTGGTGGGAGCAGGTGGATCGGAGTGGCCTCCGCCCGGTCTGTCGAAACCATCCGCCACGCCCGGCCACTGCCCAGCCTGCGGCAGTCCGCGGGCGGGATACAGAGGTAGGGGCCGCGGCCGGCGAAGGCGTGCAGGGATTCCGGCTCTGCCCCATCGGGACAACTCACCGGGGTGAACGTGTCGGAGGCTGTGTCCCACAGCAGGTCCGGTCCCTCGTCGACCGTGAGGTACAGCAGGTCCTCTGCCCCCAAAGCGTGCACGCCGGCGACTTGTCCGGGATGCCCGATCGACATGCGGCGCACTGTCGTGGGCTGTTCGGGGTCCCAGAGCAGCACGGACGCGTTGCCCTGATACAGGTCCATGACCAGCTTGTTGTGGAAGGCGAGGACCACGAGACGTCCTTGGATCACAGCCCAGTCGATGGCCGTCACCTCGTCGGGTGAGACGGGGATGTGCCAAGGCGGAGCGAGCCGGGCGCCGGAGCGCGTGTCGAACAGAGTCGCCCTTCGCTGTTGGTTCAGGTGGCCCCCGTAGGGAGTTGTCACGAGAAGGACGGGCCGTCCTCGGTGTGTTCCGGTCCGGCCGGGGACGCCCGTCAGCGGCTCGGGGACCTTGGGCTCTTCGGGGTACCTTTCTCCCCGCATGGCCGACAGGCCGCCGGGAGGCCAGGTGGACGGATCGAAGGGGTCACGGGCGTAGGGGCCGGCTTTGCGCAGGCGCAGCCGCTTCTTGTCGATTCCGAGTGTGTGGGGTTCGCCGTGCACGGTGAGTTCCACGGCGCCGGGGCGCAGTTGGCAGGGCGGGCCGAGGCGGGTGCCGGTGTGCGGGTCCCGCTCGTAGCGTTCCCGGCCGGGAGAGAGGAACAGCCGGCGGCGGCCGTCGAACTCCTCGGTCCACGCGGTCTCGTAACTCGGGTATCTGTCCCAGCGGTTGTTACGCGTCTGTCGGTAGTCGGGGTTCGTGTCCAGGACCTCGCCGGTGAGGGGGTCCCACAGGTCGATCGCGAATTCGTCGTCGGTCATGGTGTTGCGCAGCCGGAAGCCCGCCATGGCCTGCTCCTGCGGCCGGTCCTCGCGGTCGAGCAGGACGAGGGAGGTGAGTCCGCCGGCCACCTCCCAGGTGGAGAGGGTGGTTCCGTCGCCCAGTGCCCGGCACTCGACGTGTCCGTAGGACAGACACACCACTGCGGGCTCTTCCCGCACCGTGGTGAGGGCGAGGCCGTTCAGCGGCAGCGCGTCAATGTGTTGGGGTGTGTGCATGGGCTGTGGTGAGTCGGCGTCGAGGTTGAAGCAGTACAGGCGATCGGTCCAGGTCGCGACCACTGCGACGGTGCGCTCGCCGATACGGCCCAGGGTGCTGCGCCGTGCAGACTTCTGCGCGCCGCGCTCCTCCTCCTGGTCGAAGAGGAGATCGGGAGACAGGTGCTCGCCGTCATCCATCGACCAGCGCCGCAATCGGTCACCGGTGCGGTAGACGACCAGTGTTTTTCCGCGGGCGCTGGTCACCGAGCCGAGGAGGTGGCCAGCCTCTGCCCGGCCCGCAGGCACGAGGTCGCCGATGGGGGACCGTGTTTCGAGATCGAACACCTGGAGGAAGTCCTGGTGGTGGCGGCTGCCGAGCACGACGCAGACGGGCTGCCCGAGCCACGAGAGCGCGATCACGTCACGGGGGCCGCTTTCGAAACCGGTGGGCAGTTCGTCGTCGAGGATGAGTCTGCGACGGCTCCAGCGGGTGGCGCGGCGCGGTGGGCAGCAGCAGTCACTAAGCCGGTCCGCGAGCGTGTCGGCGCCGCTGCGGCGGGCTGCGGCTTGAAGGATCTGTGCCCGGACCGTGGCCGGGGTGTCGCGGGGCAGTGCCGTCGTGGCTCGCAGCGCCTGCGCGGTGCGCGGGACGTCCGCGCGGTTGACCGCGGCCAGCAGGGCGGTCTGGTCGCTGTGCAGGAGGAGCCCGGGGTCATCCAGCAGCGTGTGCAGGGTGTGCGCCTCCCGCGCGTGGGTGGTGAGGTGGTCGAGGGCGTAGCGGGGCGCGGCGTGCCAGTCGGGTGTCGCGCCGTTCCAGGGCACCGCGCCGATCAGCGCTTGGGCGATCGCCTCGTGCGCGGCCTCCTCGTCGTGCCCCTTCGCCAGCCAGTCGGCCAGGGCGTTGTGGGCGAGACGGAAGGACGTGTCACCGGCGGCGGTGTCGGTCACCGTGGTGGGCACGAGGTAGTCGCCCACGAGACGGAGTAACTCCGTTATGTCGTGGGCGGTGTAGCGGCGCCCGCTCAGGGCGGACGCCGCCTGTGGCCACACGTGGGCGGACGACAGACCGGCACCGCGGGCAAAGGCGAGGGGCCGCAGGAGCCCCTCGGCCCAGGACAGCCGGTCGCCGAGCCGCTCGGCGGCCTCCGCCCTCAGGGCACCGTGGATGCCGTCCTCGGCCAGCTGGCGCCATTCCTCGGTGCCGGGAAGAGCGGTGGAGGGCCGCCGTGCCAGCGCCCTGGCGAGCAGACCGGCCAGCAGGAAGGAGGGCTCGCCCCGATCGGCCACCTGCCGGACGGCTGCGGCGAGCAGGTGCGGCGGAGCGTCGCGCCACACGCTGTCCGGGGCGGCATCGGTCAGGTCCTGGCGGACGGCGTGCTCCAGTGCCTTGCGGTCCGCGTAGTGTGGGCTGTCCAGGTCGATCGTCACGAGGTCAGGACGTTCCAGCAGCGGCAGACGGTGTGATCGTGTGCCGATGAGCAGCCGCACCCGGGGCACATCGGTCTCGATCAGGGGGACGAGCAGGGTCCGGCACAACTGCTCGGGCCGGTCCGCCTCGTCCAGCGCATCCAACAGTACGACCGGCGTGGCTTCCTCGGCCGGTGCGGGTGCCGTCAGGAGGTCAGCGACGGTCTCGGCATCCACTCCGCAGGCGGCGCCCAGTACGCGTGTGACCCTGGCCCGGTCCATCGCGGCCAGGGACAGGTGCGCCGTCAGCACGGGCCAGCCACCCCGGGAGGATGCCGTGCACGGTTTTTGAACGGTCTGCCGCCCGTACTCGTCGTGGGCGAGTGCCGTCTGCCGCAGCAGTGCGGACTTTCCCGAGCCCATTCCGCCCGTGACCACCAAGGCCGTTGCCGCGGCCGTGCCCGGAGCCGGGTGGAGCCATTCCTCGATGCCGCGGATGGCCTCTTGTCGCCCGAAGAAGGCCCCGCGCGGGCTCGCTTGCCGCCGGGTGGTGGCGGCCGGCTGCAGGTATTCCTCGGACAGCTGCCGCAGCTCGTCGGCCGGGGCCGGAGCCTGTGGAGCGGGCGATGTCTCGCTCTGGCCATGTGACCGCCCTCGGTCGGTCAGTGTGCTGAGGCTCGGCGCTCGCCCGCCGTCCGCCTCCAAGTGGCGTACGAACTCGGCATCCTGGGTGAAGGCGTAGGCCGGTACCGCATGCAGGCGCCGGTCGTCGAAGTGCGCGTCGTCCGTGACGACGACCCCGACCAGGCAGTCCCCGCAGAAGACGGCGGCACCCGACACACCGGCCCAGTTGCGTCGCTCGGGACGCGGACGCGGGGCGGCGCTCTGGTCCAGGACGAGGCCGCCGGCGAGCCCCTGGCCGAAGGCGGGGAGCCGGCCGGTGAGGTGCTCGACACGCGCCACCTCGTCGTCGTAGCGGGCGAAGCTCGGAAAGCCCAGGGCCTCGTAGTCGAGGACTCCCGCGACGGGGCGCCCCCACAGGACCTCCCCCGGCACGTCGGCGGGCCGGTCGAGGTGGACCAGCGCGACATCGTGTACGGTGCCCGCCCAGCACAGCCGACCGGACCGGTGCTGCCGATCTCCGTGGCCGGGGTGCCCGATGACGACATCGATACGCTGGTGTGGCTGCCGGCCCTTGGTGGCGGTGACGACATGCAGAGCGGTGAGCACAAGCCGCGGAGTGAGGACGTAGCCGGATCCGCTGGCCTGGACGTACTCGGCATCCCCCGCGCGCACGGCGGCCAGGCGGCGCGGATCCACGGCTACTCCGCCCGTCCCGGCCGGTCCTGCTCCCCGTGCGCGGCGGCGCCTGGTTCCCACTGCTCCTTCCGTGTCTCCCGCACCTGTGTGTTGCGACCACCGAGTGCTTCGTCGCGGACCTTCAGCTTGAGTGTGAGCTTGTGGGTGCGGCTGCTGCCGCGTTCCGCGCCGAGATCCGCGCTCACCACGCCGAACGCCAGCTTCACCCCTGGCCTGACATCCGAACGCAGCTCCAGCAGGAGTTCGAGGGTGGCCTCCTCGATCTCGAACCTCAGCCGTCGCCGCGCACCGGCCTCCTGCGCCGCGTCCAACTCGGCCCGCAGTGTCTCCAGCGCCTCCGCCAGACCACCCGGCTCTCCCTCAGGAGGCCGCCAGCTCCCGTCGCCCGAGACCGCCGTGCCGCCCCAGCCGTCTGCGTGGTCCTGTCGACGTTCGGCCTCGTACAACGGGTCCCCCCTCACACCGCGCCGCAGCAGCCGTCACCGGGCTCCAAGGCCAGTGTGCGCCAGCCTGAGCCGTTCGTGCAGCGGAACGCATCCGTCCTGTTCAGACCCCGCACGAGAGACGTGGCGCCGCGTGGACACGAGCAGCATGGGCACGCGATCAGGTCCATGCATTCCACGCGGATTCCACGTGGGCGTGCAGGACGAAGCGGGGCTCGGCCGAAATCAGGAGTCGGACAATGGCAGCGGCGCCGACGACGTGAGGCGGACGTGCGGAGCAAAGTCAATCAGGCAGCGGAGGGTCTCCGCCGTGATCCCTTCTTCGCACCGCAGCGCCTTCACGGCGAGGAAGATCTGGTCAAGCTCCTCTCCGGCTCCCGTCTCTTGTCCAGCCCGACGTTCCCGGGGCATCGCGATCACGCAAAGCCCCGTATGGCAGTACCTCCGAGCCTCACGTCAAGGAGCCCGTCCGCGTCGCTTGATGTCGGCTGGGGCGCGCTGCCGTCCGGAGGCCGGCACAGACGCCGGGACTGCGGATGTCGCGTCAGAACACCCGTAGAGGGGAGTTCTCTGCCAGGCACTGCGCGCGGATCCGTTCGCCGGCGTCGGCGAAGGCGGAAAGGTCCTTCCCCTCCGCGGCGCGGACCAGGTCCTTTAGCGCCTGGCAGGCACGCGCGGCGGCCCCGTGGGAGGCCACTTCGGGCCGGCCCGCGCTCGTGTCGACTGTCAGCCCGGTGAGGACCGTGGCGAGTACGGTGTTGTGGCCGTCCTCGGCCAGTCCCACGGCCTCGAAGAGTGCTGCGGTCTTGTCCGCTCCGGTCATGTGGTCCGCGCTGCGCATGATGTCGTGGAGCGCGGCGGCGCAGCTGCTGCTGCCCGAGGCTGTTGTCGACGGTCAAACAATTCGGCTGACCGTCGACAGCTTCTGGCGTGTACCGTCGGCCTCAGCCGCCTGCCACAGGCCTGGAGCCGATGGCTGCGCAGGCCGCCTTCTTCGTGGGATAGCCGTCCGCCGGGTAGATCACCGGTCCGCCGAGTTCCCTATGGCTGGCGGTGGCGGAGGACTCACCGCTGTCGGGCTGCGCATTAGGGAAATAGCAGGCTGCGAACCGGGCCGGCTTGGGTGTCTGAGGCACTGTGCCCTGTGCGGGCCGGTTCCACATCGCGTCCCAGGCCGCCGCGCAGGAACGCGCCGCGTCCTGCGGATCGAAGCTCTTCATGGCTTTGAGTGTCAGTTGACTCAGGTCCGCATCGGGCGACAGCGTGCGAGCGCACATGACATTGCGCCCGTCCTCGCCCCATGGCCCGAACGTGGCCACGGCAGCCGTGGTGGCGCCCCCGAGGAGGGCGGCTGTGACCGCACCCACCATGAACAGATGCCGGCGCCTGCTGGAACCGGCCGTGGCAGGCGGCTGCTCGGTCCGTCGCAGGATCTCCTGCAGTACGGCCTGGCCGGCTTCGGAGACCGCCCAGCCGTCGGTTTTGTCGCCGGCGGGGCGCAGGGCACGGACGGCGGCGAGGTCGGGCGCCTGGCCGTACTGGGTGACGGTCTGCTTCATGCTGACTCCCGCTGGGTGAAGTGGGGCTGGGAAAGAACGTCATGGACCGGTTGTGCATGGTCTGCACAGGGCAGCTCTGCCCTGAACCGTTTGCGGGCCCGGTGCAGGCGCACAGCGAAGGCAGTGGCCGTGCAGCCCATGACCACGGCCGCCTGCTTGGCCGTCAGGCCGTACCAGGCACTCAGCAGCAGTGCCTCCCGGTCCTGTTCGGACAGCGCCGACAGTGCGGCGGCCACCTCGGCACGCGTCCCTATCGCGTCGCCGATCTCCGCGGACCCCGTCCGGTCGGCCATCATTGCCAGGCGATCGGTCAGTGCGCGGTGCCGCTGGTCGGACCGCACACGGTTGGCGAGCAGCCGCCGGGCCGAGGCGAGCAGCCACGGCAGGGCATCGTCGGGTACGGCCCCGGATTTGCGCCAGGCCAGCACGAAGGTCTCCGACAGGATGTCCTGCGCGGTCTCCCGGTCCGTACGGTGCAGCAGATACGCCAGGACCCGATCAGCATGAGCCGTATAGAGAGCTTCCAGGGCCCGGTGTCCGGCCGGGTCACCGTACTCCCCGGCGGTTGTTCGTCGTCGTCTCACAGCACCTCCATGTTCCGTCCGTCAACGGCCGTCAACCGGGAGATGTACGGCCGGGCCGGATCTCTTACAGCCCCTGGCGGATTCAGGCTCGGGCCGCATCGGCAGGCGTGACACGGAGCACGAGACAGCCGTGAGTAAACACCCCGCGAGGCGCCCGTGCGCGACCGCCACCTGCTCGGGCAGGAAGGCTTCACCACCCTCGCCGACTACCTCACCGGCCGCCGCTCGGGCTAGCGCTGCTTGCGCAAGGCCGCTCGCTTCAGATGCGTGGCGCAGGGTGTCGAGAACGTGCCACTGGCTCCGTCCCCGGGACATCACCGGCCACCACCGGCCGCACGAGGAGAAGGAGAAATCGGCATGGCGATTCAGCGGATGGACAACGTCGGCATCGTCGCCGGCGAGGTCATCGTCCGCATCGAGCACTCCGGTGCCCGCGCCGCACCTCACCGGTCACACCCTGAACGACCAAATCCGTTCGCCCCCCGAAGGCACGCCAGGCACACGCATGCGGGCTTGTCGATTATGAGCGGCCTCAACACGCTCTACAAGGCCGCGCATCTCCGGCAGTTGAACCCGTGTCACAGCAAGCAAGCCACCGGGCGAGACCGCGTACGCCATCGCGCATCCGGCGAGGATGACGCTCCGTCAGATATTCGGCGGTGTGTCCTTGGTGCATCTCGTTTTGGCGAGGGTGCTGTTCATGCAGGCCGATGCATCGTTCTGGGAGTCGCTGGTGTTCGCCGGTATCGACGAGGTGGCGGTCGAGGCGGCGACCGTCGCCTTCGGGATGGTCGACATCACGGCGAGAGGAAGCGTGCCCGGACTGCGGGCAGTTCTCGGAGCGGGTGCACGACGCCTACCAGCGCAGGCTGCGGGATCTTCCCCTCGGCGGCCAGCGCGTCGTCATCCAGTTGCGGATCCGCCGCTTCATCTGTGGTACGCCGACCTGCCCGCGCCGCACCTTCGCGGAACGGTTTGCGCAGCTGACGGCCCCATACGCGCGGTTCACCATCCGCCTGAACCGCACGCTCGAGCGCATCGGGCTCGCGCTGGCCGGGCGGGCCGGCGCCCGGCTGGCCGCCCACCTGGGCCTCGGCGCGGGGCGGATGACCCTGCTGCGCCGGGTGATGGCCCTGCCGGATCCCTCATTCCCCACGCCCCGGGTGCTGGGCGTGGACGATTTCGCCACCCGGCGCGGTCACACCTACGCCACAGTGATCACGGACGGCGAGCGGCACCGGCCCATCGAGGTGCTACCCGGCCGTGAGGCCGCGCCCCTGGCCGCCTGGCTGGCGGCGCACCCCGGAGTCGAGGTGATCTGCCGGGACCGGGCGGGCGCTTATGCCGAGGGCGCCGCGCTCGGCGCCCCACACGCCCTGCAGGTCGCAGACCGCTGTCATTTGCTTCAGAACCTGGGCCAGGCCGTCGAGAAGTTCGTCGCAGCCCACCGTGACGCACTGCGCTGCGTCGTCGTCCCTTCCGAGAGGGAGGCTGCCCTCGCCGTGACCGGCGATGCCCACGCATCACCCCCGGATCCGATCATGGCACCGACAGGCCGGCGGGCCCAGCGCCAGCGCGCTCGCCATGCCATGGTCCCCGACCTGTTGAACGAGGGCATGAGCATCCGTGCCATCGCCCGTCACCTGGGCTGGGGCCGGCACACCGTCCAGCGGTACGCCCGCGCGGCCCGCTGACAGGACATGGTCACCGGCCGCCGCAGCCGGACGAGCCGCCTCGACGTCCACCGGCCCTACCTGCAGCGGCGCATCGACGAAACCGAAGGCAAGATCTCCATCAAGGAACTGCGTGAGGAACTCGCCGATCGGGGCTGGCCGGTGCCCTACAGCAGCCTGCGGGACTGGGCCCGCAGCCGCCTACAGTGGCCCGACGCTCCCGCCCCGGCCGCAGCGGCACCGTCCGTCCGCACGGTTGTCGGCTGGATCACCCGCCACCCGGACAAACTCACCGAGGATGAGGTCCAGCAGTGCAAGGCCGTGCTGGCCGCCTGCCCGGACCTGGACCAGGCGCACCAACTGATCCGTGACTTCGCACAGATGCTCACCTCGCGTACCGGCACCCGGCTGCCGGACTGGATCGACGCCGCCCGCGCCGGATTCAAACTGCTCCGCAAGATGATCCTGCTCCAGTGACGCTCTGCAACCGCTCCCCAAGATCTGTGCCAGAGCCCACTGACCGACGTCACAGCCAAGCGTCGTATGGTCACCGCGCTCGACGGCCCTGCTGTCCCGTCTTCGATGAACTGGTCCCTGTCTCAGGCGAACTGGCCCGGTTCGCTCTACGTCTCATGCGAAGTCGTTCGCCGTCCCGGCGTCAGATGCCTCATCGACGAGCGTGCGCCGGCAGCAGGAGAGCCCGGACCAAGACAGCTGGACTGTGTTGCCGTGCATCACTCCGGGCCGTCAGCATATGTTGACGGCCCTCGCCTGTCAGCATACGCTGACAGGCATGCAGAACACACTCGAAGTCGCCGAGGGTGCTGCCAGTAACGACCCGGACGTCGGGCTCCGTGCAGTGGCTGCCCTGCGAGAACTCACCGAACGGCTGGAGATCCTCCAAGTCGAGAACGCACGCAAGCTGGGATGGACCTGGCAGGAAATCGCCGAGCGGCTCGGCGTCACCAAGCAGACCGTGCACCGCAAGTACGGCCGGCTGATCGGGAGGCGATGATGTTCGAACGCTTCACTCCCGGCGCCCGCACCGTCGTGGTCCACGCCCAAGAGCACGCCCGACGGCTCGGACACCACTACATCGGCTGCGAGCACCTCCTGCTCGCCCTCGTCTCCACCGACCAGCCGGCGAACTCCGTTCTGCGTGAGCACGGTGTCACGCCAGCACGCATCGAGGAGGAGATCGTCCACCTGATCGGACTCGGCACGGGATCGCCCCCGTTCGGCGCCCTCGACCGGGACGCGTTGGCCTCCATCGGGATCGATCTCGACGCCGTGTGCGCCAGGATCGAGGAGTCCTTCGGTCCCGAAGCCCTCGCCCGAGCAGGCAAAACCGGCCTCCGCGGGTCCCGCCCGTCCAGGCTGAATCCCCGGCGCGGAATCCCCCCGGGCCTCGTGCGCCACTGGCGTCGGCGGCGCCGCACCCGACACACACTCCTGACCGCACGGCCCCCCGCTCCCGCCGGTCTGCATCAGGCCACCGGCGCCCGAACCACCGGGCACATCCCCTTCACCGATCGCGCCAAGGAAACCCTGGCGGACGCCGTTCTCGAAGCGCAGACCCGGCACGACCCCCACATCGACACCGGGCACCTCGCTCTCGGGCTCATCGCCAACAAGGGCGGGCTGGTGCCTTCCCTGCTGTCGGCGCTCGACGCGTCAGCCCCGGCGCTGCGCGCCGCGATCATTGACCGTTACCGGCGGGCGGGCTGATCCCGCTCCCTGTCGGATCGCCGACCACGCAGTCCTGACACCAACGCCCCACATCGCCACTCCCGCCACCGGCCACCACCCCCTTCCGGCATCACTTCGGACCTCCTCCCCCACGCCACCCCTCTGAACTCCGGCAAAGACGAGGGCCCGCTACACAGTCCCGGCTGCGGACAGGGCGCGGCGTAACGGGCTCGCCACCCGGCCGCTGCGTCGGTGAAATCCCCGACGATCCAACGACCGGCATACCCGGTGACGTTGAAAGGGAAGAAGGGGTGAGCGAGTGCGCGGGCGTCCAGCACCGTGCTCACGGTCAGCGTGAGGAGAGGAAGGGGGGCGCGGCATGATCGCAACGTTTGTCGCAGGTCTTTCCGCCCTGAGCGGTGTGGTCCTGGGAGGCTGGCTGTCCATGCGTAACCACGACCGCATGGCGCAGCGCGAGCATGAGAGGCAGTGGCGCGAGGTCCGGCTGCGCTTTTACAACGACTTCCTGGCAGCGCACCGCAAGTACGTGGCGTTCGTCTTGGAGCCGACCGCCCGCATCACCGCGGCACCCCATCCTCGCTCACCAGGTCGCTTGATGCCGTTCTTCGAGGAGACGGGACGGCCCTACAAGGAGACACTTGAGGCCGGATTCACCGCCATGCGGCTGGTGGCGCTCAGCCCCGCGACGGTCGGTACGGCTGTTCAGATGGTCACCCACGCCCGCCAACTCGCCGCCGCACGCGCCACCTGCAGCCCAGCAGACCTGCCCTCCAGCCTGTTCCAGCAACTGTGGGAGGCCGAACAGGACTTCCTCAACGCCATCCGTGGCGAGCTCGGCCTGCAACCGATGCCCCGCGATCCCGCCCAGAGCTCGTGACCGTGAGTTGCAGCGGCGGCATTTCACTGGGGCCGCTTTCCACGCCCTTGTATCGTGCGGGCGCGGCACCCCCTGGCCGGCGCCGTTGACCAGGACCGCGAGCGCAGGGCCGTGTCTCAGATCCCGCTGAGGCACCCCCGCCTGGCGGTCCTTCTGCGTGCCCAAAGGCGCAGCAAACGGTGGGTGCGCAGGCGAAGATGAATGTCGAGCGGACACAAGACAGTGGCGGGAGATTAGTCGGGTGCCGGATGAGCAGACACAGCCTGCTGCATGGCGGCGCGATGTGCTGGGCGCTGGGCGCTTGGGGCAGCCGATCGCGCGGTGCAGCCCGCTCGATCTGGAGGTGCATCCGGTTGCCTCCCCACTGGGCGGTGTCGGCGGTCAGGGTGTCCGGGAGGTGCTGCTGCCCGGCTATGTGGTGCGCGATCATGACCGAGTGCTGGCCGAGGTGGTTCGCGAGGCGGCGCGGGGCCGCAGTCACTTGGTGGTGCTGGTCGGTTCGTCCTCGACCGGGAAGACTCGGGCGTGCTGGGAAGCGGTTCAACCGCTGGCCCGGTGGGGTTGGTGGCTGTGGCATCCCTTCGCCCCTACTCGGGCCGAGGCGGTGCAGGCCGGCCTGCAGACGGTGCCCCCTTGCACCGTGGTGTGGTTGAACGAAGCCCAGCACTATCTCGGTGATCCCCTGCTGGGTGAGCAGATCGCTGCTGCGCTTCATGGCCTGCTGACCGATGCCGGCCGGGGACCGGTTCTCGTCCTGGCCACGCTGTGGCCGGAGCTCGTTCAGCAGTACATGGCTCTGCCCCGGCCGGGCGAGGGCGATGTGCACAGCCGGGTGCGGGAACTGCTCGCCGCGCGGATGCTGTCGGTGCCGGAGGCCTTCGACGACGAGGCGCTGCGCGCGGCCACCGTGCTGGCCGAGGAGGGTGATGTGCTGCTGGCGGATGCGCTCACCCGGGCCGGCACGAGTGGGCGGATCACCCAGGATCTGGCGGGGGCGCCCGAGCTGCTGCGCCGTTACCGGCACGGCTCCCCGGCAGCCGTGGCCATCCTCAGCGCGGCGATGGACGCCCGGCGGCTGGGGGTCGGTGTGCATCTGCCGCAGCTGTTTTTGGCCGAGGCGTGCGTGGACTATCTCGAAGAGGTCGATTATGCCCAACTCGAGGAGGGATGGGTGGAGTCGGCGTTCGCTGAGCTGACCCGGCTGGTGCACGGTAAGCAGGCGCCGCTGCGCCGCGTCGTCCCGCGTCTGCGGCATCGTTCTCCCCTCCCTGTGCCGGCCGACGGTCTGGCGGCGAACACGCCGGCCCTCTTCCAGCTCGCCGATTATCTGGAGCAGCACGGCCGGGCCACGCGTCGCAGGCTGTGCCCGCCGGCCTCGTTCTGGGACGCTGCCGGGCGTCACCTCTTGGGCCCGGACGACCTCGATGGCCTGGCCCGCGCTGCTCGGGCACGCTACCGCCTGCAATGGGCTGATCACCTTGGCCGGCGTGCCGCCGAAGCCGGCCAGGTGCGGGCGCTGGTGGCTCAGGCGGCCCAGTGCGCGCGGGCCGCCAACTGGGCGGAAGCCGCCATGCTGTACCGGCGGGCGGCCGACGCCGGCCACACCCGGGCCTGGGCGCTGCTGGCGGAGGTGCACGAGCAGGCCGGCGAGCCTGAGATGGCCGAAGACCTGGCCTGGCGGGCGGCCGCGGCCGGCCATGTGCGGGCGCTCGCCCGGATCGCGGTGCTGCGGGAAGTGGCCGGAGACCGGGCCGGAGCGCAGACGCTGGCCCTGCGGGCGGCCGAGGCGGGCCGCGGCCAGCCGCTGCAGCGGCTGGCCGCACTGCGCGAGATGCGGGGGCGACGCGAGGACGCCGAGGCCACCGCTCGCCTCGCCGCCGGCCATGGCCACCCGCACGTGCTTGCCATGCTGGCTGAACTGCGTGAGATTGCCGGGGAGCTGGCCGGTGCGCAGGCGCTGTACCAGCAGGCCGTCGACGCCGGCCACAGCTATGCCCTGGTCTGCCTTGCGCTGCTGCGTGAGGAGGCCCACGACCTGGATGACGCCGACGACCTGGCCCTGCAGGCTGCCGCAGCCGGGCACCTACGCGCCGTGGCAGTGCTGAGCGGGCTGCGTACCGAAGCCGGCCATCACGACCGTGCCGAAGCGCTGTGCCATCGGGCCGTCGCGGCCGGCCACACCCAGGTTTTGCTCGTGCTGGCCGGGTTGCGCCAGCAGGCCGGCGATCCGGACGGCGCCGAAGGACTCTACCGTCAGGCCGCTGAGGCGGGTCACAGCCAGGCATGGCTGTTCGCGGCGCGGCTGCGGGAGAAAGCCGGCGATACCGACACCGCGGAGACTCTCTACCGCAGGGCCGCCGACGCCGGCCACATCTCCGCGCTCACGGCGTTGTCCGCGCTGCGGGAACGGGCCGGCGACCCGGCCGCTGCCGAAGACCTCGCCTGGCAGGCCGCCGACGCAGGTGCAGCCCACGCCCTCTCGCACCTGGTGATGGTCCGCCGCCGCGCCGGACGCCTCCAGGACGCCGACGCCCTCGCCCGGCAGGCCATCGACGCCGGCCACATCCCCCGGGCCGACTTCCGCCGCAGCAGCCCCCACCCCCGCTTCCCCCACGGCCTCGACCCCGACGGCACCCCCACGCCTCCCTGGCCATAAGGCCCCCCAACCCACGCTGGGCCCGACTGCAGTCGGCCTCACCCGGCGCAGGTTGGTGCGTGTTTTCGAACTCCCGTTCACAGCTGAGTCAGGCGGTCTCTTCTGCCTGGGTGCGCTGGTCGGGCTGGGTTGCCGCCCAGGCTGCGGCGACCAGGGGGCGGTGTACGTCGGCCCGTCGGATGCAGACGCCGATGGTGAGCGGATCTGGTTCGGATAGGGCGGTCACCTGGCGAAGTCTCGTATGGAGTCCGCTGTGTTGCAGGACAAGATCGGGCACGATGCCCGTGCCGTAGCCCAGAGCGACCAGGGTGAGCAGCGCTTCATGGCCGTCGGTCTCGGCAGCGAGGTGCGGACGGATACCCAGGGCTCGGACCCACTGGTCGGCGGCAGCGCGCACGAGTCCCTGCCGTGGCAGGACGAAAGGCTCCGCCGCGGCGGTGAACTCCTCGTCGGTCAACGCTGGGCCGGCCTGGACGAGGACGAGCGGGGTCTGTGTGATCTGCCGGGCGAGCACGGTGGCGGGAATCCGGGGTGGGAGGGCTGCGACGGCGAGGTCGGCCTTGCCCTGGTTCGTGGGCAAGCCGAGCCAGGGCGGGCAGTCACTCGCCGTCGAGCCGCCCACCCGGGCAGTCGGAGCGGGTGATCATGCTTGCCAGGGGCATCCTCCCCTGATGCACATAGTGGGCATCGCCATCATCAGCGCCGTCGGTCTGTTCGTCTGGCTGCTCGCCGCCCTGTTCCTCCTCCTGGCTCACAACCACTGGCAGGCACGATGGACACGCGCGGCGCACCTCGTCGTCTCCGCGGTGATCCTGGGGGCGCTGGCATTCGGGATCTACCGGCTCATCCTCGCCATCCCGGCCGAAGGATGCGGGTCGTCCCCGGCTGCGAAGTCGAGCTGCTCCCTGGGCTAGGTAGGCGGCCGCCCTCTCGATGAGGGCTTGGCCGGCGCACGACAGCCAGGAGCAAGTCGGCGGTGTCGGTCGCCGTTCCTGACGCCACGGCCTGGACCGACACCCCGACGAACAGATCGGTTCGGGAGGTGGTCAGGGGGTGGCGAGGGCGGTACGTGCTGTGTCGAGGAAGTCGGCGTGCGCAGCCGGGTACTGGCCCGCCGTGGCGTTCGTGTCGAGGGAGCGTTCCACGGTCTCGGCAGCGGAGCTGACCGGCTCGGGGCCTTCGAGCCGCACCAGGGTGAGTGCCTCGGTGACGGCGCTCAGGGCTGCGCGGTGGCGGTCGCGCAAGCCGGCCGCCTCAGGGGTGCCGAAGGCCTGCTGCCACGCAAGGCGGCGCTGGTGGCAGGTGTCGGCGGCGGTGAGGAAGGCGGCGTAGGCGCTCCGGCGCACCTCACGCTGCGCGGCAAGATGCTGGGCGGTCAGCGTCTGGCGGGCCACGTCGAGTTGGGCGTCGGCTTGCAGACGTCCGGCCTCCCACGCCGCCTCCGCCTGCCGGCGTCCGGCGTCCCAGGCCGCGTCCGCCTGACGCTGGCCGGCCGCCCAGGCCGCATCCGCCTGCCGGGCCGCGGCCTCGACGGTGCTCTGCGCCTGCTTCCGGGCGGCCGCCAGCGTGAACCATCCGGTGACTGCGCCGCCCGCCAGGGCACCGGCCACCGCCGAACCGGCGGCGATCCACGCCGTCATCACCGCATCCGACACCCAGGCCCCCTCCCGTCCAACCCGCTGTCCACCGGTGCAGTGTGCCAGCCATCAAGGGGCCCGCGCGGAGCGTCAGTCCATGCGGTGAACGCCGCCTGCTCCATGGCGTACGGGCGGGCAGGTCCGCCGATGGTGGTGGTTGCGGGTGGGGCGGCAGGAGCATGAACTGCGGTGGAGGCCAGACTTCCCCGGGGGGTGAAGGGGTGTCGCACGAACACATGCCGCGCGCTGCAGCCCGGCGTGAGCTGCACGGCAGGCTCCATGACGGTCTGACGCTGAGTCGGTTGACCAGGACGCAGCTTGCCGACAGGTCGGGGCTGGGGCGCACGACCGTCGCCGAGGCTCTTCGGCCCGATGGCCGGCTGCCGTCGGCCAAGGCGGTGGCAGCATTGGCAGGGGCGTTGGGGATCCCGGCCCGCGAGCTTTTGGCGTTGCGGCGGGCCGCGGCCGACGGGATGGGCCCGGCCGTGGTGAAGGGGCTGGTGTTGGGCAGGCCGGTCGAGGACTGGGAGCCGCATGCCCTGGAGGTTCATCCGGCCGGGAGCATCGCGAACGGGCAGCAGGCGGGTGCCCTCGATGATCGGATCCTGCCCGGCTATGTGCACCGTGCCCACGACCGGGTGCTGGCCGCTGCGGTACGGGAGGCCGTGGAGGGGCACAGCCGGATGGTGGTGCTGGTCGGGTCTTCCTCCACGGGAAAGACCAGGGCGTGCTGGGAAGCGGTGGGGCCGCTTGCGGGCACCGGCTGGCGGCTGTGGCATCCGTTCGATCCGACCCGGGCAGAGGCTGCGCTGGAAGACTTGGGCCGGGTGAAGCCGCGGACCGTGGTGTGGCTGAACGAGGCGCAGCACTACCTCGATGGTCACCGTGCGGGCGAGCGCATCGCTGCTGCCCTGCATCACCTGCTCACCGATCCCGCACGCGGGCCGGTGCTCATCCTGGCGACGCTGTGGCCCGAGTGCGCCCAGCAGTACACCGCCCTGCCGGCCTTTGGCAGCTCGGACACCTACAGCAGGGTGCGCGAGTTGCTCGCCGGACGCACCATCGCGGTGCCCGACCTCTTCGATGCTGCTGCGCTGGAGCGCGCTGCAGCCCTGGCCCACGGCGGCGACCACCTGCTGGCCGACGCTCTCACCCGGGCCGGCACGAGCGGGC
Source organism: Streptomyces sp. NPDC005799 (assembly GCF_040630525.1). Classification (NCBI taxonomy): domain Bacteria; kingdom Bacillati; phylum Actinomycetota; class Actinomycetes; order Kitasatosporales; family Streptomycetaceae; genus Streptomyces; species Streptomyces sp. NPDC005799. The sequence goes on from NZ_JBEXXQ010000048.1 coordinate 66,334, forward strand.
GGATCACCCAGGATCTGGCGGGGGCGCCCCAGCTTCCGCACCGCTACGAGCACGGCACGGCAGCTGACCGCGCTCTGCTCGAAGCCGCGATGGATGCCCGCCGCCTGGGTATCGAGCTGCACCTTCCCCAGCCGTTTCTCACCGACGCGGCCCGCCGACTACCTCACCGATGTCGACTACGACCAACTCACCCATGACTGGGCAGAAGCCGCCTACGCCGAACTCGCCCGCCTCGTCCACGGAAAACAGGCGCCGCTGCGTCGCTTTCACCCGCGCCCCGAACGCCGCCGACCCCAAGCACCGTCGGTGTCCTCGCCTTCCACGGCTGTACCCGTCTTCCGCCTGGCCGACTATCTGGAACAGCACGGCCGCACCCTCCGCCGGCAGTTGTGTCCGCCCGTGAGTTTCTGGCACGCCGGCCATGCGCATCTCACCCGGGTCGATGACCTCAAGGCCCTGGCCGCAGCGGCCCACAGGCGACACCGGCTGCAATGGGCTCACCACCTCACCTGCCGTGCGGCGGAGGCCGGCGACGCCGACGCCCTGGTCTACCTCTCCCCCTTCAAAGAGCGGTCCGAGCAGCACACGGCGGCCGAAGAAGTGGCCCTGCAGGCGGCACGTGCGGGTGACACCCGAGCCCTGGCGCAGCTGGCCCGGGCCCGGGACAAGGCCGGCAGCACACAACGCGCCGAAGCACTCGCACGGCAGGCCGCCAGGGCCGGGGACGGACGGGCTCTGCTCCGCCTCGCCCGGGCGCGCGAAGAGCGGGGAAACCGTCAGGGTGCCGAGGACCTCTATCGGCAGGCCGCTGAGGCGGGCAACACCGACGCGCTGATCCAGCTGATGCGCATCCGCCGCGAAGCCGGCAACTTACAGGGGGCCGAAGAAGCCGGCTGGCAGGCCGTCAAGGCCGGCAGCGAACACGCGCTGGTCCACCTGGTCAGAATCTGGCACGAGAACGGCCGCGAGGACAACGCCGAGGCCCTGGCCCGGCGCGCCGCAGCGGCCGGAAAGCTGCGCGCCCTCACAGCGTTGGCACTGATGCGGGAGAAGGCAGGCGACCGACAGGCAGGCGAAACCCTGGCCCGGCACCTGCTCGACCTTGGCAGTCCCACCGCGCTCGCCGAACTGGCCCGGCTACGCAAGGAAGCAGGAGACCATACGGCTGCCGGGCAGTTCGCCCGGCAAGCGGCCACGGCCGGCCATACACGTGCCCTGGTGGCTTTAATGCTGGAGCGGGAAAAAGCGGGCGCCAAGCAGGGTGCCGAGGCTTTGGCCAGGCACGCCCTCACCCCATCAGGCCACCGCTCGTCACCGGGCCTGCCCCTGCGGCACCCAGGGACCGCGAACCTCAGGGGTGCCGCAGCAGCCGGCTGGCCCCTCCCCGCGTCCCCCCAGACGTACGCCCTGCTGGCACTGGCCCGGCTCAGGAAGCAGACCGGGGATGACGACGGCGCCGAGGTCCTCTTCCAGCAGGCGGCCGATGCAGGCGACATCGAGGCCCTCGTGTCGCTGTCCCGCCTGCGGGAGAAGGCAGCAGACCATGCAAAAGCCGAAGCGCTGGCTAGGCAGGCGGCGGCCGCCGGCAACCCTCGCGGCCTGCTCCACCTCGCACGGAAGCGAGAGCGGGACATCAGCATGACATCAGAAGTTGCGGAGGACACCGCGGACCAGGGCGTGTTCGGCGGGGTCGACTCCCACGCCGACACCATCCGCGGTGATCAGCGACAACGGCGGCCACCTCGCGGACGCCGGGTTCGCCACCACCACCGCCGGACACGCCGCGGCCCTGGCCTTCCTGAACGCCCACGGCCGTGTGAGGGCGATGGGCGTGGAAGGCACCTCCTCCTACGGCGCCGGCTTCACCCGTGCCGCCCGCTCGGCGGGCCAGGCCGACTACAACCTCGACGTCCTGCCCTCCTCCTGGCAGGAGACGGCCGACGACATCGCCAGTCCCCCGGACCCGCACTCCGCCGACCGCGAACGGTACGGACTCGTGCGCGACACCGGCCGCGACGACGCCCCCGTACCGCAGTACGCCACCCGCTCCACGCCGACCGACGCGGGCACCGTGCCCCAGCACTCCGCAGTGTCCTGACCATGTCCGCGCCGTAAGGAACCGGCGCGCGGCGGCTCAGGTGGGGCGGGACTCGCGCTCCGACTTCGCGCGGACCATGTCGATGACCGCTTGGACGGCCGTCACGAAGTTCTGGGGGTCGTCCAGTCCCACGAACCGTGGTGCGACCCGCGCGATGTTGGGGTATTTGTCGGGCGGCAGCGTGAGGTAGTCGGTCTTCCAGGCGTGCAGATCGGCGTCTCGGAGTTCCGGGGACAGCGCGGCCAGGCTCGCGTCCATAGCGCTGTAGGCCAGCACCAGGTCGGCGAAGACCCGGTAGTAACGGGCGGCTTCGGCGTCGTCGAGGCCGGCCCGGCGCATGCAGTCCAGTTTGCGTTCCACGGACCGGAACTCGTTCTCCCGCCGGGCCGTGCGCGCGGCGGCCAGGGCCCCCACCCGGGGATGGCGGAGAAACGCCTCATGGATGTGGATCGCGATCTCCATCAGGTCGTGGGCCCAGTCGTCCGTGGGCGGCGGGGTGCTGGCCAGGGCCTCCTCGTGCAGGGCGTCGATGAGCGCCAGCAGCAGTTCGTCCTTGTTGCGGAAGTGCCGGTAGATCGCCGTCGGATGGGCGGACAGCTCACGGCCGAGGGCCTGGAACGTCAGCTTCTCCATACCGGCGGAGTCCGCGACCCGGAACGCCGCCTGGACGATCAGCTCCTGGCTCAGGGTGCCTCGCGGCAGCCGGCTCCGGCTCGCCCTCTTGGTCGTCCTGGCACTGCTGTCGGTCATGCTTCCTTCCCCCACCTCGATCGCTCCCATGATCGCGCACCCGGCCATGATGTCAGCCGGCCACCGCCGAACCGTCCGCGCGCGGATCGGTGGCCGCCGCCAGGTGCGGTCGGCCGTCCCCGGCAACACGCCGCACCAACTGGCCGTGTCCCACTCCGTCGTCGTCCGCGCCGAGCGATCGGGTGGTGAAGCCCGCCCCCTCGATCGCGTGGACGCCGACGGTGGGGACGTCCCGCTCGGTGCTGACGACGCCCGCGCCGGTCGTCACCCCCGCCTCCATGGCTCCGAGGACCCAGCGTGGCAGCGACACGGCGTATTCGGGAGAGGAACCGGCGGCGAGGTGCAGGGCCATGTGGGTGTGCACCTGGGGTTGCGCGCGTCCACCCATGGCGCCGTGCGCTCCGACGAGTTCGCCCCCTTCGCGGACCAGAACCGGCATGAGCGTGTGCAGCGGCCGCTTCCCGCCGGCCAGATGGTTGGGCGAGGCGGGGTCGAGGGAGAACGAGGCGCCCCGGTTGTGCAGGACGATCCCCGTACCGGGGTCGAGCACCGCGGCACCGAAGCTGTGGAAGACGCTCTGGATCAGGGAGACCCAGGTGCCGTCCGCGTCGGCCACCACCACCGCCACGGTGTCACCGGTCGCCTTGCGCTGGGCGAGCAGCTCGATCGCCGTGCCGGCCATGGCGTGTTCGGCGATGTGCCGCGCGTACGCGTCGGACAGCAGCTGCTCGACGGGGGCGCTGCTCCACTCCGGGTCGGCGCAGTGGCGGTCACGGTCGCCGGCGGTCCAGGCGAGTACGGAGGCGACCACGCCGGCGTCGCGGCCCAGCGGGTCGAGCGGCCCGCGGACGGTGCGGGCCACGTCGAGTGCCTTGAGGCCCTGGAGGAAGTAGAGGCCCTGCGAGTTCGCACCGGCCGACAGGTACTCGACCCCGTCGTACTCCGCGGCGAGCGCCTGCGAGAGCTCCACGGTGTGCGCGGCGAAATCCTCCTCCGTCATCGCGGAGCCGCCGGCCGCGAGCAGCTTCACCAGGCTCGCGCCCACCTCTCCGCCGTACATCGCGGCGGGGCCTTCCGCGCCGATCTGGGCCAGGGAGCGGGCGAGGTGGGGCTGGCGCAACGTCTGTCCAGCCGCGAGGACCTCGCCGTTGGCGAAGAACACGCCGCGCATGCCGGGATCGCGCGCCAAGCGGCTGCTCTCGCGGGCGAGATCGTGGGCCAGTCCGGAAGCGACGGGCACCCCCTCACGGGCGGCGGCCTCGGCGGGCGCGAGCGCCGAGGCGAGCGGACGGGTGCCCCAGGTCTCGGCGAGCACGCCCCATCCGGCGACCGCGCCGGGAACGGTCACCGGCAGGGCGCCGAGCACGGGCATCAGGTCGTACGCCGCCGTCAGCGACGCCACGTCGACCGCGCGAGGGGACCGGCCGCTCGCGTTGACGAAGCGGATGTCGCCGTCCCGGGTGCCCACCAGTGCCAGCAGATCGCCGCCGACAGAGCACTGGTTGGGGTACACCACCGTCAGCATGGCGGCGGCGGCGAGCGCCGCGTCGACCGCGTTGCCGCCACTGCGCAGTACCTCGGCGGCCACGTCGCTCGCCGCCGTGTGCGGCGTCGCGACGGCCCATTCCCCGCCCCTCGCGGCGAGCGGACGTTCGGTGAGTGCGGACATCGTTCCCTTTCCCGAGCGCGTCGGCGGCCGCCGGCGGTGCGGCCTCTTTAACCGCCGCGTTACATGGGGCTTCTTGACAGTCCGAGAGCGACGGGCCTAGCTTCCCTGTCATAGTCAACGCTATCGACTATGACACTGACTAAATCGCCGCGCAACAGCGAGAACTCGCAAAGGGGTTCGCACATGGCCAGGTCGCCCTCCTTCTCCCGTCGATCGGTGTCCGTGCTGGCCGGCGCCACCGCCGCGGCTGCCATGGCCCTCACCGGATGCGCCGGGACTTCCGGCGGCACCGACGCCGCCGCCACGAAGGCGGCGTCGGTCAAGGTGCCCGCGGGTGCGCTTGTGAAGGGCGGTCAGATCACCTACTGCTCGGACATCAGCGCGCCGCCGCTGACGTACTACGACGTCGCACAGAAGCCGGTGGGAGCCGAGATCGAACTCGGGAACGCGCTGGCCGCCGAACTCGGGGTCCGGGCGAACTGGGCCAACACCAGCTTCAACGGGATCATCCCGGCGCTGCAGGCCAAGCAGTGCGACGCGATCATCAGCCAGCTCTACATCAAGCCGGAACGGGAGAAGGTCGTCGACTTCGTCCCGTACATGTACGCCTCCAACACCTTCGTCGTGGCCGAGAAGAACGCCAAGGCCATCAAGGGCCCGGACGACCTGTGCGGCAAGAAGGCGGCCGGGCAGACGGGCACGACCGTCGTCCAGTACCTCACCGACCAGTCCAAGAAGTGCGCGGCGGCCGGGAAGCCGAAGATCGACATCCGGCAGTTCACCAAGGACAGCGACGCCCTGCAGCAACTGCGCCTCGGACTGGTGGACGCCTACGGCACGACGCTGGAGACCGCCGCGTATGTGCTGAAGCAACAGCCGGGCACCTTCAGCCTCGTCGGCGAACCGTTCAATCGCATCAAGGTGGGAGCCGCGACCCGCAAGGACGACGCGTCCCTGCACGACGCGCTCACCAGGGCGCTGGCAGCGGTAAGCAAGAGCGGCGCGTACGACGCGATCCTCAAGAAGTGGAACCTGTCCGGCGACGACATCGCCGGCTGATTCCGCGGCAGGCGCGCAGAGAGAGGACGACGTGACCCACGCAACCGTGCTCGCCGACGCAGGGCAGCCGGCCGGCTTCGACTGGCCGTTCTTCTGGCACTACCTGTTCTCGCCCTCCGGGGCGTTCCTCGACGGACTCTGGCGCACCGTCTACATATCGGTCATCGCCCAACTGCTCGGTGTGCTCCTCGGATTCGCCGTCGCCCTGGCCCAGCGCAGCCGCTTCTCCCCGCTGCGCTGGGGCGGCCGGACCTATGTCTGGCTGATCCGCGGCACGCCCCTGCTCGTCCAGCTCGTCCTCGTCTACAACGGCCTCGCCGCTGCGGGCATCTACCGCTTCGGTGACGTCCATGTCGGCGGGGTCGTGCTCCTCGGCGTCGTGCAGGCGGCCACTCTGACGCTCGCCGTGAACGAGGCCGCGTACATGGCCGAGATCTTCCGCGCGGCCCTCGACGCCATCGATTCCGGGCAGGCGGAGGCGGCGCAGGCGCTGGGCATGACCCCCGCGATGACCATGCGGGTCGTGCTGCTGCCGCAGGCGATCCGGATCATCGTTCCGCCGCTGGGTAACGAGTTCAACCTGATGATGAAGTCGACCTCCCTCCTGTCGGTCATCGGCCTGCAGGAGATGTTCCTGACCGCGCAGTCGATCAACTCGGCGACTTTCAAGACCTTCGAGATCTTCCTCGTCGTCGCCTGCTACTACCTGGCGCTGACGACGGTGTGGTCGTTCGTCCAGCGGTTCATCGAGCGCAGACTCGCGGATCCCGGACAGGTGATCGCCGCACCCTCGCTGCGCGGCCGGCTCACCGGTGGCGGCCTGGGCCGCACCACCGGCCGCGAGGACTCCACGCTCGTAGGCAAGGGGGCCCACTGACATGGAACCGATCACGAGGCCGGCTGACGCGTCGGCGGTGATGTCGGCGCGCGGGGTGATCAAGCGCTTCGGCGACGTCCGGGTGCTGAACGGTATCTCCATGGACGTGCGGGCCCGCGAGGTCGTGGTCATGGTGGGGCCGTCCGGGTCCGGCAAGACCACGTTCCTCCGCTGTCTCAACCACCTCGAACGCATCGACGAGGGCGAGATCCTCATCCACGGCCGTCCTGTCGGCTACCGGCCGCGGCCGTCCGGCTCCGATCGGCCGACGGGGAAAAGGCCGGTGGGGAAACGGCCGGTGGAGGAGCGGCCGAGAGTGGTGGCCGAACGCCGCCGCAACATCGGCTTCGTCTTCCAGCGCTTCAACCTCTTCCCCCACCTCACCGCGCTCGACAACGTGGCCGTGGCGCCGGCGAAGGTCCTCGGCATGCCGAAAGCCGAGGCCAGGAAGCAGGCACAGGAGCTCCTGGCGAGGGTGGGCCTCGGACACAAGGCGTCGTCGCGGCCGTCGGCCCTGTCCGGCGGCCAGCAGCAGCGCGTCGCCATCGCCCGCGCCCTCGCCATGAAGCCGGAGTTGATGCTCTTCGACGAACCGACGAGCGCCCTCGACCCCGAGATGGTCGGCGAGGTCATCGCCGTGATGAAGGAACTCGTCGACGACGGCATGACGATGATCGTCGTCACGCACGAGATGGGCTTCGCCCGCTCGGCCGCGGACCGAATGGTCATGTTCGACCAGGGGGCCGTCCTGGAGGAAGGCCCCCCTGAGAAGCTCATGACCGACCCCGCCCACGAACGCACACGCGCCTTCCTGCGCCGTATCAACGAGGGCGACTGAGCAAGCGCGGCGGACACCGGTCCCCCGGTCGCTGCCCGGAGACCCGAGAAGGGGCTTCTGGACCAAGCTCCTGACTTGTTGAATTGAGCCCAGATGCTCGGTCTGCAGCCGTAGCGTCCAGGGTGTCGGTCGGCACGGGCCCGCAGTGCTCCTTGCCGCCCCTCGCGGGCTGGCTCGCTGATAGCGTGCCGCCGCCGGCCGACACCTGCGCGGTGTGGCTCGACAAAGGCATGAAGGTGACACGGTGACTTCAAGTCAGGGTGCCCACCGCACTCTCCTCCGCCCAGCAGGGCGTCAGTCAGACCCCGAGCCACGGCCGCCGGAACCTGAGTATCAGCATCAATGTCAGTCCCTTCTGCAAGCATGCTGCCGTGACAACCACATCACCTGATCAGCGCCTTACCGAGGACACCCTGGAGTTCCTGCGGTCCGCAATTGAGACGGAGTGGCGCGAGCCGGCACTGGGAAACGATGGCGTCTCGGCGTGGGAATCCGAGCACGGGGTCGTGCTTCTGGAGCCGTACCGGAGCCTGATCGCCGAGATCACCAACGGGTCGTCCCTCGGACCGCCGGAAGACGGCGGCCTCCTCCCTCTGGGATGGCTCCCACCGGACTGGCCGTACGACAGAGACCGCAATCCCGCCGCCCCGTTCCCGCTCCAGGAGGCCTGGACCTGGGAAGACGAACCCCTCGCCGACGACCGCCACGACCGCGTGGCCGACGTCTACAACCACGGCTCCATCGTGCTCGGCACCGACGACGGACACTCCTACTGGGTCCTGGTCGTGACCGGTCCCCAGCGAGGCAAGGTCTGGATGGTCTCCGAAGTCGGCGCCTGCCCATATCCGATGCCGGAGGCCGTCGGCTTCCTGGAATGGATTCAACGCTGGCACGCCGGCGACGGTTGGTGGGACTGACCACTACCCGCACAGAGCCCGACGCGCGGCGAGGGCATCCGGCTCGAACCTATGCGTGGGGAAAGTTGACGCTGGTGCTGGGGAATTACGTGAAGTTCCACAACACTGTCTGCCTCGAGGGAAGGGGTGGGCTTCGTGGGGTTCGGTTTCCGTGTAGGGGTTCCGGGGATGAGTGTGCGCGTCTCGACGCGCGGCGTGCGTACCTCGATCGGGCCGCGCGCGGCACGAATCAGTGTCGGCAGCGGTGGTGCGCGGGTCTCCTCCGGGCTCGGCCCCTTCTACGCCTCCAGTTCCCTGCGCGGCAGCCGGGCAGGCACCACTACCCGGCGCAGCTCGCGCTCACGGACGGTGGCGCCGTCGGCCGCGCAGCTGGAGCGGGCGCGCCGGCAGGCGGAACGGGCGCAGCAGGAAGCGCAGCGTGATGCCGCGATCGCTGAACTGCGTGCATTGCGGCGTGAGATGACCGAGGTGCATCTGCAGTCGTTTCCCTCCGCACATCCTCCCGTGATCCCGGACATGCCGCAGCTGGGTCTGCCGTGGGCGCTGGCCGAGGCACAGGCCTTCCACCTGCAGGGAGTGGGCCTGCTGGCGAGGGCGGAGCGGGCCGCTGCCAAGCAGCGCGCCCAGCAGGACGCCCCCGCCTATCTGGCGGCAGAGACCGCGCGCCTGCACAGCGTCCGGGAACGGATGGCCGGCGAGGCCGCACAGTGGTGGCAGGCCCTGCTCGCCAATGACGAAGGAACCGTCTGCGAGGCCGTCAACACCGCCTTCTCCGACAATCCGGCCGCCGGCTGCGCCGTCGGCGTGGACGGCTCAGTGCTGTCCGTGCTGATGCGGCACCAAGACCTCGACACCCTGCCCACCCAGACCCCCGGCCTGACCCCCAGCGGCCGGCCCACACTGAAAAACCTCACCAAACGAGACCGGCTGCTGTGGTGGCTGACCTCCATGGGCTCGAACATCATTGCCACCCTCAAAGAGGGCTTCGCCACCGCCCCCGGTATCACCGTCATCGACCTCGCTGTCCTCACCCGTCTGCCCGACACCCAGCGCCTGGGCTTCGTCGCCTACGGCCGCTGGAGTCGCCAGGCGATCGAAGCCACCGTCTGGCGAACAGCCGAGGACGCGCTGCGCTTTTTGGACCTCGGCCAGGACGTCGCCTGCGCCGTCACCACCACCGCCTCCGGAAACCACTCCAGCAGCATCAAAGCGCTGGATGCCAGCCGGGTGCCCGGCCTGCAGGAGTTGCTGGACAACGCCCAGGACGAACCCGACTCCGGTCCCGCCACCCTCGCCGACCTCGACCGCACCCTCGGCGCCACCACCCCGCCGAACGGCCCGGCTCCGGCCGGCGACCCTTACCGGCTGATCCCCTTCGCCGACTGGAAACAGGCCGCACTCACCACCGCCACAGCACCGCCGCTCCCCCCGCATGCGCCGCCGGTGCCGCCGCCGCTCCCCGCGCCCGCACCGGTCGCGCTGGTGGCCGGACAGACCCTGGCACTGCCCGAGGACGCCTGGCAAGGACTGCAGATCGCGTTCCGGTTCGCCGGCGCGGACGCCGATCTCACCCTTTTCCTCACCGCCGACGACGGCCGGGTGGCCGCCGATGACGACTTCGTCTTCTACAAGGGCGCCCCGGCATCCAGGCCCAACTCGCCCAGTGGCCCGTCGCCGACGAATGGACCCCCCTCCGCGACGGCCAGCGCGCACCCCACCAATTCACCCTGCTGCGCCGCCTCGCCTCCAACCCCGACTACGCCCCCTACCAACCCCGCGGCCTCGGCGGCCACATCACCCGGATGTGGCGCGGCCTGTAAACGGGGGTGCCCGCGTGTTGTCGGCTGGGCAGGATGCAGCGAGACCGTGCCCGGGCACACACGCAGAGCGGAGAGGGAAGACGGTGCAGTTTCAGATACGGACCACATCCAGCCGTCCGGAGAGCGAACTCCGGTCGCTGCACGGCTGGTTACGCCAGGAGCCGGCGACACGCACGGCGGTGGTATCGCAGGCCGGGCAGACGCCCGCACCGGGTTCGCTGGGCAGCCTGTTCGACGTGCTGGAGCTGGTGACGGGAAACGGCTGGAGCGCGGCGTCGTTCGTGCTGTCGGTCCTCACATGGCGGCAGACCCGGCCCCGGCCGCCGCGGGTGGTGATCCGGCGCGGTGAGGTGGAGATCAGCCTGGCCGAGGGCAGCGAGGAAGAGGTACGAGCGATGGTGGCCGCCCTGGAACAGGGCGATGACACCCCACGGCCCGCGTCGTGAGCGCGCTACCCGACCCGGCACTCTCGCGGGCCGTCCTCATCGGGGTCAGCAGCTACGTGCATCTCGAGCCGCTGCCGGCGGTGGCGAACAACCTGCCCGCCCTGGCCCACGTGCTCACCAGCAGCAGCTCCTGGGACCTGCCTGAGGGACACTGCACGGTGGTGGCCGAACCCGACAGCACCCCGGCGATGCTGGACGCAGTGCAGCAGGCCGCCGAGGTGGCCGAGGACACGCTGCTGATCTACTTCGCCGGCCATGGACTGCTCGATGGTCGCGGCGACCTCTTCTTCGGCCTGCCCCGCTCCACTGCCGGGCGCAGTCACACCGGCGTGACCTACCAGGCACTGCGGGAAATCCTCACCGACGCCTCGGCCCAGCGGTACGTCATCATCCTCGACTGCTGTCTGAGCGGACGGGCGCTGGGCTCGATGAGCAGCGACGAAATGCTCGCCGACCAGGCGGAGATCGAGGGCAGTTATCTGCTGGCAGCAGCCCCCGACAACGGTCTGGCGCTGGCGCCACCGGGCGAAACTCACACGGCGTTCACCGGGGAACTGCTGCACCTTCTGCGCGACGGCATCCCCGGCCCTGCCCGGGATTTGGACTTGGACCTGGTCTACCGGCAGCTGCGCACAACACTGGGCGCGCGGGCTGCCACAGCCGCAAAAACGCGTCCGCAACACCGCCGGACGACTCATCCTCGCCCGCAATCACGCCTACCGGCCGGCACCGGCGAACGGACCAGCCGACCCGGCAGGCACGGTGTGGCCCGATCCCGAACAGCGCCACACCCCGCACGCCTTCCTGCAGGCCCTGGCCGAGGTGAGAGCCGTCAGCGGCCACACCCTCGGCGCGCTCAGCCAGCGCGCCGATCCGCCCATCTCCACGGCAGCATCAGCGCGCTGCTCAACCGCAGCACCCTGCCCAGGACATGGAAGACCACCGGCATCTACCTCACCGCCTGCGGCCTGCCGCCCGAGCAGACCGAAGCGTGGAAAGCGGCCTGGCAACGGCTGCGGGCCACCGAACCAGCAACCCGCCCCGCCCCGCCAGCGGCGGACGCCGCGCCCGCACCCCGCACGTGGCGGGCACGCCTGGGCCGCGGCAAACGCCGACCGTAAAGCCGTCTTACCCAGCGGCCGCTACCGGCCCGCCGACGCCGAAGACGCAGGCGTAGAGGGCTGATTTGCTGTGCCCTGAGCATCCGAGCCGTGAGAAAACAGCCCCATCCACGCCCCCACCACCAGCAGACCGCCCACCACCACCGCCGTGGACTTCCTTCCCGCCTTGCCCTTCGAACCACCCGCAGACCGGTTCACCCAATGCCCGGCCCGGTAGTACTACCCCGAACGCCCCGCCACGCCCAACACCCCCGAATCGAAACGGCCTTCAGCCGACGGACCACCCGCCGCCGTCACGGAGTGTCGCCGCCACCCGGCCGTTGAGACAGAAGGTGCACCAGAAATGGCCGATACACGACATCACAATCAGTAGCGGCAGGTGTACAGGCCTGCTACGAGAGAGACGGCTGACGACCCGAGCACCCACCGCACCAGCCCCCGCAGCCGCAGCCGCAGCCGCAGCCGCAGCCATCGTCCCGACGGCAGACCGGACCCCCACCGCCACGCCTGAGCATCCCCCGCTTGAATGAGGCCAGTCATGACCTGATGCGCTGCCAACGCCCACGGTGAACGCCCGCGAGGCGACCGCCTTCCACCACCTACGGCCGCGGTGATGGGGATTCTTGGAAACGGCCGGCGTGGCTCCTCGCCTCGCTTGATCCAGTTCTCAACGACGGGGAGGCCGGCAGGTATCGCCCCGGCGACGGGCTGACGAGGCTCTTCCGGGCGAGCTCACGCCTCTTGCGTGGGAATGACGAGCCGTTCCGCGTAGCGGCTGCGCATCGCGTCGCTGGCCGCGGGGCCCGCGGTGAAGACGTAGGCGGAGCTGTCGTCCAGTCGGCGGCCGGTCTTGGCGTCGACGACGACGGGCTCGACCTCCTCGCCGCTGTGCGTGTCGACGAGGATCATGCTGCGCTCCGCCGGCTTGAGGCGGGAGTTGCCCCAGGCGGCCAGGGCGACGATCACCGGACGCAGGGAGCGCCCGAGTTCGGTGAGTACGTACTCGTGCCGGACGGGGCTGGTCTGGTAGGGCCGGCGCTCCAGCAGGCCGTCCGCGACGAGGGTCTTCAGCCGCGTGGTGAGCATGCTGGAGGAGATGCCCAGGCTCTCCTGGAACTGGTCGAAGCGGGTGTAGCCGTCGAAGGCGTCGTGGAGGATCAGCAGTGTCCACCACTCGCCGACGTGCTCCACCGTCGTGGACAGCGGGCACTCACGGTCCTCCAGCCTGATCCGGCTTGCCACGGCGACCATCCCCCCAGTTACTGCTAAAGTCGAAGTAAGTGGCTTCTATTTTAGCAGTCGAAGCGGGAGCAGTGCCCCGAACAGCCGCGCCCGGAACTGGAGGCACAAGGTGACCGCATCCATCAGCGAATCCCTCGAAGGCCGACGTGCTCTGGTCACCGGCGGCACCAAGGGCACCGGAGCCGCGATCGCCCGGCGGCTCGCCGAGGCCGGCGCGGTCGTGCTGGTCACCGCCCGCAGCCGCCCCGCCGACGTCGAGGAGAAGACGTTCATCGCCGCCGACCTGTCCACCGTCCAGGGCGCCGCCCACGTCGCCTCCGAGGTGGACGCCCGCCTGGGAGGCGTCGACATCCTGGTCAACACCCTCGGCGGCTCCGAAGCGCCGGCAGGCGGATTCGCCGCGCTCAGCGAGGACGACTGGGCCCGGGAGCTGAACACGAACCTGCTGGCCGCCGTCCGCCTGGACCGCGCACTCCTCCCACACATGATCGCCACAGGCAAGGGCGCGATCGTGCACGTCACCTCGATCCAGCGCCGCATGCCGCTGTGGAACGGCACCCTGGCCTACACCGCTGCCAAAGCCGCCCTGACCACCTACAGCAAAGGGCTGGCCAACGAGGTCGCCCCACACGGCGTCCGCGTCAACACCGTCTCGCCGGGCTTCGTCCAGACCTCGGCCGCCGACAACCTCGTGGCCCGGATCGCCCACGACGCCGGCATCACCCAGGAAGCAGCACTGGGCCGGCTCATGGACACCCTCGGAGGCATCCCGCTCGGCCGCCCCAACCGCCCCGAGGAGGTCGCCGAACTCGTCGCCTTCCTCGTCTCCGACCGCGCCTCGGCCATCGCCGGCGCCGAACACGTCATCGACGGCGGCACCACCCCCACCGTCTGAACACGCCACCACCAGCAGGAGCGTCATGCACGACAACCAGCCCCGCACCATCGCCCCGGACGACCTGCCCGAGGTGATCACCCGCTACCTCACAGCGCACGGCGCCCACGACACCGCCACCGCGGCCACGGCGTTCACCGACGACGCCACAGTGATCGACGACGGCAACACGTACCAGGGCAGCACCGCGATCGAGCGGTGGCTGGACCGATCCGCCACCGAATTCACCTACACCACCCACCTCACGAACGCTCAGGAGACCGACCCGGCCCACTACATCGCCACACACCACCTCGAAGGCAACTTCCCCGGCGGCACCGTCGATCTGCGCTCTCAGTTCACGCTGCGCGACGACCTCATCGAACACCTCGCCATCGAACCCTGAGCCCGCTCCCCCACCCCCCATCTCCCACCCTCAAGAGAGATCCCACCCCCAGCCGCTGGACCAAGAGGAAGCCCTGCAGTTCGGCATCTACTCTCAGATCAGCGTCTGCACGTCTGAGGAACCAAGGTGAGCAACTCCGGAGCCATCCTCAGTGCAGGGTGAGGAGCCCGCGCCCTGGCCGCACTCGTGGAGTTGTCCGAGCCGTCCCACGCCCGCAGGCTCGCCGCGCAGGTCGTGACGGTTGCGGGCGAATGGGATCCAGTTCTGCCGGTCCTGGAGCGGATCGTGCCCCGTTCCGTGGCAGTGGTCGCCGATCGGATGACGAGCTGATCCGGGACAGCCTCCTGATTGTCAGTGCTGCCTGCGAGACTCGTTCCATGATTCCCAAGCTGCCCTTGCACAGCCCTCGTTGGCTTGACCTCGACGGTGTGAAGGTCGAAGAGGTGAAAGCACTCCTGGAGCAGTTGTCCTCCGCGGCTGCCACCGGGAGCAGCGATGGATGGAGGCAGACCTGGACGAACCTGGCCGACGGCCTGATGGACGACGGGACCGTCTTCGACGGGGCCTATGCGGCTCTGCCGCATCTCGTCGAGGCGGCAGCGGCCCTGCCTCCTGGACAGACCGCGGACTTCTGGGTGGACTTGGGATGCATCGTGACCGCGGAAGACAGGCCCCCCGTCCCGGCCGATCTCGAGACGGGGTTCGGCGCCGCACTGCGTCTGGCCGAGCGGGCGGCCACCCGAAGCCTCCTTGCCGCCGATACCACCCCGCGGGTCTGCGCCCACCTCGTGCTCGCCTGCGTGGCCTTCGCCGGCCACCACATGGGCGAAGCGCTGTGGCGGTTCCCCGATCCCCGGGAAGGTGACCTCCTGCTGATATGCCCCGAGTGCGGGAGCGATACCGAGATCCCCGACTTCTTCATGCACCCGGCACGTCCGCCCGCCGAAGCTCCGGGACGCCCTGATCCCGCCCATGTCAGGCAGGGAGGACATCCCTGGGGCGAGGTCGCTGCCCCACTGCGGGAGGAGGCAGTGGGCGAGGAGTGGGAGCCCTTCCTGCGGGCGGCACGCGACGTCGCGGTGGCAGGGGTACCCCCCGAAACATCGGGACAGGCCGTCCTGTGTCTGGTCGCCGGCATGGTCGCCGTCGGGGGCACCCCGCAACAGGACGCAAGGGAGTTGGCCCGCCAACTGATGGCGCTCACCGGAGACTTCCGCTGCTGGGACTGCGAACAGACGTGGACGATCGCCGACGGCCTGGCGGACAACCCGGACGGTGCGAGCCCCCGGCACCACCCGACGGAGGCGCGGGCGGACTCCGACGAGTCGGCCGCCGTGGTGGAGTCGACGGCGCCCGGACGAACAGGTGAAGCGGCGACTCGGTTCCGGCAGGACGGGAACGCGGTGCTCGCGGCCGACAGCACCCCCTGGGGCCGTATCACGGTGTTCTCCGACTTGCCGGTGTTCTCCGATTCGGCGCCCGGTTCATCCGGGGGTGTCAACGCGCTGGCCGTGGTCTCCCGCCCGGGTCGGCCAACGCTCATGGCCGGCGCCGGGGACAGGGGCGTGGTGTGCCTGTGGGACGTGGCCGACGCCCGGCTCGTCCATGCCCCGCTGCCAGGACACCGTGACCGTATCCGCTCCCTGACGGCCCTGCCCCTGCCCGACGGCCGCGTCCTTCTGGCGAGCGGAGGCGACACCGGGACGATCGCCCTGTGGAACCCCGCCACCGGACAGCCGGTCCGCGAACCGGCCGGCAACTGGCCTGGCGGGGTGACCGGAATGTGTACCGCGACCGTCCCCGACGGCCGCACCCTGCTCGTCACCGCCACCCCCAAAGGCGCGGTCCGCCTGTGGGATCCGGACACCGGTGAGTGCGTCGGGCGCCTCAACCCCTACGGCAGTCCGATCCAATCGATCGCAGCCATCCCGATCTCCGCCGACCACACACTGATCGCGGCCGCGGACACCGCCGGCCGCCTTCACGTGTGGGATCCAGCCGTCGAAGACCCCTGGGAACCAGGCGCGGCCGTGCAGTTGAGCGCCCGTGCCCTCGCCGATGCCGACCACCGGGTGGCAGCCGTGGCGGCTGTGCCCACACCCGACCGAACCATGCTGGCCACCGGAGACAACCAGGGCGTGGTCATGCTGTGGGACCTTGCCACCGGTGCCCCGGTCGGCGACGGTCTCCCCGCCTCGACAGGCACCGGGGGCCTGCCGGTCATCACCGCCTCCACCCTGCACGGCGGCCGCACGGTCCTGGTCACCGGCACCCGGCACGGTCACCGGCTGCGGGTATGGGAACCGGAGACCGGCGCGGTGGGGCACATCGCCCTGGATGTGGTGCTCACCTGTCTGGCCACCGCGGGCCCGGACCTGATCGTCGGACACGACCGCGGGATCCTCAGCCTCCCGCTCACCAGACGGTGAACTCGTTCAGTAGGGTCGGGGACTGGCGCGGTGGCTTCCGCTCCGTTTCCGGTCCCCGCCGCTTCAAACCGTGCATGCAGTTCTCCCGCACACAGCTTTCCGACATCGTTCACCGACTGGCATGCACCGTCGCCCTGTGCACGTTTCCGGTAAGACGGTAGACACCGAGCCGGGTGATCCACCCATAAGTAAACCGAGTGGTCCAGTTCCTGCCCGCAAGTCTGTGTTTCCGGCT